>JAJFGI010000365.1 GCA_021776215.1 Kiloniellaceae bacterium | reverse complement strand
GGCGCTGACCCTGGCCTGCTCCGGCGCCGGCGCAACGGTCTGGACGCGTTGGCTATTCAGCCAACCACGCGCAAGCAACCCCGTGCCCACGGTGATGAGCAGGGCCGCCACCACGAGAAGAATATTTCGCACCGACATGGCTTTAGCTTACCTGTAGTAATGTAAATGCTACGTAAAGAGCGGCCACGGCGATGGCCGCCCCATAGGGCATCTGCTGCTTGCCGATCTGGGGGTCGACGGCGGTCTGAAAGACCAAGATCGGCGACGCCGCCCGGGCGAACCGGTGTTGCAGCCAAATAAAGAGCGCAATCACCCCGCCAGCCAGTGTCATAATGAGTGTGAAGGGAAGGAAGAGCGCCGGCCCTCCCCAAAGCGCCACGGCGGCAAACAGCTTCGCATCGCCGGCGCCGCAGATCCTCACCGAGAAGAGGAAAAAGCCGAGGGCCAATGAGCCGCTGGCCAGAGCCAGCGCGGATAGCCAATCGACCGACTGCGGCGCGGCGACCACATAGATCGGGTAGAGCAGGGCCAGGGCCAAAGACAGCCGATTAGGGATCCGATACGTCAATATGTCGCTGACCGCGGCGGAGAAGGCCAGCGCCGCAAAGCACAGAATCACAATATCGGCGACAAGAGTTGACGCAGGCATTTTGTTGCTCGCACCGGTACGAAAAATCGAGGCCGGGGATGCTTTGTTCCCCGGCCCCAATTACTCGTGATTTCTTCAGCGGCTCCTTTAAGCGGAGCCGTCTCCTTGTGTCTTACACCGCTGACGTTGCTTACGGAGCCGGCGCCGGCGGCGCTGCGACGGCAGTGTCCAACGCCGTGGAAACTGCGGTAAACATCGCATTCAGCGAGTTGCCCATGGCGGTCAGTGCGCCGATCGCGGCCACCGACACGAGCGCGGCAATCAGGCCGTACTCGATGGCCGTAGCGCCCTCTTCGTCACGGTAGAAATTGGTCACATGCTTCAGCATGGTACGATCTCCTTGTAAAGCGCATCATCAGTGTAAGTATTTAAGCTAAGCAAGTTAATGAAACGTAAAAAGGAATATAAATCAATTTTACTCGAACCCTGCTGATTGGTGTATATATTTCGAACACTTCAATAAAGTAATATAAAATATAATCTAATATTCAATTGTTATTTTCAAACCTGATTTTCAATGGCAGAAGCGACGGTTCTCCTGCTGGCATCAGCACAGATGTTTAGGTGCCCCTCCGCGACTTGGGGGGCTAAGGCGGTATATTTGCCGCGGGGCGCCGCAACGGCCAAGAGCGCGGATCCTGCGCCCGCTGACAGGAATAACTCTACGGCTTTTTAGCTAATTGAAAGACGATGGGTTGGCTGCGGCCGCCACGCACGGCACAGGATGCCATTCATAAGAAAGCTTTAAATCGGGTCTGGCAGACTGAGGAGGTCCGTCGCCGCCCGCCCTTGTCGTATTCTGGAAGACCCGAGATTTGCAACAGACCGTCGAACCGACCTGGGGGCCGGGCGCCGCGCGAGGCGGAGTTTCCCACCAGGCGAACAGTCGCGAAATCGCTCTTGCGATTGCTTTTGCCGCCGCTCTGGTTGTGGTGGTGCAAATCGGTGCTGTACTGAACGGTATTTCCCCGATCCTCGCCGGTGGCCTGGTCGACACGGACGACTATATGCGTCTGGTCCGGGTCGAGAACCTGTGGCAATCGGGCGCCTGGTTCGATGCCGTCATTCCCCGGATCGGGCCGCCGAGCGGTTTGGCGCTGCACTGGACCCGGCCGATGGATATTCTGCTTCTTGCCGGGGCCGGATTGGCGAGCCCGTTTCTGGGCTTTCAAGCTGCGCTGTTTTGGTGGGGAGCCCTCGTCAGCCCGGTGCTGCTGGTCGTCTCACTGGGCGCTGTCATCTGGGCCGCCGCGCCGCTCATAGCGCGGCCAGGGCTGCCGCTTGTCGCCTTCATCCTCGTTGCGCAGCCCGGCGACCTGGCGCGCTTCATGGTCGGCCGGCCCGACCATCATGGCCTTCTTATACTCCTGTTCCTGTTGGCGCTTGGTTTTGCTTTGCGCGTTCTGGCTCGGCCCGGGCGCAAGATCGACGCCGTGGCGGCCGGCCTGACCGGGGCGTTGGCAATCTGGATCAGCATCGAGTCTCTCGTCGCGGTGGTCGCCATTGTCGCCACTTTCGCCGTGTGTTGGCTGGCGGGCGACCGGCGAATGCTGCGCGTCCTGGCACTCTATTCGACTGCCTTGTGGGCCGGCCTGGGTATGGCCTTGCTATTTGAGCGGGGGCCGGCGGGGCTGTCGATGGTGGAAATGGACAAGATCTCGATCTTGCATCTTGTGATGTTCACCCTGAACGCGGTGTCGTGGTGGGTTTTGCTCGCTGTCGAGAAACGCGGCTGGTTTGGCGTGGGTCCGGCGCGGCCGGCAATCTGGGCCGGCGGCACAATGGCCGTATCGCTGCTCCTGCTTTGGTCGCAATTCCCCCAGGCCTTCGCAAACCCGATGGGAGCGGGCGGAGATCTGTATCTGCGCAAGCACTTTGCCAATATCTCGGAGATTCAGCCCCTCATCAATGTCGCGGTCTTGCGAAGCGATCAGTGGGCCACCGGCTTGAGCAAAGCAATCTTGTGGCTCGGTGTCGCAATTCCCGCTGTGCCATGGCTTGTTTACAGGCTGTGGCGTAGCCGGGGCATCGCACGCCGGCTTTGGCTTTTGGTTGCAATCGGGTCTTTGGCCTTCGTGCCGCTGACGTTTTACCAAGTGCGCTGGGTGTCATACGCCGAGACAATTTTGGTTTTGCCCTATGCCGATTTGGCTGCGGCGATCGTGGCGCGCATGTCGGCACGGTTGCCGGAGCGGGTTTTGGGAATAGTACGGCCTTTCCTGTTTGTAGGGATGCTGACGTGGATGTTTGTGCCGAACGCCATAGCCACGGTAATGGAGGATGATAAAAACGCTTCGGCGGAAGCAAAAAACAATTGCCCCATCAACGCGTTATCCGATGTTCTGAATGATCGAACCGATCTCGGGCGGACGCCGAAAATAGTTCTCGCCATGATCGACTTCGGACCCGAAATTCTGTACCGCACCCGGCACTCGGTCCTTTCGATCCCGAACCATCGGCCGCAACCGGGTTTCGCCGCGAGCTATCGAATCATGACCGCCTTGGATTACTCGGTTTCGCGGCAGTTGCTGGCCGACAACCGGGTCGATCTTGTGGCGATTTGTATTGGCTCCGCCGAAACCTTCTTGTACGAGGCCGATCAGGACGGCCGCACTCTGTATCAGGCGCTGACCGACGGTGCGCCGCCGGCGTTCCTAACACCGGTGCCGTTGCCCGATGATGCCGGCGGATTCAGGTTGTTCGCGGTCCGTCCATCCCCCTAGAGCGGTAATGCTTTAGGTTAAATCGAAAGGCGACTGAACAGCGCTCGATGGCGCATCCTTCGAGACGCCGCCGATGGCGGCTCCTCAGGATGAGGTGATGTAAATCGTTCGGCTATTCGCACCGGCCTCATCCTGAGGAGCGGTGCGGCAGCACCGCGTCTCGAAGGATGGAACACCGAGCACGTTCACACCTAATGCAATACCGCTCTAGGCGGTTAGCGCCGCGCGGCTCCCGTGTCGAGCGGCCGGCTTGTCCTTCGCGTCTTTCTTGCGCGCCGGCGGTTGCACGACCGCGAGGAGCTTGAGCAGCTCCTGCCGGGCGGCCACGTGCGACATCGTCAAGTCCTGACCGGTTTTCCTGTCGCGCAGATCCAGCAAGGTCAGACCGGAGAGAAACAGCTCGCGGTAGATGACTCGTTCGCTCAGACCGAGGCCGTCGTGGAAACCGATTTTCTTGGCCAGCTTGTGCAGGATCGTGCCCATGTTGCGCTTGTTGCGGGCGTCCAGGGGGGACAGGCGGTTGCGCAGCACGAGCCAATCGAGGGTGCCACCGGCGCCCTCGCGCCGCCGCCGGGCGTCCAACACCATCTCGCTGTAGGGACTGAGGCACCGGATGCGCAGACTTTCCGCTTCGATCTGGGCCAGAACGTCCAGGTCCAGAAAGCTGTCGTTGAGCGGCGTGATCAGAAGATCGGCCATGCCATGTGCCAACCGCGACAGCTCGTTGTCATGGCCGGGCGTGTCGATGACGACGTCGTCGCAGGCGCCGGCCAGCGGCGCCAGCGCCGCTTCGAAGTCGGCGGCCGCGCCGGCGCCCGGCGTGACCGCATGATGATCGGGGATCGGCAGGTCCAGGGACTTGCCGGCGGCGAAGGCGCGGCGGTTCTCGATGTATCGGCTCAGCGTGCCCTGCGGCATGTCCAGATCCAGGCTGCCGACCTTACGGCCCACGCTCATCAGCCCGACGATCAAGTGCATTGCCGTGGTCGACTTGCCCGTGCCGCCCTTGGCGTTGCCCAGAACGATGAGTCGCGCGCCGCCGCCTCGACGAAGGGGGGCGCGGGGGACGTCCAGCCGTGGGCCGCACGGGCCGGCCGGGGTGCGCTGGGGCTGGGCGGCCGGATCTGTAGCCGGGGCCGTCGGCAGTGTCGATCCGCGTGGCGCGTAGGCGACGGCAAAATCCCATGGCGCCGCATAGCCGTTTCGGGCGAGCAGGCTGCCTTGCAAGGCCGAGGCCTTCAACGACGGCGACGGTCCCCGGGCGCGCCGCAGAATGGCCTGGATGCGGGCCACCAATTCGCCCTTGTCGAACGGTTTCGTCACATAATCGTCGGCGCCGATGCCCAGGCCCTTGATCTTGTCCTCTTTGCGGTCGCTGCCCGAAAGGATGAGCACCGGCGTCAACACCTTGGCGGTGCGCAGGGCGCGCAGCACCTTGTGTCCGTCCATGTCCGGCAGGCTCAGATCGAGAATGATGATGTCAAAGCGCTCTTTGCGCGCTGCCTCGATGCCGGTGTGACCTGTCTCCGCGCGGACGCTGGTACAGCCTTGCGCGTGAAGGATCAGTTCGACGCTCTTGCC
>JAJFGI010000364.1 GCA_021776215.1 Kiloniellaceae bacterium | reverse complement strand
GTGCCTGGGCCATGCAGATCGCTTTGCCTGGCGGTGAAGCGGGCTTAGACTGTCCCCATGGCGAATTTGCTACAGACCTTGCTGCGCCCCGACCGCGAAGAGGATCCCGAGCGGGCGGAAGTGGCGCAGGCCGCGAACCTGCTCCAGATCGGCGAGTTTCAATTGCTCCAGCTCGCCTACTTCGAGTGGCATGGAACGGAGCTGCGCGGCAAATTGAGCGACGATATCTTTCAGGCATACATGGTCTACAGCAAGGTCCCGGTGTGGGCCCGCCACTATGCCCGGCGCATTAGCTTGATGGCTGAGCTAGAAGATCTCGACGACAACGACCCCGGCTATCACCGCTACGACAGCGAATACTACAAGGCACTGCCCCTGGGAGCCCGGCGACTGGCAATTGCCGTCTTCTGTCTGGCCTTTGTCCTGTGCGGGGCCATTTTTGTCAGCGCCGTCGTGCCGAACTCGGTCACATCGATTCTGCCGCCATATTTCAACGAAAAGGAACTCACGCCCGCCAACCCCAGCAACCTGCGCGGCTCGTGAGTCGCGCATGAGCGGACCGGTCCTTGGCGTGCAACACTGTCTGTTCGGACAGCCACGGCGTTTCCATGTTTGAGTTTGCCGGCGATTGGGAAACACCAATCAACTACCTCTTCCTGACGGTCACCGCCGGCATTGCCTGGCATGGGATCTCGTACCGCACGGAAGAGGGCAAAACCGACGTGGTTCGATTGCTGTTCGGCTGCATTGCCGCCGTTTTCTTCATGCTGGTGCTGTTTCAGGACGTCCTTGGGATCGTGCGTTTCGGCTGACGCGCCCGGCCTGGGCCCGGTTAGGGCTTGTACATGCGCTGCTTGTCGTCGATCTCCGGCCGCCGCATGAGTCGCTCGCTTTCCGGCAACTTTAGCTGTTCGTAGATGTACTGGGCGCGCTTGCGCACGGATGAGACGTCCGTCGAACCGTAAAGGATCTTGTGCACGACGTCGGGTCCCGAAACCGTGCCTTCGTCGGTTTCCAACGCGGCAACGTAATCGTCCAGCGCAGCCTGGTAGTCCCCCTGCCGATCGTAGACGATGCCCCGGTTGGCATAGGCGGCGGCCAGCGCTCCCTTACCGGTGGCATCGTCCGGCTCCAGCGTATCCTCGAGAAAGCGAATCAGATGGTCGTATTCGGCGATCGCTTCGTCGTACTTCTCGGACTGGGTAAAAACCAGGGCTCGGCCCATGACGGCGCCGCGGTGGTTCGGCATTTCGTCTAGCGCGAGATTGAAGTTCTCCAGCGCTTCGTCGTAACTGCCTTCGCTCAATCGAATGTCGCCCTTGCGCACGTAGTAATCGCCGGGTGCTTCCGAAGTCAGATACTCGTAGCCAAGCGAAAATGCGGCAACCGCGACGATGGCGATCGCCATAAGCTTGATATAGCGGCTTAAAACTTTGGAGTTCACGGCCCGCCCCGGAACAGGTAGCTCATGTACAGGTAGGAGAAAACGAGACAGATCAGCGCCGCCGTGACACCGGCGCGCCTTTTCAGCCGCTCCTGATCCGCGGCATCGCCGCCGCCAAAGCGCTGCGCCCGGCGTACGTAAAGAGTCCAGACCAAGCGGCGCACTGGCAAGAACAGGGCCAGCGCAAGCGCCACAGTCCACAGCGGCCAGTACTGCTGAGTAAAGAGATCAGCCATGCTCGCGATAATGCCCTCAAGAGCCTCACATCGTCACGCCAAGCGTGGATCGTAGCAAAACCGGCGCCGCTGGCAACCAGCGTGCCGGCGGAGCCAAAAAAAAAGGGGGAGGCTAGCCTCCCCCCGGAATTTTTTTGTTCCGTATGCCGGCCGGTTATTCGGCTGGGCCGGTCGTTGTGCCCATTTGCGATACGGGCTGCGTGCCGACGTCGCCGATATCCTCGGTCAAGGCCTGAACCTCTCGGTCGGGCATGGTCGAGAATTCCATCTTGTAGGCCAGGAACCACATCATGCCGACGCCAAGCAGCCAGAACAGGATCTGCCAGGCCCAAATGGAGGGCATGCCAAAAACCCACGTTGTGGCATCTGCGGGGGTGCCGAAAATGGTGTTGCCGATGACCGCACCCGGCCCGATGCCGAAGAACATCCACGCCAGGGTGACCGCCCAGGCGATGGGGATCATCTTCCTCTTGTCGATCGACAGGCTGGCGTGCTCACGCAGGAAGTTGTGGTACTTCATGCGATGGGCTAACGCCCCCGATTCCTGCGTCGCCGCCGAGACGACCACGCAAACGGCCACATTGAAGAAGATCCCCCAACCGGCGGAATGAATGGTCCACGGCCAACGGCCCCAGAGGTCGATGCCCAGCCACCCCAGGAGGTTCAAGCCGAAGCTTTCGGTGAAGATGACGCCGAGCAGGCCGGCGGCCAGGCCCCACGTCGCCCCGGCACGGGTGATCCACGGGAACCAGCACACCGCCGCCAGGGCCGGCCACATCTGGAAGCCAAAGGCCACCGCCAAGCCGCCCAGCAGAACCAAGGCATCTTTGGAGAAAGTGGCCACCATCAACGCCGACAAGACGATGAAGGCAACGCCCAGGCGCCCGGCGAGCTTCTGTGTGCTGTGGGACGCAGTCGGGTTGATGTAGCGTTTGTACAGATCGCGCGTGAGCATGGCGCCCGCGGTCGACATGTACGCGGCCCCGGTCGATTGCATCGCCGCCAGGGCGCAGACGGCCAACAGGCCGACCAGCCACGGCATCGACTCCGCGATCTGGTTGAAGTAGTACGGGACCAACGCATCCGGGCTTTTCGAAATGATGTCCCCGGGCAGCGCGTTGGAAATCGCCAAACCCGCGTCCGTCACCGCCGGGTTGGCGCCCAGAAGATGCGCACCCATGCCCTGGAAAGCGGTGAAGAAGAACAGGATCAGGCCGATACCGAATGACGAGGCCCACACCTGCTGTGGCGCGAAGGGGCGCGGGTTCGTGTTACCGAACGCCCACATCGAGAAGGCCGGTGCCGACTGGATGCCCATCAGGGCGAACATGTAGGTCAGCACCATGACGCCGGTCCACAACCCGCCAACGGGCGTCTCTTTACCTAATCCCGCGGTAAACTGGATAACACCGGGGATGGCGAAGTAGGCGTTGTGCCCGTCCGGGGTGACGCCCCACTTGCCGACGTCCGACGCCGCCATGCGGGCGAAACCTTCATTGAGGGCCGTCCAGCCACCGGCCATGTCGAGGGCGATCAGGCCGGTGATGACGATACCCAAGGCCAGCAGGATGCACTGCACCGTGTCCACGTAGGCCACCGCGCGCAGCCCGCCGGAGGCTACGTAGATCAGCACGACGAGCGACAGGACCCACATGCCGAGCTCCTCGGAGATCAGACCGTCGGTCAGCACGTTGAAGAGGAAACCCGAGGCACCCAGCTGCACGCCCAGATATGGGATCGAGAACAGCAGGGCCACGAGCACCGTCAGGATACGGATGGCGTCGCCCTTGAAATAGTCGGACAGCATTTCGCCAGGGGTGACATATCCGAAGCGCTTGCCCAACATCCATTGGCGCTTCAGGAATAGAACACCCGTGAACGGAATGGTGATCGTGTAGAACGACGCGTAGGCGTATTGGAAGCCGTCGCGATAGACCAATCCCGGATGGCCCATGAAGGTCCAGCCGGAGAACGAGGTGGCGGTCGCCGCCAGGATGAATACCCACATCGACAGCCGCCGGCCGGCGAGGAAATAGTCACTCGCGGTGCGCGCTGACTGCGCCGACTTGATGCCCCAGAAAATACAGTAAGCCCAATACAGGGCGACGAAGACGAACAGCCAGATAACTTTCGGTGCCAAGGCTCTGCCCTCCCATGTGTACCGCCCCGGTCGGGGCGGTTCCGTCGTGCTTGATCCACTTCCCCGTGGATTCTTAGTTTTTCCGGCACTCAGATAGGGCCGCTGCCTGCAGCGCTGAGCACCCGGTGGACAAACTTTCCACGATCGTTACTGAGCGTCAACAATCGAGCCGCCCTCGCCAGGGTCGTTTGTAAATTTTATGACAAACCGGGGTGGCATGGTGTAGGGTTTGTAAATCGACATTTTCGTGGTACCGGGCGATGCTCAACGACACAGGGTTTGGGAACCGCATACGCCGCCTGCGCACCCGGAATCGGGACACACAGGCGCGTATGGCCGGCCGCCTGGGAATCTCCGCCAGCTATCTGAACCTGATCGAAAACGACCGACGGCCGCTGACGCCGGCCCTGCTCGGCAGGCTGGCCGAGGCCTATGGGGTCGATGAGCAGGCTTTCCTGGCCGACGCGCCGGCGCGGCTGCGCGCGGACCTGGCCGAGATCGCCGCGGATCCTTTGTACCCCGGGCCGCGACTCGGCGAGCGCGACCTGACCGAACTGGCCGCCACCTTGCCGGCCGCCGCGCGGGCGCTGCAGGCCCTCTTCCGGGCCTATCTTTCCGCCCGCGGCGAGGCCCGTGGCCTGGGCGAGCGCCTGGCCGGCGATCCGTTCCTTGCCGCGGCGCGGCACCGCTTGCTGACTCGCCTCACGTCCGTCCGGTCGTATTCGGAGATTCTGCGGGACAATGTGGACTTGGCGGTGAGCCGGCGGCAGAGATTCGTCGACGTCCTTGTCGACGAGAGCGAGCAGTTGACCGATCTGGTAAGCGAGATCTTCGATTATCTGGCGGCGGAAGGGACACCGGCCTCGGCGGCCCAGGAGTCCCCGACGACCGCGGTCGCCGAGCTGATTCGGAGCCACAACAATCACTTCCCGGATCTGGAGGAGGCCGCCGATGCCGTGCGCGAGAGCCTGACGCCGATGCCGGCGGGCCTCCACGCCGCGCTGGTCGAGGCTCTGCATCGCGCGACCGGCGCGGTGATCGAGACCGCGGGCGATCCACCGGCGCCGGCTTTACCCCTGGAAACCCGGACCTTTCAGGCCGCGCGGGGCTTGGCGCTGTTGTCTTGCGGGCCGGCGATCGATCGGCGCCTGGCCGAGGCGGGGGCTCTGCCGGCCGCGGCCGGCGCGCTCTACCGGCACGTCCTGGGCGGCTATGTGGCCGCGGCGGTGATCATGCCCTACGGGCTGTTTCGCCAGGCGGCAGCCGACCTTCGATATGATCTGGAGTTGCTGCAGCATCGCTTCGGCGTCAGTTTCGAGCAGGCCTGTCATCGACTGGCCACCCTGCAGCGGCCCGGCGCCGAGGGGGTGCCCTTTCATTTCGTGCGGGTCGATATCGCCGGCAACGTGAGCAAGAGCTTCAGCGCTTCCGGCCTGAACATCCCCCGGCATGGCGGTCTGTGCCCGCGGTGGAATGCGCATCTTGCCTTTTTGACCCCTGCCCAAATCGACACCCAGGTGGCGCAGCTTCCCGATGGGGCCAGATATCTGTTCGTCGCCAAGGCACTGAGCCGCGCTTCCGGCGGGCACGGGGCGCCGCGCAGCCACTATGCGGTGGCGATTGGCTGCGACATCTCTTTCGCCCCGCGCCTGGTCTATGCCGATGGCCTGGGGACGGACGGATCAGCGTTCGCTGTGCCCGTCGGGCTGAGTTGCCGGCAATGCCCGCGCCCCGATTGCGCGCAACGGGCCGCTCCCCCGCCGGATGGGTCCATCGCCGGGCGGACATGGTCCATGACAACTGCCGCCGGTCCGCAGTAATGTGCACCAGGGCCCATGATCAACGACGCCGAAAAGGCGCCCGGGTCCGACGCCGTGCCGCCCAGGGGAGGGGAGGAGGCTGATGACATGACGCAGCGGGTGCTGGTCGTCGAGGACGAGCCGCATATTCTCGATTCGCTCAGTTTCCTCATGAAGCAGGCGGGGTTCGATGTGCGCCTGGCGCGCGATGGCGACGCGGCGCTGCGCATGGTCGAAAGCGCCGCGCCCGATCTGGTGCTGCTCGACATCATGCTGCCGCGGCGGGACGGCTTCGATGTCTGTCGCGCCATACGCGCCAACCCGCAGTGGAAAGACGTGCGCATCGTCATGTTGACCGCCAAGGGCCGCGAGCCGGACCGGCGCAAGGGTATGCAGCTCGGCGCCGACGAGTACATCACCAAGCCGTTCTCGAACCGCGAGATCGTCGCGCGGGTGCAAAAGGCGCTCGACGGCGGCGGGCCGCCGGCCGGCTGATCACGGCGGACGCAGCGACATGGGCCGCCCAAACGCCACCAGCGAAGGATCGATCGCCACCTTTCTGTTCGCCGTCCTGGCGCTTAATCCACCGGTCCTGTCGATTTTCAGCGTCGATGTCTTTCTCTTCGGTATCCCGTTGCTCTACCTGTATCTGTTCGCGGTCTGGGCACTGATCGTGGCCCTGGTCGCCTGGATCGCTGTTGGCGGCGGCCGCGGTTCCCCCAAGGCAGGGGCGCCGGACAGTGCGCAACAGCGCGCCCGTGGCCGGCGCGACTCAGAGCATGCTCGATAGCTGGGTCATCCTGCTGGTCGCCGCGGCGTACCTCAGCCTGCTGTTCGCCATCGCGTATTATGGTGACAAGCGGGCGGACGCGGGCCGCAGCCTGATCGCCAACCCTTACATCTATGCGCTGTCGATCGCCGTCTACTGCACGTCATGGACGTTTTACGGCAGCGTCGGCCGCGCCGCCTCCAGCGGCATCGATTTTCTGCCGATCTACCTGGGTCCGACGTTGACCTTCGTGCTCTGGGGCTTCGTATTGCAAAAGATCATCCGCATCTGCAAGGCGCACCGGATCACCTCGATCGCCGACTTCATCTCCTCGCGCTATGGCAAGAGCGCGCGCCTGAGCGTCCTGGTGACCCTGATCGCCGTGGTCGGCATCATGCCGTACATCTCGTTGCAGCTGAAAGCGGTCTCGACCAGCTTCAACGTGCTGGTGCAGTATCCGGAGGTCGTGATGCCGCCGGTTTCGAGCCGGGTACCGGTCTTGGCCGACACGGCGTTTCTTGTGGCCCTGCTGATGGCCATGTTCGCCATCCTGTTTGGCACGCGCCATATCGACGCCAGCGAACACCACGAGGGCATGGTCGCCGCCATCGCCTTTGAATCGGTCGTCAAGCTGGTGGCGTTCCTGGCAGTCGGCATTTTCGTGACCTACGGTCTGTACGATGGGTTCGGCGACCTGTTCGCCGCGGCGGCGCGGTCGCCGGAGATAGCGCCGTTGTTCACCGTCGATGGCGGCGCCAGCTACGGCCAGTGGATGACCCTGATGCTCTTGTCCATGGCGGCGATCATCTGTCTGCCGCGGCAGTTTCAGGTATCGGTGGTCGAGAACGTCAACGAGGATCACCTGAAGAAGGCGGTCTGGCTGTTCCCCCTCTATCTGCTGATCATCAATATCTTCGTCCTGCCCATTGCCATCGGCGGCCTGCTGCATTTTCCCGGTGGCGAGGTCGATGCGGATACCTTCGTGCTGACCATTCCCATGGCGGAGAAACGTGAGGGGTTGGCCTTGTTCGCCTTCATCGGCGGTCTTTCCGCCGCTACGGGTATGGTCATCGTCGCGGCGATCGCGCTCAGCACCATGATCTGCAACGATCTGGTCATGCCGGCGCTGTTGCGGCTGCGCTGGCTGCGCTTGACCGCGCGCGGAGATTTGAGCGGCCTGTTGCTGACCATTCGCCGGGGCAGCATCATCCTAATCCTCATGCTCGGTTACGCCTACTACCGCTTTATCGGCGAGGCGGCGGCGCTGGTGACCATCGGACTGGTCTCGTTCGCCGCCGCGGCGCAGTTCGCCCCGGCGATGATCGGCGGCATCTTCTGGAAAGGCGGGACACGCACCGGCGCCTTGATCGGACTATCGCTGGGATTCGCGGTTTGGATCTACACCCTGCTGCTGCCGTCCTTCGCCCGGTCCGGCTGGTTGCCGACGGAATTTATTGAGGCCGGCGCCTTTGGCATCGCCCTGCTCAAACCGCACGAGCTGTTCGGCCTGCGCGGCATGGACAGCCTGTCACACGCCGTCTTTTGGAGCATGTTCGTGAACATCGGCGGCTACGTAATCGGCTCGCTGCTCAGCCGGCAAAGCGCCATCGAGCGGATTCAGGGCGCCCTATTCGTCGATGTGCTCACCCACTCCGGCGCCCACGGGCCCGCCGGGGCGCACGGAGGCTCGCGCTTTTGGCGCGGCTCGGCGACCGTGCCGGACCTGCGGGAGTTGCTGGCGCGATTCATCGGCTCGCGCCAGGCGGATCGGGCGCTCGGCAACTATGCCCGTGCCCGCGGCCTCAACCTAGCCAAGCTGCGCGAGGCGGATGCCAGCCTGGTCAGTTTTGTCGAACGACTGCTGGCCGGTGCCATCGGTGCCGCCTCGGCGCGAGTCATGGTCGCCTCGGTCGCCAAGGGCGAGGTGGTGGGTCTGGAAGAAGTGATGAAGATCCTCGACGAGACTTCGCAGGTCATCGAATACAGCCACGGCCTGGAGCAAAAGTCGCGCGAGCTGGAGGCCACCACCGCCGAGCTGCGCGCGGCGAACGAACGCCTGAAGGAGCTTGACCGTCTCAAGGACGACTTCCTCTCGACGGTCAGCCACGAGCTGCGCACGCCGCTGACTTCGATCCGCTCTTTCAGCGAGATCCTGGGCGACAACCCGGACTTGGACCTGCGGCAGCGGGAGAAGTTTCTCAAGATCATCGTCAAGGAAAGCGAACGGCTGACCCGGCTGATCAACGAGATCCTCGATCTCGCCAAGATGGAGGCCGGACGCATGGACTGGCAGATGGCGGACATCGACCCG
>JAJFGI010000363.1 GCA_021776215.1 Kiloniellaceae bacterium | reverse complement strand
GGTCGTGCTCATGGGCGGACGCACGGCCGAGCGGGAGGGCTCGCTGGTCTCCGGCCGGGCCTGCGCCCAAGGTTTGCGTGACGCCGGCTACAAAGTCAGCGAAGTGGATGTCGGCGAGGATGTGGGTGCGCTCGTCAAGGCGCTGAAACCGGCGCCCGACGTCGTCTTCAATGCCCTGCACGGGCGCTGGGGCGAGGATGGCTGCGTCCAGGGCCTGCTCGAGCTGTTGCGCATCCCCTACACCCATTCGGGGGTCATGGCCTCGGCGCTGGCCATGAACAAGCAGATGACCAAGAGCATCGCCGGCACCGCTGGCGTGACATCGCCGGAGGGCGTCGTCGTCAGCCCGCAAGAGCTGGCGGCCCGCGAGGTGATGGACCGCCCCTACGTCATCAAGCCGGCGCACGAAGGCTCCAGCGTCGGCGTGCGCATCGTCCGCGAGGGTGATAACCGGCCGCCGATCGACCTGGCGACGTGGAAATTTGGCGACGAGATCCTGGTCGAGCGGTTCATCCCCGGCCGCGAGCTGACCGTCGCGGTCATGGGCGATGAGCCCCTGGCCGTAACCGAGATCCGCCCGCGCGAAGGCTTCTACGACTACGAAGCGAAATACACCGGTGGCCGTGCCGACCATCTCATCCCGGCGCCCGTCCCGGCCGAGATTACCGAGGCCGCCCTGCAGGCGGCACTATCGGTGCACCGGCTCCTGGGCTGCCGCGGGGTCAGCCGCTCCGACTTCCGCTACGACGACACCGATAGCGCTGGCAACGGCGCCGCGCGCAACGGCGCGGCCACCGGCCATCTCTATTTCCTCGAGGTCAACACGCAGCCGGGCATGACCCCGCTCAGCCTCGTTCCCGAACAGGCGGCGCACCGCGGCATTTCATTCGCCGATCTGTGCGCCTGGATGGTGGAGAACGCGACATGCGATTCGTAGGGGTCGATGACAGATACTACGAGCGCCGGCGTCGGCGGCCACTGCCGGTCGACTGGCAGCGGCGGGCCCGCTTTGCCGCCGCCGGGGCCGGCGGATTGGCGATCGTCACCTTGGGCTGGCTGTGGCTGGATGGCTGGTATGGGCGGCAGGTCGCCGCCATCGGCGACGGGCTGTATGCCGCCAGCGCCAGCGCCGGCCTGAGCGTCGAAGACGTCCTGGTCGAAGGACGGAACCGCACCAGGAGCGAGGCCATCCTGGCGACCCTGGGAGTCGCGCGCGGCACGCCAATTCTCGCGTTTGACCCGCATGCCGCAAAAGTGCGTCTCGAAGCCCTGCCTTGGGTGCGCGAAGCCACCGTCGAGCGGCGCCTGCCGGATACGGTCTTTCTCCGCCTGAGCGAGCGCACGCCGATGGCCCTGTGGCAATCCGACGGCAAGCTCGCGGTCATCGACGGCGACGGGCAAGTGATTCCCGGTGCCAAAGCCACGGCCTTCGCCACGTTGCCCGTGCTGGTCGGCGACGACGCGCCGCGCAATGCCGGCGCCTTGCTGGCGATTCTTGACAGCGAGCCGGACCTGCGCGCCCAAGTCGCCGCGGCGGTCCGCGTGCAGGGACGGCGCTGGAACATTCGCCTGGACAACGGCATCGATGTGCGGCTGCCGGAAACCGACACCGCCGCGGCCTGGGCGGAACTGGCCCGTCTGCAGCGCAGCCACGAGGTCCTGCAGCGCGACGTGGTGACGATCGATCTGCGCCTGCCGGACCGCCTGGTGGTGCGCACCGCCCCCGGTGCCGTCCTGCCCGGTCTGCGCCCGGCGGGGGAAGACACATGATGCGCAAACCGCGGATGGAAAGAGCGAAAGGATGAGGAAGGGTTCCGCCCGCGCCCGCCACGGTTTGGTTGCCGCCCTCGATGTGGGCTGCAGCAAGGTGTGCTGTTTTATCGCCCGACTCGACGGCGGCTCCGTGCCCAATGTCATCGGCATCGGTCAACAGGCCAGCCGCGGCATCAAGGGCGGCGCCGTGGTCGACATGGCGGCCGTGGAGATGACCGTCCTGAACGCCGTGCACGCCGCCGAGCAGATGGCCGGGCAGACCATCGATAACGTTATCGTCAGCCTGTCCGGCGGTCACCCGGCCTCGACCTCGGTCGGGGTCGAGGTCGCCATCAACGGCCACGAGATCGGCGACGCGGATCTCCGCCGTGCCTTTACCCACGGCCAGGACGCGCAGGGCCAGGTCGAGTGGGTCGGCACCGGCCGGCAGCTCATTCATTCGATTCCGACCGGCTACAACATCGACGGCCACCGCGGCATCCGCGACCCGCGCGGCATGTATGGCGACCAGTTGGGGGTCGATATCCACATCGTCACCGCCGCCTCCAGCGCCGTGCGCAATCTGACGACCTGCGTGCAGCGCTGCCATCTGGATGTCGTCGGCTTCGTCGTCGCGCCCTATGCCTCTGGCCTGGCGGCCCTGGTCGAGGATGAGAAGAACCTGGGGGTCACGGTCATCGACATGGGCGGCGGCACCACCACGATCGCCGTCTTCTACGAGGGCAACGTCATCTACACCGACGTCATTCCGGTCGGCGGCATGCACGTC
>JAJFGI010000362.1 GCA_021776215.1 Kiloniellaceae bacterium | reverse complement strand
CCCACCGAACTCCCCGTCCCCGTACTACCCCGTCCCCGATCTCCCCCCCACTAGAAGAGATAGTGGGGAACTAATTGACGCGACAACTTGTTGCCCGCGTCGTTCGCGTTACGCGTACCGGAATCAGCTGGATCTTGATCTTGGAAACAGGAGAGCGGCGCGAGGCTGCCGCTCCATACTGGATCCACATCGATGCCCATCCACTGGGTGTTCATGCTTTCGGATGTGATCGAAACGGCCGTGTCCTGCTGGAGTATTGGCGAGAGAGCCTCGAAGAGATGCTTCCTTCGCTTGCGCCAATTTACGATTTTGACGATCTTGGCTGGGTAGAGATCCCGGCAGACGTAGAAGATTGGGTCGCATTCGCCTTTCAGAAGTTCGCTCCCGGCGAATAGGGCCGAATGGTGACAGTCCGGGAACTCGTGGATGAGCAGGCGGCGTCTACGACGCGGGAGACTCTTCGGCGTACCGCATGTCGATGCGCTTGAGACTCATGGGTGGCGCTCCTTTTTGTCCGTGGTCGCGGCGTGGCGGTTTCACCCGGGCTCTCGCTTGCGAGTCGCCTGGTGGGCCGCTTACTTACGTGCGCGGTTCGGTTGCTGCGGCTCGGAGCGATCGAAGGGGGGCGTGGGCCCAGCTACTATCCGGCGTCGATTTTGCGCAGAATGAGCTGGTACTCGCGGTGGATGACCTCGAATCGACTGCGGAATGCTTCGAGGAAGAAATCGGCGCCCATGAGCGGACGATCGGGAGCGGGCCGCGAGAGCTCCCAGCCGTAGTCGTCGAAGATCATCACGCCGTTGACCTTCAGCAGCCGCCAGGAGAGGACGGCATCCTCGAGGACCGGTCCGGCGCGGTGGTCGCCGTCGATGTAAATGACGTCGTAGTTGTCGAGCGGGAGCTTACGCAGTTCCTCTTGCGAGAAGCCGACGATGAGCTTGAATCGGTCGGCGGCTCCGGCGCGTTCGATGTTCGCCAGAAAACGGGACTTGACGGCCTGCCCCACGTGGTCCTGGTAGGGATCGATGCAGGTCAGGGTTGAGCCGGTGTCGGTGAGGACGTTCTCGAACATCCAGATCGCCGAGCGGCCTTCGAAGCAGCCGATCTCGAGGTAGTGCACGGGGCGGCCCTTGAACGGGTCGAGTGCGGCGTCCCAGACCGGGATGTTGACCGAGAACCAGTCCTCGGCGGCGTCGAACTGATAGGACTTGCGGTAGGCGTCGGCGGGCGCGCTGCGCTCGGCAAGCTGTTTGGGGGCGACATCGATCTCGTAGCGGTTGACGGCGGCAGATTCAACGCTCGGCGGCGAGACGGGCTCGGGCGATTGCTCGGAAGCGGGATCCGCGCAGGCCAATGAGAGCAAGGAGGCGGCGACGACGTGTATAAGAGCGGGCCTGGAGGGCATAAGACCAAAACCTAGCACTTTGAACGAGGGGGCGCAGCGCAGGGCTGGGCGCGCTCCCGGGCTCTCGCTTCGCGAATCGCCTTGGGGGCCGCTTACTTACGAGTCTGTGTGGAAACGGCTTAGGGAGTTGGAAGAAACGGGCGGAGGCGGAGAGGCGGAGGCAGAGAAGTTGAGCGGGGAGGATCGAGGACGTTTCGCGGCGCGGATTCGAGCCCCATCGGCCGCGCGGTTTTAGGCTGTTGCGCGGCGCCGGGCGAACATTCTCGTCAGATTAAAGGCGGTCGTGGCCAGCGCCCATTCGACGCCCGCCGCCTCCAGGCCGCGACAGCGAAACCGTCGCATGCCGCGCTGCTGCTTCAACACTCCGAACACCAACTCGACCAGGGCCTTGCGACGCGCGTACATGCGCCGTCCGGTCGGGCCGCGCAAGCGCTCGCGTCGCTGCTGCAGTCCCGGCTCGCGCCGCTGTTGCCGTCGATTCATGCACTCTGGAGCCGCCTGCTTGCCCGCCAGTTCTGTCGCCATCAAGCGGTCCGGAACCCAGGTCTGAATCCCTTGCGCTTCCACCGCCGCGAGTTGCGCCGTCTTGTGATACCCGCTGTCGGCCAGCACCGCCGCCGGCCGTTCCCGGCAGGTGCGCTCCACCGCCGCCGTCATCGCCGTCAACGACTCTTTGTCGCTCGGCGCTTGATGCACCCGCTGCGCCACGATCAAATGATCGTCCGACACTGCCACGTCCGCCGTATACCCCAGGCAGAACCCGCCGCGGCGCTTGAGATAGCGGCTCTCGGGATCGGTTCGCGAACTCCGCTTCTGGCCCGACTTACGCAACTGCTCGAGCTGGGCCGGAATCGCATCCGCACGTTTGAGCCAGCCCTCCGGCGGCCCCGCTCCCTCCCCTGCCTCGTCGTCGTGCTCGCAGCGCTGTTGCCAGCGCCGAATCCGCTGCCGGATCCGCGCCCGCTCCCGTCTGAGCTTTTCCAGCGTGTCGCTGCGATCCGGCGAGGCGTTCGCTTCCACCCGCGTCGAGTCGATCGCCACTCGCCCCAGCTTGCCCATGCCCAACCTGCGCGCCGCCTCCACCACCTGCGTGAACACGTCGTTGAGCGCCCGCCGATGCCGCCGCCGAAACTCGTTCAGCGTCCAGTGATCCGGCTTCAGGCTCCCCGCCAAAAACCGGAACCCGAGGTCTTCGCGGATGCGCCGCTCGAGCCGCCGCGACGAGGTCACATCCAGCATGTAGGCGTACAGCCACACCTTTAGCAACAACTGCGGCGGATACGCCGGCCGTCCCCGATCGCTGTACTCGACGTCGAACGCCGACAAGTCCAGCCGCTCCACGCATTCATGAACGAAACAAGCCGGATGATCTTCGCCCAACTCGTCGCTCAATCGCGGCGGCAACAGCCAGGCTTGCTCGGGGGCGTAGTTCAGGTAGCGCGCCATCGCTCCCTGTTATCTTCGATCTTTTGGCCAAAACGCAAATCTAGTGCTGCGTTTTCACACAGACTC
>JAJFGI010000361.1 GCA_021776215.1 Kiloniellaceae bacterium | reverse complement strand
CGCCGGTCCGAACGGTGACATGGTTCCACACCGGAGCCTGGCTGGAGCGCGAGCGCCTTGAGCGGCAGCTCGCAACGGAGTACTACAAAGGAGATCCGGAGGCCCCCCTTCTCATTGATACCGTCCTGCCCGCCGGCCTGTCAGTGAGGGAGGAGCGTGAAGCTGCGCGAGCACTCCGCGGCCGGGTACTTCGTCAAGAGGTCTACGCCGAGGACAATACGCCCGAGGCAGAGCACCCGTACACGGTCTCCGAGCGCAGCTACGCGATTCGCGTCGTCCGCCCTGCGGATACTGGCGGACACACCGTTTTCTTTGTCCATCCCGTCGAGACGCTCGATCTGCACTACGAGCGGAACCCCGACGATCCGCGAATGCAGCACCAACTCGTGCTTGCGGTCGACGAGTTCGGCAACGTGACCCGATCTGCCGCGATTGGCTATCCGCGTCGCACCGGGCCGCGACAAGCGGAAGAGGCAAGCACAGGCAGGGATTTGCGGGATCAGGGGCACCTGTGGGCTACGGTCTCTGAATCCTCGTTCGTGAATAGGCCAGACGAGGCAGACTGGTATCGCGTCAGCGTACCGGTTGAGGCTGTGGCGTGGGAGCTGACTGGGCTGGCTGCACCAGAGCAACATGAAGTAGCGGTCGAGTCGCGCGCACGATGGCGTGCGCTGACGACCGCCGATGTCGAGCAAGCGATCTCGGTCGCCCCTGCCGTACCCTTCGAGGCGAAGCCAGACAGCAGCAGCTTCGCACGCCGACTCATTGAAGCTCGCTGCGTGCGCTACCTCGGTAGCACCCTCGCCCCCTTGCCGATTGGCGAGATCGGGCACCAGGCGCTGCAGCACGAGACGTATCGCCTCAACCTCACCGAAGGGATGCTCAGCGGCTCCGTCGAGCGTGTGATCGGCACGCAGCAAGTCACGGTAGATCGCCAACTGCTCAGCGATGAGTACGGGTACGTCTCGGGCTCCGACATACCCTTCGCCCCCGGCCACTCAGGCCTCGTGCCGCTGGCGCTGCGAGACTCTGGCTGGTGGGCTCGGTCAGGTCACATTGTCTATGACGACCAAGACCGGGCGCGCGAACGATTCTACCTGCCGGAAAAGGCGAGCGACCCATTCGGGGCTGAGTACACCTCGTCCTTCGACCCCTACGCACTCCTCGTCGAAGACAGACAGGACCCTGCCAACAACACGACATCCGCCGACAATGACTATCGGGTGCTCGCGCCGTGGTTGCTCACCGACCCCAACCAGAACCGCTCTGCTGCCGCATTCGACGCGTTGGGCATGGTGGTCCGAACGGCCGCCATGGGGGAAGAGGGTGCTGAAGAAGGAGACACGCTCAACGATCCTACAACCTGGATTGAGTACGATCTTCACCGCACCCGACCAGAAGGAAAGGCGAAAGCAGCATTCGTGACGGTGCACGCACGAGAGCGCCACCGCGACCCCGCCACACGCTGGCAAGTCTCGTACATCTACTTCGACGGCTCGGGAAGAGAGGTCTTGCGTAAGGTGCAGGCTGAGCCTGGACCGGTTCCCATTTTGGCGAACGGATCGCTTGAGCGTGAGGCCGATGGATCTCCCCGAACGAGCGAGGCGACGCAACGGTGGGTCGGCACGGGGCGGGTCGTCTTTGACAACAAGGGGAACACGGTCAAGACGTACGAACCCTTTTTTTGGGGCTCCCCCGAGTTCAACGACGAGCCTGAGCTGGTCGAGTGGGGAGTCACCCCTGTCCTGCGCTACGACCCATTGGGGAGGCTGGTTCGCACAGACCACCCGAACGGTACATTTGCGAGGGTGACCTTCGATGCTTGGTCGCAGGCGAGCTGGGACGAGAACGACACCGCCGTAGAGAGTGCCTGGTTTGCCGAGATGCAGTCGGGAGACGCGGCCCAACGGCGCGCAGCACGGCTGACTGCAAAGCACTCAGGTACGCCGACGGTCTCTGCGCTGGACTCCCTCGGTCGCGCGTTCCTCACAGTCACGCACAATCGCACCGAGCAGCTCGGTATGTCCCAGGATCGATATACGGAGGTGCGAGTGGAGCTCGACGTGGAGGGCAACCAAACGACCATTGTCGACGGCCGGGGTGTAACGGTGCTCCGTCAAGAGTTCGATGCTGCGGGGCGGGTCCTGTGGAGCCGCTCCTCCGATAGCGGCGAACGCTTGAGTCTTCTTGATGTCGCGGACAAGCCAGTTCGCTCCTGGGACGGCCTCGGCCAGAGATTCCGACGCGAGTTCGATCAACTTCAGAGGCTGACCCACGTCTGGGTTGCAGCCACCGGGCAGACGCCAGAGCTGGTGCACCGGATCCTCTACGGTGATGCGCAAGATGCCCCTGATGCGAGCCTCAATCTCCGCGGCCGCGTCTATCTTGAATACGACGGAGCCGGGGCTGCGGAGAACGTAGCGTATGACTTCAAGGGCAATCTCCTCCAGAGCACGCGTCGACTCACTCGCAACGCGACGAACATCCCGAACTGGGCTGCCCTGGCACCCGAGCTCAGCCCCGCTGCCGCGAGGTCTGAATCGGAGCCAAGCCTCGAGTCCGAAGTGTTCTCCATTCGCAGCCGATACGACGCACTCGATCGGGTCGCGCTCAGCATCGCCCCCGACGGCAGCGTATCGACGCCCGTCTACAATGAGTCGCGTCTGCTGGAGAGCCTCGTGGTCCAGGTTCGTGGCGTTGGCGACCCGATCCCCATCGTCGATGGGATTGACTACAACGAACGCGGGCAACGCACCCGAGTCGCCTATGGAAACGGCACGCAGACGCACCGCACCTTCGACAGAGAAACGTTTCGGCTGACCCGCCTCCGCACCGTCCGCGGGCCTGGCGATAGCCTGCAGGACCTCACGTATGCCCATGACGCGGTGGGGAACGTTGTCGAGATTCGCGACGCAGCCCAGCAGACAACATTCTTCGACGGTGCGGTTGTCGAGGCCACGGCGCGCTATGAGTACGACGCGCTGTACCAGCTGATTCACGCCGAGGGCCGGGAGCACTCGGCACAGCAGCCGACTTCCCAAAGGTTTGGAACCCGCCCCCTGCGCCATCCCAACGATGGGCAGGCACTGCAGCGCTACGTTGAGCGCTACGAGTACGACGATTCAGGCAACCTGCAGAAGGTCGCACATCAAGCGGGCACTCTGGGTTGGACGCGCTACTACGCGTACGAGTGCGATGATGCAGGCAGCGCGCTAAGCAACCGACTGCTCTGCACGAGTCTTCCGGGCGACGAGGTCCCCAACGAAGGGCAGCATTGCGCGTCAACGGCCTCTCGCCCGTACTCGGCGCCGTACACCTACGACCCGAACGGGAACATGACTGCGATGCAGCATCTCCCGTCGATCGGGTGGGACCATGCGGACCGCCTGGTCACAGCTGATCTCGGTGGCGGAGGAACCGCGCACTACAGCTACGGCGCCGACGCGCGCCGGGTACGGAAGCTGGTGGTGAAGTCGACCCACACCGAGGAGCGCATCTACTTCGGCGGCTACGAGACTTTTCGAAGACACGCCAACGGCACGCTGGATTTCGAACGGTCCGCGCTCGACATCAGCGACGGGACCGGGCGGGCCTGCCTTCTTGAAACGAAAATCAGAGAAGACGGAAGTGACGTGCCGGTCCTGGCTGCGCGCGAACGCTTTCAGGCAAGCAATCACCTCGGCTCGAGTGTGATCGAGACCGACCGAGACGGCAGGATCATCTCGTACGAGGAGTACTATCCCTTCGGAGGTACTGCGTATCAGGCAGCACGGTCCGGCGTCGATGCCCCGGCCAAACGGTACAGGTACAACGGGAAAGAGCGGGACGAGGAGACGAGTCTCGACTACTGCGAAGCAAGGTATTACGCCCCGTGGTTGGGCCGTTGGTGCTCTGCCGACCCCGCCGGGCTAGTCGACGGCTTGAACCTCTACCGCTACGCGCGGAACAACCCCGTCCGATACGTCGACGCGACGGGAACCCAGACCACCACGCCTCCTTCCACTGCCCTCGAGAACGAGATGGGCATGTCCTTGACCTCGGAGCATCCGGACCCGGTTTCGAGCAGTGGCGGCGGCGCACGCGGGCCTCCAGAAGCTGAGCTCTTTGATCCTGGATCGATCACAGACTGGGCGACGGCGCTCGCCGGTGCCGTCGAGATCCTTGGCGACGCTGCGTATGAGGCGTTGCGCGAAGCCATTATTGGGCAGGGAATCCGTGGCGTCATCGCGCTCTTCCCGCTTGTGGGCCAGGCTTTCGTTGCTGGCAGCATCGCGTACGACCTGAAGGAGCTCGTCCAGAATCTGCCCAACATGCTGGACGGGCTTGGCGCGGCCGGCGAGCAGGTCATGGCCGCCTACGAGCGTTTGCAGGCGGGCGAGGGCCTATCGATGGAGGCTGCATCGCTCCTGATGGCGGGCGCGCTGGTGGCCGCGGCGGTCGTGTTTGCAAAGAAGATGGCTCCGGGGCTGGTGAAGCGCCTGCAGGGCTGGTTGGACCGGAAGAAGGGTTCCGGCGGAGATCCTGCAGGACAGTTCCGAGATACGAACGGCCGACTGCGCAATCGCGACGGGACCTTCGCACCCGACGGCGGACCGAAAGAGCGTTCAAGTAGCTCTACACACGGAAACACAGCCGGCGACCAGGAGGCTGTACTCTACGAACGATACGACGCCGACGACAACTTCTTGAAGCACGGGATTTCGCAGGATCCCAGCCGGCGGTACTCTCAGGGAGAACTCGACGGTGGGTATCTGATCGAGACACAACGCGGACCGAGACGAGACATGCTGAAGGTTGAACGGAACCTCGTTGAGGTGAGCCCAGGACCATTGAATCGCGAACCCTGGGCGGGGAAGCGGAGCAACCCCTGAGATGAGGGCCGTACTTGACGTCTCCGCTCAGTTCGGTGGCAGGGACGCCGCGCAGGCCGTGCTCCCACACTTCAAGGCGCTTCGGGCCGCGAGCGGCGGCGGAGGTATCCGAGCGTTCCCGGTGCGGAAGCTTGCATTCGTGCTGCGGGTTGATGGCGACATCAGCAAGTACGGGCTGTCTGGGGCCGGTAACGTAGATGTCGACGTCGGCGGCAAGTACATCTCTATCGATATCGGATGCACGCTGGACGACAGAAGCAACTTGGAGGAGAGAATAGCCACTGCAGTCGCCGACGCTCCGGCAGTGCTTCAGTCATCGGGGAACGCGCTGGCCAGAGAGATCGACTTCGCAGGATTGACGGAAGACCTCGCCGCGTTCCTTGAGCGCTACCAGGCTAGCCTGCCAAAGTAGCGAAGCCGCGCGGAGGAAGGGAGGAAAGCGCTAGAGCACCGCACCAGCTTACTCGCTGCGCAGCCAGACGAGCAGGTCGGCTCGCACCGGAACGCCAGAGTTAGCCGCAAGGCGGAGAACCAACTCTTCTCCCAGCCTCAACGGCGAACGAAGCTTGAGGCATGTCATCCCGCGCTCGGAGCGAATCGTCCCGACTGCGTCACCGCCGACGACCTGAAGCGTCTCGCCGTCCTGCATTTCGAAGCAAACATCCGTCGCAACGATCCGTGGGTCGCCTACGCCTCGCGGCAGGTCATCCCGCGTCACACTCAAGTTCAGCTCGTGCCCGTCGACGCCGCCGTGCACGAAACGATGCCACTCGTCCGGCGCCTTGGTCCCCAGGTCGAACATCACAGGCTTGGGCCGATCCGCCATCGTAGCCCGTCTTGCATCGAGAGCCGCGGCCCTTGCCGGCTCGGCCCCTGCCCTGCCCGTGTAGAGAATCCTCAACTTGACGTCGCTCAGCGAGGCTCGGTCGAAGAGATTTGTTTCCAATGGCAGCTCCAGGCACCACGTACTGATGACCCCGGCCCCTTCAAACGGGAGCCGGGTCTCATCGGCGAGGTTTGCCTCGTGGAGGCCAGCATCGTTCACGCCACTGCTGGTCACGATGTGGTCGACTCCACCGGGGTCGTCACGGAAACGCTTGTCCTCGATCCCGTCTGAGCCCTCCTCGCGAGGATAGTAGGGATCGGTTGCCCGGTGAGACTGCGTCCGCACCGTGCTTCTCAGCAAGGTCAGCCGTGCGTTCACAGATACGTCTGGCCCCCGAACGCAGGGGATATCGACAAAGACCGCCTTGATGCGCCGGAAGTAGTCCCCTGGCTCGTCCTCGTCCAGGTCCATTTCGACGATCTCGAACACACATGACCCGGTCTCCCGCAGGTCGATGAAGGCCAACGGCTGTCGACGATACAACGAGAAGATCTTTGTCTTCTCGTGCTCGCGTCGCCACGCGTCGATGTGCGTCTGCTGCAGTTTCTGAAGTTCGTGCTGGAGCATCGCGGCGGCCTCCATCCCGCGGTTCTGGGCGTCCCATGCATCAGGCAGCGGGGGTGCGTCGGCCAATCCCAGCTCGTAGTAAAGGGCGCGCTGCGCCTTGTGTGCGAGGTCAAAGGCGAGTCGGTATTGCTGGTAGTAGACACGCGACAAGCGCGACTCGATCCACCGATATAGCTGCGCGTTGGTGAATTTGTCCCGCAGGAAGGCGTCCACTGCCTGTGCGTTGTCGATCTGCAGCTGTTGGTTGTCGCGCTCGATCTCGGCAATCGCGATTCGGATCTCTGCCGCGGTAATCTGCCGCCCGATCTGCTGAATGTCTTTGCGTGCCAGGTCGGCCTGGAGTTCCCAGTCTTCCCAGCGTCGGTCGAAGCTTCCCTGCCGGCCAACGAGAGCCGCCTTGACCCTCTGTGCCGCGGCTTCGTTGCGAAGTCCATCAGCCTTGTTTTGGTAGACTTTGACGCCGGTGTCGCCGCCGACGGAGTACCTCGAACCGACGCCAGCCTCGGCATAGTAGTACGGTGGCGTGGCCGTAACGCCCGCCCGCGCCGTGATCTCAAGGTTCGGTACCCAGGCCCAATCCGACGCCGTCGCCGCCGCAGAAGCTGCTTGCTGCTCGGCCGAGCCCGCCTCGCTCAGCGCCTCGCCCTCGCTCCGTTCTTTGAAGCTGATGCGGTCGCGCGAGGTGTAGAAGTCCAGGCGCACCTCGGCCGCTGCCAGCGACTTCCGGAGGGCTTTGAGCGACTCCCGTGCTTCATCGAGCTGCTCGCTGCGAACTAGCTTGACCGCCTTGAGCAGCGACAGCTCTTGGCCAGCTCGGAGCCGAGCAAGCCCTTCACTCTCGCGCTTCTCAATCGCCGACAGCAGCGATTCCCCGAAACTGCGCGCGCGATCGGCCGCTTCACGGGCACGCTGCAACATCGCGGTGAAGCGGAAGCGCGGCAGGGGAGCCGACAGGTATCCGAGCAAGACGTCGATGTCGAGCCCCTCCGCGGTCGCTCGGACGAGCAGTCCGGGGTCGATCCTTGCGCCATACAGAGACAGGGTCCGCTCGACGCCCTCGATGTCTCTGCAGTTCCTGAGGTTCGAGAGCCTCTCTGCCAAGGTGTCCCAGTACTCAAGGAGCTTGTCGTTGTGCGGAACGCAGAAATACAGTTCCGGCACCCCCTCCCCGTCGTTGGCGAGCGGGCCACTCGTCACCCGAGTTCCATCGATGAGCTCGGAAAAGCGAGCGACCGGATCCCACAGCCGGACGTCCTCGATGCTCGTAGCCCCCGACCCCATGATGAGGCTAATGAAACATCCGACCGTGCCCCCCGTACGATCCGGCATCGAGTCGGGCCGTTTCCCTAGGAGCTTGGCCACGAGATCGTAGCGAGCTGAGGCAGTTTCTAGGTCGCTGCGGTTGTCGGACCCGTACGCGCGTCGGAACAACATGTCTCCCCATGCGATCAGATGATCGAGATAGCGCATAAAAAGCGCCTTTTGGTAGGCGGAAACACGGTGCCGCGCGATCAGATGCGGCTGGTACGGGTATCGATTGAGCCGCTCGACCTGCTTTTCGAACTCTTCTCGGACACTCCCGCTTTCGAGGAGGTGAAGCATGTCCTCAACGCGTCGATCTTCGGCATGCCTCAGCGGGAACGTCTGGTTGGCCAGCGCGGGGTCGTTCACTAGCCGACCTTGCGTGGGGTCGTATAGGAGTCTGAACCACCGCTCCGCCTCTTCGAATCGCCCGGCTTCGCTCAAGCGTTGCGCGATCAACAACGGGCAGTGGTAGAAGAGTTCCCAGTTGTAGTCGGCGTACGCGCCATCGACAGAGAAGTCGACCTTCGCGGTCGGCCAATCGTTCGACACGACGCCGGAAGGGTCATACCAGCTGAAGAAATCCTGACGTGCAGCTTCGACCTGCAGATCACTCGACGAATCGAGAGCCTGGTTACGGTATGCCAACATTCTCGGCACCCCGAGCCCTTCAGCGGTACGCAACAAGCCGACGGCTTGCGGATGCCAGAAGGTGCGGAACGCCCACTTCTCGACGAGGTTCTCCGACTGTCCGCTGGAAGCGACCATCATCTGGCCCTTGCTCGACCGGATGCCTTCCTCGAGCGCGATCTTCTGGGTGGCTTTCAAAGCCAGTGCCGTCCCGGCCGGAACACAGACAACTTCGACCTTGAATTTCTTGCCGACCTGCCAGTCCTCGATGGTACCGCCCGACATGAGCGCCAATCCCTTGTCAATTCCAACTGGCTGCATGAACCCACCGGATTCGAAGTCCACGATGGGAGGAAAACCGGCTGGAACAGAGTCCCAGCTGCGCACCACGTGACCAGGCATCTTGGCGAACTTTCCACCCGGCCCGAGTCGCCAATCCGGCGGGGACTGGGTCAGCGGGCCGTTGACTTCGGGCCACTTCACGGGCGCGCCGTGGACCTGCTCCTCCCACCCCAGCTCGGGTTCCGGGCCCTCAAAGATCGGAACCTTGTAGCAGCGCTCTGCGATTCCCGCGGACTTCTTTTTCTCCGGTCCAGGCTCCCAGATACGCTCAACGAAGAACGTCCTGCCGAGCTGGTCCTCGGTGCTATCCTCGTCGACCACCTTCGGGCCGTGGAAACTCGACACCGGCTCATCTGACGGTACGACGAGCCGGTAGCAGGTGGGTGCGGATACCGCTCGGGTGCCTGAGCAGTACATCGGGAACGCAGTGGACATCCACGAAGGCGTTTCTAGGCACGCCTTCTCGGTCACAAGGTCCTGCCGATCCCGCCGGGTGCCTTCATGCTCGACTTGTCCTGACGAGCCAAACGCGATACGGGCCGAGCTTCCGTCCGCAAAGACACGCAGCGTCAGGGCGTCTCTCGGGCGGGTTTTCAGCTTCGTACACAGCGGAGCACCGTCCACCCAGCCCTTGTCTCGCCACGCACAGGTCTCTGGGTTGGCCACAACGGCGTCGTTCGTCAGCGCGAACTTTGTGGCTGCCTCGCCGTGCTCGAACGTGCGGTCGTTTACTCGGACGACAATGTCGAAGGAGTCGTCAGCAAGACGCTCGACTCTTAGGCTGAGCGCACGGCCAAGGTCGACCGAGTGATGCTTTGGAGTAGCGCAGGACTCGAACATCGACGGCTGCGGCGGGATGGCGTCAGGCGATACCTGTACTTGTGCCTCAAAGTACCGCCAAGCACTCCCCAACGATATGCCTGCGTATCTGGGACCAGCCGTCAGCCAAACGGGGAAGCCGTCCTTCGCCTCAAAGATCGCTGAACTCTTGCTCGGTCGCCGGGACATCGCAGGTGTCCTGTCGGTTTCCATTGGGACGTCTATGGCCGGCAGGGTTCGACCAAGCGCATCATTCTTGAACACAACCGAGACACCCGTGATCTCGACGTCGTCGCGCTCCAACCCCTGGTCCGCGATGATCGCCGCGGCGATCCCGGTGGCTATCGGCTCCCCGATGAAGGGGAAAGCGATGCCATATGCTATCCAGTAGTCGACGTGGTCGGTCCTGGGCCTCCAGTCCAGCTGGATGCCCAGGACGTCTTCTGCGCTCGAGACATCGTCGTTTTCAGCGAGGGTGTTGCTCACCGTGAGCGTCTTGTTCGCGTAGTTGCTCGGTGCCTTCCACGCCTTGAGTAACTTGCTGCTGCCAGCCGACTTCAGACTGACGTTCAGCTTGCTGCCCTTGGCCGGACCATTCGCTCCAAACTTGACTCTTACGTCTAACTTGTCGAGCAAGCCAAGATCCCACGAAAGGGCTTCGAACTCCCCCCATGGGAAGCTCGCGTTCCAAATCTCCTCGTGCGAGACCTGGGCCTCAAGCTCCGCCGTCACGCTATATCGCTGCATGCTTGCCGGTGGAGTCCACTGGCCGTGCTGCCGATCCATCCACGTGAAGGAGACTTCCGTCTCCGGATTCGGCCCGCCTGAGTCAGGGAGACCCGCATTCGCCTCTGGGGGTTCACACTTCCCGCGCTTGCTTGGGCTCACAGCCTCAACAGTCGCCGCGATAAGCCGGACTCGTCCGAACACCACGACCGCAAGGTAGTGCGTGCCGGGCAGCTCCGCCGGGAGTTCCTCCCAAGGAGTCCAACGTCCATCTTGAGTAGGATGACGACGCCGATAGTAGATCTTCCGAGGCTGGGTTCGCGTCCGGGCGAACACGTGCGTTCCTGCGAGGTCAGGGTCCCGGAACCCGTAGGGGACATGAAGATCCGGCTGCTCCTGCTGGTCGACGATCGCGATGACCTCGGGGCGCGCGATGCCAGCCAGCTCCTTTGCGTAGCCGACCAGAGCACGCTCACCGGCCCGAGACGTTAGTGGGCGAGACATCAGTTCATCTTCGAAGTGCCCGAACAGCTCGGTTTTTTCCGGCCGCAGGTCCGGTTCGAGCCAATTCTCCGGGTGAACAAACACCCGCCGATTGGCTTCCCAGAGACGATACTGCCGCCTCCAGGACCACTCTCGCTCGAAGCGCTCCCGTTCGCCGGGCTGCGGTCCTGGCTCGAAGCCTAGGCGCATCGCATCGACGTACCGCAGCACTGCTGAATATGCGAACTGAACCCGAGACGTCTGCAGACAAGACGAAACTTGAACGTCGGTGAACAGCGAGTCGCTCAGCACCTCCGCTGACTCGAATGGCGGCACCGTTTGCAAAGGCGGCTGACCCGGCGGAGACACGATGCGGGAGTGGCTGGTGAGCCACGCGACCATTGCGTCGCGGAGGCGTTCTCGAACCGGGTCGTTGATGGTGGCAAGAGCCTCAAACCATCCGGGCTGAGGCAGCTGCGACCGCAATGCACCGACACTGTGAGCGTAGCGCTCACGACTCGTGTGCTCGTCCCACCGGAGCAGCACCGTGAACGAGACACCGAGTCTCCGCGACAGATCTATGAGCCGCAGAGCCTGCGGAAGTTGCCGCACGCGGATCGGGTCACGCCGAGACCGCCGTCGGTCGGACGCGTCGACTGCCAAGCCTCGCAGGCCCTCAACCTGAGCGTCGGTAAGCCCGGTTGGCATCGCGGCCGCCGGCTCAAGCGCCGGCATCGTTGGCGAAAGTGGGGCGGGCGGGCGCGCGGGCAACAAAGCCCGGCGCGGCGGGAGTCGACGACCGACAGGAAACCGCGGGCCTGAAGACTGGGGCTCCGATTGCGACCGAAGCTGCTCGATTTCACCATCGGACAGTCCGAGGAGTGCCTGGCTCGTCGCCGGAAACGACAGGGGTTCTGCGCCGACAAGCGCAAACAGTTCCGGCCAGAGGTCGTCCGAGGCGCGTCGGCTCCAGATTTCCGGGAGTCGTGACAACTGCAGCCACGCGTTAGTCCAGCGGGGTTCCGTCGGCTTCAGTGGGAGCGCATCGAGATCGATCTCGGTCGACGATGTGGGGAGCGCCTGCCAAATCTGTGCGGGTAGCTTGGCAGCGCCGACGACTCGCGTGGCCTTGTGGAGCAGCAGGATGGAGTCCCGTAGGTTGCCGGGCCAGGCTGTCTCCAGTATTTCGTCGTCAGCACGGGCAGTCACGCGAAGGACCGCCGCGCCTGGGGCCGCAGGCGCCTCGTAGCTAACGCGGAGCGTGACCAGTTCTTGCCGTCCGCTGAGCCCGGCGATGAATGTGTCAACGCGACCAGCAGGAGCGTCGATGAACTCCAACGCTCCCTCGCCGTCGGCGATGAGGACTGTCTCGTCCGTGGTCGTCGCAACGAGACCCAGGGTCGCGGTGCCTGTCGTCCCCAGGACGAGGGAGGCTGCGCGGCCAGATTCGAGCAAACTGTCGACCGAGAACCGCGCCTCGAGCTGCACCGAGAACTCGTTGACGCCCAGACCGTCAGGGGGAGGCGTTGATGTCCAGTCGAGATGGAGGCTGGGTTCGGCCCGAACCCACGCTTCATTCGGCAGCACGTCGGCGGCCGCGGACTGTCGCGAATAGTGGGCCGTCGGAAGCGACTGCGCGATTCTCGGGATCGTTCCATCTTCAGCGACGAAAGCGCGCAGCAGCGGAGACTCCGTGTCGGGCTCGCACAAGATCCTCAGCAGGAGTTCAACGACCTCTTGGTCGACGGAGCACAGCGACGCCAATGCGGCAGCGACCAAGTCCTCAACATCGCGGCGCGTTGCCGCCACCAACAAGACGTCCGACCAGAGCTGTGCGCTGGCTTCGAGAGACTCAGCATGCGAATTCGCTGCGTATTCCACGGCGCGTCGGACGTAGCGTGCCGCCAGGCTGGCGACCCCGCTGGGCTCCAGGTCGATTCCAAGGGAAGAGAGTAGATTCGCCAAAGATGCGACGAGTTCGGTCTGGTCGGCCTCGCTCCCAAGCGCCAAATACTGTTGCGCCGCGGCGAACAAGTCTCCCTCCGCCGTGGCGTAGGCCGCCGTGCCGACGTCGACCTGAAGCACGCCGGCCCCCTCCTCCCCATCTGTGAGCGGTGCGACCGTCGCTTCGCCAGTTTCCGACGGGCAGACGCAGGATTCCGTTGTCTCATCGTCGTCGGCCGCGGGCACATCAGCCCGCGCGTCGGGGAACCCTGCCTCGATCCAACCCGCTAGCTGCCCAGCGATTGGATCCCACAGGCCGTCGGCCGCTTCCTCGGGCACTGGGTACTCGGTGGCTGGGATACTCGCCGGCAAGAGGGCGACGGCATGGTCGAGCAACTCGGGGAACAGGGCGTGCCACGACAGCAAGTCCATAAGCCGAGAAACGGTGGATTCGAGGGCCGTCGCAGTCGCACCGTCCGGAGAAGCAGGCCGCAGCAGTTCGTTGAGAGCCTGGCGAAGCAGTGCCCGACCACTGAGCGACTCCGTCTCGTGTTTGCTCTGCCGCTCCGCAACCGCGGCCAGCAACGCCAACCACGTTTGACCCACAACCTCAGCATCGAGCCCTCGCGAACGCTCAATGGACCTATCGGTCGTGGCTACATAGCGAACATCGACCGGATCTAGGTGCCACGAACGGGACTCATCCGCCAATGACAGAAGTCGGACGGCATTGAGAATGCGCGTCTGAGGTGGGACGGCATTCCCCGGCCACGGGAATGGATCGGCATCGAACGTCTTGATCAGGTGGACGAGGTCGGCAGCAGGGAGACGGACGGCCCGCGCGAGCCGTGTCGCTCGGCACGTCGCTGTGGCTGCTCGCCGGATCGTCGCGTGCGGGTCAGCGAACGCAAAGATGTTCGCGGACCCGCTCAATTCCTCGTCGACGGAGTCGGCGTATCCCTGCTCAAGGACGAACCGGACGGCGCTCGGCTCTTCCCCAGACAGTCCCGAGATCAAAGAGATCGCCGCCTCGGGGTCATCGGACAACGGCAGCTGCGTCCCGGCGTCGCCAAACAACTTGCTGAAGCTGGATTCGTGAGTCTTCCCGGCGACGAGGCTCGTTCGCCGTGTCGCGCTTGGGTCGTGGAAGAGCGCCAGCACCTGCTGAGGAGACACGTCTAGCTTTGCCTCAAGGAACTTCAGGGCGCCTAACGCCACAAGCACCTCGTCTCCCAGCTCGCCGCCTAGCCAATCCAGAGCACCGTCAAGAACGTGAACGGGCCAGCCGAGGTGACGACGCAGCCGCTCGAAGCGGTGAAGTCTGTCGAGGATTCGGCAGAGCTCCTTCTTTGCTCCGACGAGACGAACGTCGCTGGCATCACAGGAGAACGCCGGAAGAAGCTCGTAGGTCCGCTCGCCCTCCCCGCTCACAAAAACGGACGTCAGGGCTGCGTCCAGAGCGGAAAAATTGAGTTCTCCCGCGACGCGTAGAGAGTCCAGCGTTGGCCCCGATCCGTCGACTACCGCCGCCGCAACGGCCGGGCCCCATACATCGGCCAAGCTGTACGGAGGCGTCACCAACAGCGCCCGTTGACCGTCGCTCAGATTCAGAAACTGGCTTGCGAGGGTCTCCAGCGCCGCTAAGCCTTGGTCCTGCGCGCCTGCTTCGGCGAGCCGCCAAAGCTCAAGGGCAAGCTCCGCCCGATCAACAGCGAGAGCGTTGGTCGCTTGCCAAGCCTTATCGCGCGTGTGGTCATACGGGAGCGTCCAAGGGAAGCCGGCGCCCTTGAGCCTGTTGAGTACTGACGGCGGCGGTTCGTTCTGAGGTGATGCGCGTCGCTCCGCTGAGGTCCCCTGCGTTTCGCGTTCGGGGCCCGCGCAACGAAAGCGGTTGTCGGTGACGACACCGTCCGGCCTCTCAGCTTCTTCGGCGCCCTTGGGAGATGACGAGCTGGGAGGAACGTCGGCGGCGCATTCGATCGGGCCAATCGGTTCCTCGTTGTCTTGGCACACGACGGGGAGTGGCCGACTGGGTTCAGGGGCGGATGCGTCGACCAGGTCCCAGAGGAGCTCGTTTACGAGGTCGATCTGCGGAACCTCAACGTTGGTGTTCTCGCAGGACAGATGCAGCTGGAGCACGTCGACTCGACGTTCCATTAGTGTCTGCAGCAGACGCTTCCCAATCATCGAGTGGGGCTCCGGCGCAGTCGTAAACCGGTGCAGGAACAACAGCATGTCGAACAAATAGGCAGCCGGTCCGAAGATGCTTCGACAGTGGGCACATTCGCAAAATGACCGCCCGAATCGGCCAGAGAGCTCCTCCCAGGTTCGGTCGAGCTCAACGGGGTCCCTGATCTTGAGTGCTTCGGACGCGCGCTCCCGCTGCTTACCCTTGAGCTCCGGCGACGCAAGCCCGCGCGCAGCAGTAGCGTTGCCTGCGAGGGCGACGAACGCATAGTTCCCGAGCGCCGCGGTCCGTCTCGCGCGAGTGTGAGCCACGGCCGCGTCCACCTCTCCACCAACGAACGCCTCTCCGAACTGGCTCGTGAACTCTCGACGGCCCATTCGGGCGGCTGCGCGCGCAGTGCCGACGCCGTCCTCAAGCAAGCGTGATGCAGCCTCGACCTGACCCGCCACAGCCTGGATTGACGCGGCGGCGTGGAGCTTCTTCGTACGCTTCTTCCGAGACGCCGACCGGATCCCACCGAACGTAGCGGCGGCACGGGTGTCCACGACTTTCGCGTGATCCAGACGCGCGAAGTCACGGTCCGACCGAAGGGCCAACTCGCCAGCGGCGCTCAGGGGGTAGCGGGCTGCGAACCTCTTGGACAGGTGACCTGCGTAGGCGCGTAGTCCGTCCTCGCCGCCACCGAACGCTGCGACAGGAGTGATACGTGCCTCGGTCAGGTGGTGTTCCCAACGCCCAACCGACCAAGTTGCAAGAGTGCCGAGACCCTCGCTCTCCGGCAAAGACGCGACCAGACTCTTGACGAGCTCCGGGGCTTCTCCCACCGTGTTGGACAACTCGAGCATGCGACGAAGCCGCGGTGCGGCGGATCGAAGTTCCGCATCGGTGCGGAGTTGGTCTTCAAAGTCATCGGGCGTCGCCGCGTCGTTCCAACGTCGAAGCAGCGCCAGGCGCTCCTCCGGTGTTTTGATCTCGGCCCAGACTCCCCCGAGTTCGGGGCCACGCATAACGTCAAGCAGACGCCCGCTGTCGCCCGACAACTCCGCGACTCCAGGCGACTGCTGCGCCGGTCTGGACAACACCGTCGAAGGGACAACGCCGAGATGCACACTATCCAGAAGCATTGCCTCGAAGTCGTGGGCTACGGGTGCCCTGAGCAGCGCAAACGCAACTGCGGGATCGGCACCCGCGGCTAACGCCAACTCCTGCGCGCGTTCGAACGCCAGAATCGCGCGCGCCGAGACTCCAGTGCGACGCTCGATGTACGCCGCCTGTTCGGGGGCAAGACGCGGATCGCCTTCGTGCGAGTGGCGTCGCACGGCATCTCCGATATCTTCATACAGGCTCCGAACGTCGACACTCTCAACCGGAAGCACCAGGTCCGCTGATCGGCTCGCGATCAGTGGTCGAGCCGGTCCGCCGAAAGCCAGGAAGCGAAGATCGGGCTGTGCAGCGTCAAGGAGCGCGTCGGTGGGAAAAGCGAGGCGAAAGGACCCGTCATCACTGGTTTCGGTGCTCGTCAGGTACTGGCATCCCCGCAATGCGTGTTCGACCAACCACACCTGGGCCCCCACGACCGGTGCGCCAGTTGAGGCGAGAACTCGGCCCGACCGCCGCGTCAACCGGCCCGCAGCCCCGGGATGGACCGCCAACCGATACGGGCAGACCCAGAACGGCTGGCCAGGCAGTCGAGGTTCGAAGACGGGGGTCCGCCCGAACGCTTCCTCTGTGGACCATCGGAACCAAGCGGGGCGCGCCTCGGCCGCCCGAGACACGGCGACGACGAAGCGACCCGTCACATCACAATGACTCGTGCCGATTTCCTGGCTCAGGTCGGGGTCGGCGTACGCTCGAATCTCGATCGTTTCGAGCTGCGAAAAACCACGCGGGCGGAGCACAAGGCCCGAGATTGCCCCGTCGTGATCTGCGGGCGGACGGGCCGAGTCCGCGGGGGCAGTAGCTTCAGGGGAGCCGGCCTCGCTCTCGGGAGCTGCACCAGACCGCGATCCTCTCTTCGGTACGGGAGTCTTGCCGACCAGCTCGGCGTTAGTCGACGCCCCACTTGCAAGAGGTCCTGCCGAATCGAGCAAATCTCTGAGATCTGTTGCCGAGAGTTTGCGTAGCTCCTCAAGCCGGCCGATTCCGTGCCGCTCCAGAGCCTCGAGCAATCGTGACGCAGCCACATCATTGGACGAGAGGCGACGTGCCTCCCGGTCGGGTTCCAACGCAGCGTCTCGCTGGGAACGCTCGCCTACCGGGCTCCGCGCCAGCTCAGGGACCGCGGCCGCAGGTGTGCCGGACCGCCCAGGGCCCGGTGCAGCCGGCGTGGCGTTTGGTGAAGAGGGTCGTGGTGGGCTGCCGCTGACCTGGAACGAGAGACTCTCGCCGACTCTGCGCTCGGCTGTCGGGCGCCTTCCGCCGCTGCGAAAGAAAACCGCGTACTCGATGCGTGCGCCCGATGGCAGGGGCGGAAACGTCGCTGCGAGGAACTGCCCCTCTGGCCCGCTGCGGACCGGACGAAGTTGTAGTCGTTTCCACGTGCCACCGCGCCTCCGATACCGGACGTGAACGACCGGGTCCTCCAACACCGGCGAAACACCAACCGTCACGCTTGGAGTGCTGACCTCGCGGGGGCCCGAGGGCACCGGTGCATCGTTGGTCCCGAACCAAACCTCACCGACTTCGAGTTGGTGTCTCGACATTGTTTGCGCTCGTGTTCGATGCGAGGTCGATCAACCAGCCCTACGGACCCGCCGGTGCCGGTGCCGGTGCCGGTGCCAACCTAAGCAACACGGCCGCGTAGGTCTGCTTGAAACGGGTCAGGAAGCGCTCGTATACGCGGAACTCTCGGTTCTCATTCGCCCCGACTCGGAGAAATTCAAGTGTGGGCCCGACCGCGACCGCCCGATCGACTTCTTCACCGGAAATCGAGAGCACAAGCGCCTCGTCCTGGGGAAGAACAGCAGAACGGTGAATCGGGCCGTCATCTAGCAGCGCACGCACGGCCACTACGGGGAGGTCTGCCGCGCCGGGAACACGCTGGTGAAGTTGGCGGAACACCGCCTGACCTGCGACCATCACGAAGCCAGACCGGTATCCTTCGCCATCGAGTTCCGCTACTGCCTCGGCGGCTGCGGTCGCCAGGCCGTCTCCGTAGCGGCCTGACCCTCGGACATCCTCGCAGATCGCCACGATGTTGTGGTAGCCCGGAACTGACGGCGCTCCGGGGCCAGGGGCTTCGCGGTCTAGTTCATCGCGAATAGCGACCCGAAAAACGGACGTGTCGTGGCTCCGTGCGAGCTGTTGCGTCGCGCGCCGAACCCGGACAAGCGCCCGTGAGAGGTCCGGGTCTTCGGTCTGCAACTTCGTGAGGGAGAAGGCCTCCTGGTTGTCGGCTCCAAGGTCCACAAACGTCTCATCGATGCCCTCGATGACAGGAGGGGCTGCACCAGGGTTGGGGTAAATGTAGCGGTCCCTCGCCACGGCTCGGTCGTTGGCGGGTACAGGAACCGCCCTTATGATCTTGTCGGCGAGACGAGAGTTCTCGATCTCGGCATCAATCGCGTCTTGTAGTCGAGCGCGCTGTTCCTCTGTCCAATTGATCTCGGTCATCTCTTGGTGCTCCTGCTGGGCTGGTGCATCGGTCGCTCGGTCGACACCTAAGAACCGACGGTCCGCGAGCACCTTGGCGTGGGCGAAGCTAGCATGACCGTCAGGCTCATTGCCGCCGTAGCCGACTTGAGGGGAGCGGACGTCGTTCCCTGTCACGAATCAGCCTCCGTCGTTCGTTGCCCCCCGCTCCATGTTCGCTGTCATGACGCGCAGCGTCCGCTTGTTGGTTTGGGGACGCGTCGGCCCGCCGGCCGATTCGAAACTCGGAGTAGAACAGCTCAAGAAAGCTTGGCTAGTCGTCTTCGTCCTGCAGCTCGGCCTCGAGCTCCTCCACCGTTGGCAGAGTCCCCTTCAGGTCCTCCGGCAAGCTCTCGACAATCCGCGTCTGCCACTCCGCGACACCGATCGGCTTTTGAACATCCCGCAGCGCATACTCCACGACAAGCTTGTTCTTCTCGCGGCATAGCAGCAAACCGATCGTCGGCTTGTCGTCGTCGTGACGCATCAAGTCGTCGACGGCGGACAGGTACAGGTTGACCTTGCCCACGAACTCCGGCTCGAACGGCACGGCCTTGAGCTCGATGACCACGAAGCACCGAAGCTTCAGGTGGTAGAACAGCAGGTCGACGATGAAGGTCTGGTCGCCGATCTCCAGAGCGACTTGCCGGCCGACGAAGGCGAAGCCCGAGCCGAGCTCGAGCAGGAACTTCTGGATGTGGTCGACGAGCGCCTGTTCGACCTCGCGTTCGCGCCGGTAGTCAGCGGTCCCGAGGAAGTCGAACAGGTAGGGGTCCTTGAACACCGCCTGGGCGACCTGGGACTCCGCGGGCTCCATCGCGGTGTCGAAGTTGGTCAGCGCCTTGGCCCGCCGGCGATGCGCGTCGGCATCGATTTGGAGTTCCAGGGTTGCCCGCGTCCACCCCTCCGCGGCGGCGGCGTGGACGTACCAAAGGCGGACCTCCGGATCCTGAATTCGCTGCATTAGGCGGATGACGTGCCCCCAAGGCAATTTTGAAACAGCCTGTTTCACAATTGCGCGATCCGCGAACTTTTCGGCAAAGGTCGCCATGTAGCGGAGATTCCGCGCGGAGAACCCCTTCATTTCGGGGTGCGCCGTTCGGAGGTCTCCGGACAGTCGGTCGATGACCTGCGTGCCCCACTTTTCGCTGTCCAAGCGCTCGCGGATGAGCGCGCCGACCTCCCAGTACAGCGTCACGAGCCCGGCGTTCGCGGCGAGCACGGCGCGAGTGCGGGTGTCCGAGATGCGGCGCCGGATGTCCGCGAGGACGTCGCCGTAGTCGCTCGGCATGTCCAGCTTCGACGGCTTCTTGGCGAAAGACGCCGTGTCGCCGCCCTGACGCTTCCGTTTTGCGACCTTCTTCGTCATCCGCAGACGGATTGTAGGGGCTAGACGGTCAAAGCCACCAGCCGCGAAACGGTCTCTCGCCGCAACCGACTTACACAGCAGGGAGCCAAACAACCGGCACGAAGTTCGGGTCTGCATCCGGGGCTCGCTCGGCCAGTCGCGTTCGATCGATCGGGCCGCGTGCCAGACAGTGATCGTGCTCGCGTACCACCTCGACGCTGTGCTGGCCTTGCTCGCTGTCGAGCACGGTCGCCCGGCGGTCGACCCAAACCCGACCCGTCCCACTGACATCCCGCAGCGAACCTCCGCGGGGTCGCACCGCGTGCTCGATGAGCGCCATGAACGGGTTGACCCAACCGACCTCGCCCTGCCGGAGGTCCCCCACCCTCCTCGGCTCGATCGCGTTGGCCACCCGACTGACCGACGGCCCCGGCACAGCCTCACCTCCGAGGCGCGGCTGCTCAACCGAGCGGCACGCTTGCCATGACGCCCTCCATGCAACCTCGCGCTGACGGGAGAGCATCGACCGAACACGCTCGTCGAGATCGCCGAGCGCCTCGACGAGTCGAGCCTGCGCTTCGAAGGCCTCGAAGGCCTCCATCATTCGATCATCAGGCGTCGTGACTGGGCGTGGCGGCTGGCCCAGTCGTGGCTGCGGGACTTGCAGCGGCGGCTGCCCCGTTGGTTCGTCGCTCACGCGCCACCTCCAACGACTGCGCCACGCCCTTGCGACGAATCGCCGTGGCCTCGAAGGCGATATCGGCCAGCGGCTTCGCCAGCGTCACCGCAGCGTCTCGAATCGCCGCACCGACTTCTAAAAGACCGGCTGCGACGAGGGCCGCGCTGCCGACCCGTGGGTCGGTCCTCTCGATGTCGTCGAGCACCGAGTGGAGCGCTGCCGCCAGGGGGCTGTCGGAGGCCATCGCTCAACCCCGCCCTTCGCGCGTGGTGAGCCCCGTCGACGAAACCCGATGTGCTGCTTGCTGCTCTGAACTCACGTCGAGGCTCCCGCGAACGGACCAAAATGCTACCAAGTTGGGCCGACGAGATCTGCTCGAAACCGTCCCCCAGGATCCGTTCAGCGATCGGCCGACGGGCCTGCTCCCGCTTCCCGACATCCACGCCCGCGTGATCGACCTTCGTTTCATCGCTTGGATCACCCATGCGGCGCCGGCATTGGTGGGGGGACAACGTTCTCGTCCGGTCTCGGCGGCGGCGGCAACTGCTGCAGCTGCGGTACCGAGCCAGGAAGCGCGTCGGGGACACGGCCCGGAACGGGCCTCGCGTGCATCGGCGACACCGGCGCAGGCCCCCGTTGCGCAGCCCGCTCCGCCTTGCCCCGTGCTGATTCTGCACGGCGCCGGGCCTCCTCGATCTCCCGCTCCGCCCGCATCTCCACCGCCCTCACCTCTTCTTCGAAACGGTGCTCGACGTGTTGGTGGTGGCCGGCCTCGTCTTCGAGCACGGTGATCACCCAGACCTCGCCGTTGCGATTGATCATGCCGCCGGGCATCGGCGCATACCCAAACGCAGCCGCTTCGGCGAGTTCGGTCGTCAGTTCTTCTGGTGTCCTGCCCTTGACCACCTGAAACGGTAGTGGGCCTTCGTTGTTTTGCATCGTCGTCTTCCTTTCTAGTGGATTGCCTCGTCACGAAGTTGTGCCCGCTTGTCCGCGACGGACTGCGGCGCTTGATCGCGTAGATATTTCGCCCATGCGTCGGGGTTGACCTTCACCAACCCGACCAAGAAGCTCGCGACGCCGCGGACCGCCACGGGGCTCATGTCCTCGCCCAAAATGTGCAGCACGTCGCAAACGCAGGCCGTGACTGCCTGGGCGATGTCGCGGACGATGGGCTTGTCGGTGTCACTGACCCGGTCGAGCTTGTCGCCGACACGCCCGGCCTCCTCGCGCACGCGCTCCAGCGTTCGCCGGTCGTAGCCAAGCTCGGTGGCGACGTCTTCCACGGTGTCCAAGATCAACTCTCGTTCGTACTTTGGTCGGCTCACAGCATCCCTCACAGCACCTTGCTCAGCGCCCACGCGCCTCCGCCCAGCAGCGCCAAGCCTGCGGCTGCTTCGGCCGGGCTCGACTTTCGCTTTCTCTTCTTCGGCGGTGCGACTTCGAAATCCCCGAACGAGACCTCGCGGGGGTCAGGCGGGTCCGGCGGCACGGGATCCCCGAGCGAGCTCGGCCCCGCAATCTGAAAGCCACCGACCGTCCCCAGCGAATCGCAGTCGACGGACTGCCCGGCGCACCACTCCCGTAGCTCCTGTTTAAGTCGGCCCTCGGGGACATCTCGAAACCGGACGCGCTTCCAGTCGCCGCTCTCGAAGACCGACTTCACGCTCTGGTACCACCGATTCCATAGCGGCCCCTTCGATGACTGCGTCCCGATCGCGCGATAGCGAGGGAGTCCCGTCCGTTCGTCCAGCCCGTCGTCGACGTACATGCACTCGATCGACTGGAGCTTTGAGATCTGGCGCTCTTTGAGGTTGTCCAGCGCCCGAGTCGTCGCGATGGAGGACCAATCGATGTTGTCGGTGGTCCACGGCTGGCCTTCGTTGTGGACCTCTCGCGGATCGAACAGCTCGCGCATGTACGAGAGCCACGCCGAGCGATGCCCGTTCCCGGGGATGCCGACAAGCTTGCCGCGCTTGGAGCCCTTGCAGTCGCCGATCCCGTAGATCTCCGGCACGCAGAGGTGCTGGGTGGCCCCCATCTCCAAAGCCGTTCGCGACATCGACCAGCCGCCCAAGATCTCCGATCCGAACTCGTGCGCGGATGCGGCGTAGTCCTCCCACTTTGCCTTGGCCCGCTCCGTGTCCACCCCGAACATCGCGGGCCCGTCGTTGACCAGCATCTCCCAGAACTGAACCGCCGCCATTCGCACGGTCGGGTAGAACTCGCCGAGATCGCGGACGCTACCGCCGTAGCCGGTCCGAAGCTCGATCGACGCATGGAGATTTCGCGTACCGGGGACGTACCCGAGCCCGGCACCGGCGCTCTGCGGGTCGAGCCCCACCGCGTTCCGCTCGGTGTAGACCAGCCATCCTGCCCACAGGTCGTCACCAGGGTCGACCTCCTCTTGCAATGCAACGAAGTCGCTCCCCGAAGCCGCCGGGTAGCGAGGCTCGACGACCCACTGGGCGTCGAAGTCCGCGATCCGGAGCATCATCGCCTTCGTCAGAACCTCGTCGGCCCCTTGCATGTACTGCGCGAGGGGGATCGAGGCCACCTTCGCCAGTGCGCGACGAGCCTTCGCCTCGCGCTTGTCCCGAACCGCGTCGACAATCCGAATGACGGTCTCAGCGACGCGCGCGAGGATCTTGATGATCCACCCCACGATCGGAATGAAGCCCAGCGCGTTCAAGGCATTTTGGAACTGCTTGGAGTTCACCACCTTCTTGGCGAGGTCCACTGCGCGCGCCACCGCCTCGAGCGGCTCGTAGTACGTCGACCGCACCGCGGGAATCTGCGTCGACAGGAACCCCAGCGTGGTTGCGATCCGGCCGATATTGATACGAAGCGCGGAGGCGACGTTGTACATCGCGAGGCGGCCGACGAGATTGGGCGACGTCCAGCCGCCCTCGGCCAAGTGCGGCACGGACCCGAGCAGGTCGTCGCGGAACGCAGGGTCGGTTGCGAACCTGCCGAAGACGTTTTCCTCCGGGAGTTTCGACGACCACTCAAACGGATCTCCGGCGCGCCCCTTGAAGACTCCGCCGGAGTCATCAAGCTCGTTGAGCGTCCAGATCGGCACTACAAGCCCTCCCCCGCTCGATTCGCGGCGAATGAGAACATCAGGGCATCGCTCCTTCCCGGCGGGTCACGCAGACGTACCGGAAGGCACGCGTCAACGCCTGCGCCAGACTCCCGCCGACGCCCTTGCGGATCACCAGTGCGTCGCGCTCCGCGTGCCACCGCCACTCTGGACCGGGGCCCGGCAAGTGCTGCAACCAGATCTGACATTCGTCCACGTGCACTCCCATGGGAAGCCCCGGACGCGTCCGCGCACCTGCTTGGAAGAGCGGCATCACCTGACCGACGATGTCTCTCACCCGCACCTGGCGTAGCTCGCGGCGGCCGGGGCCCGGCTTCACTTCTTGCGTCTCCCGGTCCCCATGCCGCTCTTCGGGCGCCGGGCGGATCCCATCGCGGACTTTTTGCGACGCTTCTTCGCGGGAGCCCCGGCACGTCGCGTTGCTGGCGGAGATTGGTAGCTCGCCGATCGTGTCGCGATCTCCTCTCGCGTGATGACGCGAACCGGCGGAGGCACCCTCGCGCCCACAACCCCACCGCGTCGCGCCGGACGGGGCCGAACCGATCGTTGCGAGGCGCCTCGAAACGGCGGCCGTGCGGGCGAGGCGAAGATCGACCGCCGTACCGGTTGCCTCGGTCGGGCACCAACCATTCCCTCCGGCTCTGTCGGTGCGGCGGGGAGTCCAGGATTTGCGTTGCTGTTTTCTGGGTCGCTCATCTTGAGAGTCCTTTGTTGGCTATGGGGCGGGCGCCGTGGGCATTCGCTGCGAGGCGCGAAGCAGGTAGTCGGTGGGGTTGAGAACCTCTAATGGGGCGTCGGTTCCGGCGTACCAGCGCAGGTTCCGGTCGCGGCAGCTCCGGTAGGTTTCGATATGCAGCATGTGAGAGCCACCGCTCATCAGCCCCACTCGGCCGATCGGCTCGCCGGCAGCAACGCGGTCGCCCACGGCCCAGCCGAACTCGCGGTGAGACCGCGGCTCGACCTCGCCGTAGTTGATGGTCAGTCCCGTGTCGGTGCAGAAGTAGATCGCATGCGTGCCGTGGAAGAACTTCCGCGTCGCTTCGATCCACCCGCTCTCGGTGGCTACGACGACATCGCCAACATCCGCGAACAGGTCGACGCCGACGTGATTGCGACGCGTGCCATCGTCGGACGTGCGAGAGGCCACGAAGCGGCGCCCCCAACCGCCGTGCACTTTGTTGTCCACATCGCGGTAGGAGACGACCGGCTTCCGGCGGGTGACAAGCGGCCAGAACGGCCTCCCTACCCCTTCCGCGAAGGGAACGCCGTCGACCAGCAGCGGCCGCGGTAGGTCGTAACTCGCTTGGCCCGACGCGGAAGAGCGGCTGCTGCGTCCCTTTTTCCGCGCGGCGACCCCAACGACGACGGCCAGCGCAATGAGGGTCGCAGGCTCCATCGCAACTCATCGCCGTCTCCGGCGGACGGCGGAGGAACGCCGTCCCCGTATCGGGCCAGTCGCGCCGCGTCGCCGGGCGCCACCCGGCGCGGCGACAACAAACACCCGGCGGTAGACCGCGGGCCGAGACGCAACGACGCGGCGCGCTCCCGGATTCTCACCCACGCTTCCTCCCCGGGCTCGAATCGCTCGCTCGAAGAACCGTGGGGGATGCTCAAAGTACCCAGCGGGATGTCCCGCGACGGATTGTGCCGGGCGAATCACCGTCGCCCGTTTGTGTCCGCGGGGGCCGACGCGAGCGGTCACGATCTGAGCACCCCTGGGGGAGGCAGCACTCCGCGCCCGACGACGCTGCGGCGCGGAGCCCCGGCGACGCCCGCTCAAACCCAACCTTGCCGCAAGTCTGTGTGTGTGCGTTTTCATCGTCCTTTAGATCCCCAGCCGTCGGAAGAGCGAGGCGCGGCTACGCCGTTCGTCCTTCGCCGGTGCTGCTTTCGTTGTGGGTTGGGGTGACGGGTTGCGCTTCGGCGCGCGCCGCTTCACCGGCTTCGGCTTCGGCTTCTTGCTGCGCTCAAACTCGCGACCCATTTCGAAGTACTCGGAGGGATTGAACGCGACGCCGTGATGCCTCAAGTTGGCGAGGCGTCGACCGGCCTCCCCTGCCCGATAGCCGTACGGCGCGCAGTCTTGACTGCCGCTGTAGCCCCAGCGCGATGCTGCCAGACTGCAACCGGCGCCCGACCCCGGACCACTCGGAGAGAACAGCCCCCGAAGTGGCATCTGCTTGGTGGCGGTCTTGGCCTTCTTGCGCGCCACCGGGATCCGCTTGGCCTTCGCTACGCCCCGAACATCGGCCACGATCTGTCGCAGCAACTTCGACTGCCCCTCCAGCATGGACTTGAGCGTTTTGAGGTCGGCCGCCCCGATGGCGTCTCGCTTCTTTGCCGCAGCGAGCTGCTTCCGGTGGCCCTTCAGCTCCGCCTCGGTGCTATCGACGGCCTCCACCAGGTCGCTGATCTCTCCTGCGTAGACCTCGGCCTGGTCGCGGACCGAAAACCAGGCCGCGAAGACGTTGTCCAGCGCGTCAAAGAGCTCGTCGATGTAGCTGACGCAGTGTTTGACGTCCTGGCAGCGCAGCGCTTCTTCCCGGACCGTCTTCTTGGTGAAGTGATCATAGAGTTTCTCCACCTCGGGCGATCGGAAGCCGGTTCGGCGCTTCGACACCAACGACTTCGTGCCAGCTTTCGTCTTTCTGCCGCGTCCGGCTGCCTTCGCGCGCGTTGGCGAACGCGGCTTACGGCCCTTTCGCGCCACCTTCTTCGCGGTTCGCTTCTTCGTCGTTTTCTTCGCGACCCTCGCCTTCGTCGTTTTCTTTGCGACCTTCTTCTTCGCTGACTTCTTCGAAGCCCGTTTCTTCGTCGTCTTCTTGGCAGACCTCTTCTTTGGGGCCTTCTTTGAGACCCGCTTCTTTGTCGCTTTCTTCTTGGAAGCACGGCTCGAAGCCTTCTTCGCGGGCCGCTTCTTCGACCGTGTTCGGGTGCTCGCCGAGGTTTTCTTCGACGCCTTGCGCTTCGTTGCCTTCTTATTCGCCATCGTCTTTCCTCCTGTGTCTCGATCCGGCGGATCTGCCGGATTGACGATCGTCATCGTGTAGCCGTCCGCCACCGCGCTATCCCTCGAGCCCTCGCTTCGTAAGGCGGAGGCGTCCGCCCGACACTCGAAACGCTGCGGGTGGTGTCCCCGGAGCAAGCTCCGCCTCGACCCCTGCGCCAAACGGGTGGACGTAGTTTTGCCAGTCCGTTGCCGTCACCCCCCACTTGTTGGAGCGGTAGACGATGTGGCGTGCGGCCCCGGCTCGGCGAACGTGCACCTTCGGTCCCCGAGCACGGAGCGCCCCCTTCGGGGCCCGGCCCGTCCACCGCAGGTACGCCGCGCCCGCGGGTCCGGACAGTGCAGCAGCGTCAGGACTAGCCCCCTTCTTCGGCCATACTCCGGGCAGCACATACAGCGCCCGCTCAGACTCCTCCCAGAGCAAGATCGGCGCTTTTTCTGGCGTCCATTCATGCCGCAGGAACCGGCCATCGGGGACGCCGTGCTCGAGCTCAAGCATCCGGCCCAAATACGCGGCCTCGACCGGCAGCGGCAGCACACCGGGGTTACCGAGCAACAGACATGGCAGACACGGATTTCGCCGAGCCTGTGTTGCCGTCAGCCCATCGTTCATGCCGCCATCCCCCGACGGCGCCGCCGAGGTCGACGACGGCGCACCTTGCCTCTCCCGGGCGTAGATCCTCGTCGAAGGCCGGCCCCCGAATCTCGGACCCGGGCGATCGTGTTGATCGCCCGAATCCTCTCCGCCGTGAGCACCCGCCGAAACGCTGCCGACATGCCGGCACCTTGAGCCTGTGATCGCGGGGCGCCTCGTCGCCCGACGCCGGCAACTGCCGCGAACGCCTGCCCAACGTGCGGCTTGGTGGCGTACTCCACCACGTTGTCCCAAAGCAGCAGCGGGATGGGCAGGATCGCGTGCCCGACACCCGAGATTGGCGACTGCCAGCCATACCCATCGTCGGAAACCGCGGTGACGAAGAACCTGACGAACTCGTGCGGCGCCGGCTTGCCGTAGGCCGTGCGTACGTCGTCGAGCGAAACCTGCACGAAGCTGACGTCCGGGTTGGCTTCAGCAATCTCGTACATCGACTGCAGCATCTCTTCGGAGTGCTCCCAGCTTGGCTCGTACGCGAACAGCACCATCCGCGAGACGGGCACCTTTGGCGCCATCACTTCGGGGATCGCCTCGACCAAGTCGACGAGCCGAACGTAATCCAGCTCGGCCCTCGTGTGGAGCGCCTCCGCGTTCGTCGGGGGCCATGTGACTGCCGGCGGTAGCTCCGGGGTCGGCGGTTCAGCGGGAGGCTCAGGCTCCTGAGGCGGTGGCGGATTGAAGGCCACTGCGTTGAACGCCTGCACTGGATCCGGGGGCGGAATCGGCGGAAGGGGTGGCGGAAGCGGTGGCGGCCCCGTCTCCGGAGTTTCGCCCTCCAGCGGCTCCTCCTCGGGATACGTCGCCGGATCCCGCGGGTCGAAGCCGGGCGTCGTGGCGATGTTCAGCAGGTCCGAGATCTCCTCGTCGACCTGCCCTCGCGACACGAACTCGACGAGAATCGAAAGCCAGGCAGCCTTGTAGACCTCCGCGTACGCGTCGGTGTTCGCGTCGTAGCACGCGTCCGAAAGCGAGTTCTTCAACGCGCGATCCGTCAGCTTCAGAAGCGTCTTTTGGACTCGGTCTTGGTACTTCGCGTACGCGCTCTCGTAGTTCTCGTACACGTCGTCGTCCGCACCGTCGGGAGGCTCCGCCGGTGGGCGAGGCAGCGGCATCGTTCCAATCACAATCAACGCCGCGGGACGGAACCGTTCTTCCGACCACTGCGCCACGACCCCCTCCCCTGCCAGGAGAGTGCAATGCGACCCGGCCTCGAACGGCGACACCTCCGGCACCGGCTCGGGCTCCGGCCTCGTCGTTTTCTCGGTCGGCTTCGCCTTCGCCCGGGTGGCGATCAGCAGACCCCCTCCGATAACGAGTGCTGGTAGCAGTAGCTTGTCCATCGATCACATCTCCTCGAACATCAACTCGAGCTCATGCGCGAGCGACTCTTTGGTGGCACCAGCGCCTGCGTGGCCTGGAGCTGGGTTCATTAGGCGTGCGAGGCTGTCCCGGTCGCTCCGCAAGCGGTCGTTCTCCTCCTTCTGGCGGCGAGCCAAGTGCTCGGCGACCTTGAACGACACGATGGCGGAGACGATCGCCCCGACGCCGGTCGTGATCGCAAGATCGCTGAACCACGACAGGTCGCGCCGCTTTCGACGGGCCTTGCCCGCTTTCGTACCGCCCTCGGCCACTGCTAGGTGTCGTCTCCATTGTCGTCCGAAGGCGCGGGCGGAGCAGAAGGATCGGGGAACGTCGGATTGTCGCCGCCGCCGTCGACCCGTGGCTCCGCGCAGGTCTGGAGCAGCTTGCGGACCGGCTCGATCGACAGCTGCACGAGAAACGGCCCGTTGTCGCCGGCCGACCGAAAGAACAGATGGTGATCGACCGGCACGGGCGTGCACAGGCCCTCGGACACGATGCCGGTCGTCTCTCCGGCGTCGACCGGAAAGGCGCCGAAGTCCAGCAGGACTCGGCGGGCCGGCGTGACCGCCGTGCCAAAGCCTGGCCCGACAATGCCGAACAGATCACCCGCACCCAGTGGGACGCTGGGGTCCTGCACGATGGTGAGGTGCTTGATGATGAAGCTGCCGCTCTGCCCCGCAACGAAGCGCCCGGGATCGAAGAGCCCGAAGCGATCGGCGGGCCCAAGGTTGACCACGCGGATTCCCTCGGCGTTCTCGACCGCCCGAACGTTGTCGGGGATCCTCGACGCCGAGTCGAGGCCTTGAGGATTGGGGACATTGATGCGGATGTGAATGGCCATCGTTTCGATCCCCTAGGGCGCCCTCGTGATCGAGAATGCGTCGACGAGTTCGTTGAAGCAGCTCCCCTGGGCGCCACGCGCGACACGAAGCGTGAAGGTGCCCGCGTCCACGGCGGTCGGGATGGACACGGTGACCTGCGTCGGCGTGTTGAAGGCCAGACTCACGCCCGGCAGAAAGGCCCGCTGCCCATTGACGATTCGATAGGCCGACGCAACATCGCTGCCGAGAAAACCGCTACCGATGACGGTGAGCGGCCGCGGATCTGGGAGTGAACCGAACACGATCGTGTCCGGCACGATCGTCCGTAGCCCCGGCGGGCTACAAACATTCCGCGTCTGGCCGGAGCCGCTGATCTCAAACGGCGGAGCCTCGGCGGCATCGAACGACAGCTGCACGATGTGCGGACCGGGGGCGCCTCCGTCGGCAGTCGTGTCGACCACGACGAAGTGCCCGACCGGGATCGGCACGGCGGATCCCTCGGGAATGACGCCGGACCCTTGGAACTCTGGCTCCTCCCCCACCCCGAGTAGCCGCAGCGCCCTGGTCGTCGCACCGCCACCGGGCCGCGACGGACTGCGGATCCCAAGATACGTCCGGTCCGCGTGCGGGGTGCCGTTGGAGCTCACGACCGCGATGTGCCGAAGCACGTAGCTGCCAGAGCGCCCGAAGATCAGCTCGCCAGGGTCGAACACTCCGAGGCGTTCGCCCGCATTGAGTGTCAACGTGGGTATGCCCAGCTGCGGGTGCGCGGAGACCCGCGCCCGAGCGTTGGCCGGGAGCGGCGTGACGCCATCCAGCGGACCGGGGTCAAGAACGACGATGCGGAGATTCGTTGCCATTTCGCTACCTCTGTTCAGACCGTCGCCGCCGCGGCCAGCGACACGACGTCAGCGGAGCCGCCCTCCAACGGATCCGTGTTGGGGAAGAGCACAATGGTGGTGGGGCCGCGCCGCGCCGATGCCAGCGTTGGCGCCAGCGTCCACCAGCACGTAAAGGTCGCCGCGGCCTCGAGCACGGCTGTGCGCAGCATCAGACCGAGGCCTCGCAAGCCACCGCCCATACCGGCGAGCGAAGGCACGGGAAGGTTGGCGACCAGAAAACCGCGCTGCGGGCGATCCCATTGCGCCACCGGAATCCCGTACTCCGACCCCAATCCGACCGGCGCGAGGAGAAGTTCTCCGGAGCCAACGCGCGCGCCGTCGACGGTTTTCAACGAAGCAAGCAGGATCAACGGCCCGAAGGCGTCATCGCCGACGGGGCCCGCGAACGGAACGAATCCGCTGCCCGCAGCACCGTCGAACCGGCCGCCCTTGTCTACCCGATGCACGACGCTCGGCATCTACCGCCCCTCCCTACGCCGCCGATGTGAACTTCGTCGGGGTGCCGGGCGCCGACCGCCTTGAGAACACTCGCCAGCCCCGGCCACGAGAACCCGCCCGGGAACGCTGGGCGGTGCGGGAAATGATCGGGATCGAGACCAGCCTTGCGAACGGCTTGCCCAAACCTTCGCGCCACGTCCTTGCTTCGCTGCTGCTGCGCCTCGATATCGTCGACGAGACTCGGATAGGCCCACCCGCGCGCGATCGCCAGCCAGTCGATGCCCTGCCCTGCTGCCGCGTAGGGCCGCAGCCGGTACGCGTACCAGGCGGCGAGCGCCACGGCCCAGCGCTCGTCCTTGAGCAGATTCGGGTGCGACGCCGAGTAGTGACTCAGCGAATGCGCCAGCCCAGACTTTGGCCGCATGCCGAACCAACCGCGGGCCTCGTTGTTTGAGGCACCACTCCCTGCGCGGGGATTGCCCCTCGACTCCGTCCAAGCCTTCGCAACGAGAAAGTCCCCCAGCCCGGGCCAGCCCGACACGTGCTCGATAGAGCCGGCGAGGTCTCGAATCCGGGCAGGCGCGGACCCATCGGCCCAACCGCCCGAGGGCGCACCTCCCGAAGGCGGATCCACCCGCGGTCGACGCTCTCGACTTCGCGGTCTCGCGAGCAGAAGCACGGCGCCGCCCAACGCGATACCGACGAGCAGGCCCGTGCTGTCCCGCCCCATTCACCGGCTCAACCTCTGCAACAGGTTCCACGCCTTCTTCGCCGCACCAAGACCTAGCTTCGTCGCGACGCGATTGACGTACTCCTCGTGCGTCTCGCCGGGGCGTCGCTCGGGGACATCGATGTCGGACGCAAAATCGACGTTGCGCGAACGCTCGCTTCGTCGTCGTCCTCCCATCGTTCCTCGCTTCGAGCGACGCCCCGGCGTCTCCGGTGCCGCCTCCGGCTGCGCCTCGTCCTCGACCACGGAGAGCACCAACTTCCCAAGCTCCGCCGAAGCATCCGGACCCGTTGCCACCCACGGTGTCCTCGTCCCTGCCGGCGTATGTACAACGAGGCCTCGATCGATCCGCTCAAATCCGATGATCTTCATCTCATCTCCCTCCTACGCGCACGGGATCCCCAACTCTTCGCCACAGCCCGGGTCGAACGACCAATCGGTACCCGCGTACGTATCGATCCAGCCCTTGAGGTAGGTACCCAAGACCGAGTGCGCCAAGGCGCGGCTCTCGACATCCGCAAGCCAGGCGTTGACCACCGGATACGCGACCTCGTGCGCCTCCCAAGCGTCCAGCCAGGCCTGGTAGCCAGCCTCGGTCTCGGTGTCCATCGGACCTCCCGGGTAGTCGTCCACGAGTGCCACGAACGGCGGCCAGCTCGCGATGCACTCGGGCTCCACCCACGGCTCTTCGGTATCAGGATCCGGAAGCGTCAGGAGCTGCCGCATCAGGTACACGACGGCGCCGAAGTTCTCGAAGTCGTAGTCGATCCACTCGACGCCGGTCGGAACGAAAACCTCCTCGAACCAGTCGTCGCCCTCGATGAGCTCTTGGCAGTCGTCGGAAATGAAGACGTCCTGCGGATCGACCTCAACGTCGTCGTCCTCGATGGTCAGATCTTGGCAGACGATCTCGCCGTTTTCCTCGAACCATCCTTCGGGGCACTGCTCCCACGGGTCCACGTCGTCGCTGCCCTTGGGCGGTTTGCCACCACCGGGCAGCCTGCCTCCGCCCCCGTTTCCGTTGTCGCCAGGCCCACCGCTTCCAGGCGTACGCCCACCGTTGCCGCCGCCGGCACCCCCGCCCTTGGCCTTCTTCTTTTTCTTCTTGGTCGCCGCAAACAGCAGGACGGTGCCAACGACGGCAGCCGGGACGATGGGATCAAGCGCCATGTTCGTTCCTCCTCATATCGAGAACAGCAACCCTTCTCCGGTCTGCACGATCTGCGACAGGGTGCGCTCGACCTCATCGAGCACGTGAAAGTAGAGACCGAGCACGGCCTCGTTCGGGAAGAAGTCCGGTGCGTCGGGCACGTCGAGCTGGTAGCGCGTGAAGTCGCCGTGGGGGATCGGACAGTGGTCCGCGATGGAGTCGTCGAGGACGGCATGCGTCATCGCCACGGGATCCAACTGCTCCGCGCCCGCGGCCTCAATTGCTTCGCGGAACACCGGCCTGGCGACCCGCACCTTCCAGCCCTCGGGCAGGAACCATCCCCAGCAAGCGCTCGGGTCATCCCAGAGGATCTCTGCGCTCTCGTCTTGGTCGAGCGAGGTGTACTCGTCGCAGACAAAGATCGATCCAGCGGCGGTCTTCCAGTACGCGCAGCGACCGTCCAGGTCCGCCGGGAGTTCGGCTTCTCCGAGCTCGAAGAAGGCACACGATCCGCAGCTGGCGCCTAAGACCTGGCCGCTCTCGACGACCGCAAGCCTGTAGTTTCCACCGGGCCCGTCCGGCACGAGCGGCCGACGCTTGGACCGGTGCGAAGACCGAGTGGCCTCTCGCCCGACGACGATGGCGCCCAGCCCGAGCACGGCAAGTGTTCCGAGGCTCAGGGACATTTCATGCCCTCCTCGGCGAGAACCAGAGGTACGCGCCACCGGCGACCAGCCCGCCGATCACGACGGCTGCGCCAAGCTTGCCCGCCGTCGACGACGGCACGAGGTTGTCTCGGATTGCCTCCCAGGCGCTGGACGCCGCCTCCTCAGCGGTGTCCGCAACGCCCCTCCACAGCTCGCGGGCGGCCCCGCTGGTCGCCTCGGCAAACTCGCTGGCTCGGAAGTGTACGTAGCCCCAGAACGACTGGACGAGTTGCTGCTGCGTCGTCCGAATCGCCGACACCTGATTCCACAGCATCCACTGCTCAAGCCCATCGGGGCGAAAGCCTGGAGGCCCGTCGATCGGGTTGGACCACCATCCCGACTCCAGCCACTCCTTTCGATTCCAGTACAAGACCGGCCCCTCGAGCGTGTTGCGGTAGTCGTCCCAATCGTCCGCTGTCATCTCGCCGGTAGCGAACGCAAGCGGCTCCCCCTGCCCGTCCCGCTCGAACTGGCTCGCGTAGACGCGGGTCCGGGCCTGAAACCCCGCCAGGTCGGCATCAAACTGGGCAAGGCCGCGCTGCCCGAGACGCACAGCCGAGCGCATGCTGCCGATCAGGTTAACCATGCGGATAAGCCCACCGACGACGATCGACATGTACTCGACCTGCAGCCCGGGGTACCCGTCCATCCGCTCGTAGCCATCGCGCAGCGCCTTGAACAGCCCCGCGGCGTCGACGGTGTAGCGGTAGGCCTCCTTGTCGATGTGGTGCGAAACGGGAGCGCCGGTCGCCAAAGGAAAGATGAGCGCCATCAGCCGAACTCCATCGGCGCGAGTTCAAGCGGAGGAGCGGGAGGCGGATCCTCGGGCTCGAAGGTGGTCTCGAATCCCAAACAACCCCACGTCTGCGCTTTGGGCACGTTTTCCAGCCCAAGCGTCAAGACCTCGGGCGGCGGCATGATCTTGGAGTCGCCGGTTCGCCAGTACTCCGGGTCGACCCGCACGATTCTTTCGAGCAGCGCTTCGTCGTCGAGCGGCGGCAGCCACAGGTACGCGAAGTGGCCGCCGCCGTTGTGCGAGCCCGGTGTTTGCACCGTCCGGCGCGGCGGCAACCCCTGCGTCAGCTTCTTGCGCACGTCATCGTGCACCGGGTTCATCCCTATCTGACGTCCGTGCGGCGTGTCGTACTTGTACGAACCGGGCTTGTGCTTGACCCCGAACGCGGCGTCATTCCACGGCGAGCAGTCGATCAAGTCCCGGTAGGCACGCCAGACCGTGGCGTCATCCGAAATCGACTTGGCCAGCGACAGATCGTCGGAGAGCTGCATGACGCGCTGCGCGATCGCCTTCTGAGCGATGTGCTTGAGCGTCGTCGCCGAGTTGTTCTCGCCCTTGTAGTGGATCTGGTGGAACTTGCCGGGCTCGGGGTAGTTGTCAGCTTGCTCCCAATCCCAGATGTCGACCGGGCCCGGCGGGGGATACGGATCCCAGCCGTCGTCATCGTCGTCGTCCGCATCGTCGTCGGCTTTTTGGGCGAGGATGAGGTTCACGCGGATCAGGATCCGATCCCAGAGGCACTCGGCGCGGGCGTCCCCGGCGGCGGCCGGCCAGGACTGCGGGACGCCTTCGGGCGTCAGTGGGTACACGGACCGGGCGACAAGCAGCGTCAACTCCTCTTGGTCCGTCGTCCCCGCGTCGATGTGCACCTCGATCTCCGCATCGACCTGATCGGGAAGCCACGGGTACAGTCCGCAGCCCCCTGGCGGTGGGTCGACGATCGCACCCGCCGGAACACACTCTCCACACTCGCCTTGCGCAGGGTCAAACTCGAGCCCGTCGTCGCAGACGTAGTCCGGCTGACAAGCGCCCTTCCGCTTCTTCCTTTTCTTCTTGCGGCTCGCCGCGAACAGAAGCGCGGTCCCGACGACCGCGGCCGGCACGATGGGATCAAGCGCCATCGTGCCCTCCGCACTGGCATGCGTCCGCGCCGACCTTGCCTTGCAGTTCCTCGGAGGGATCCTCGACAGCGCCGTCCGCTCGCTCGACGAAGGCGTGGTACCGGCCCGGAACAACCTCGTTGAACTCGTCGCCGTAGGGCGACTGCTGGACTTGGTCTTCGACGACCACCCACGCCGCTGCCTCGGCGGGGAACTCGGCCCCCGCTTCGATCGCTTCGACGCGGTGCCTCGCGGCCCGCTCAGCGGCCAGATCGAAGCACGTACCTCGCTTGCGCGCGTACAGGTTGAGCACGTCGTAGACCTCTTGGCAGGGCCGGTCAGTCCCGCAGCTCGGCGGGGGGATGTAGCGCACGCCCCCGCACGACAGACAGCACGCCAGCCCCTCGCCGTACTTGAGCAGCTCCAGCGTATTGACCCGCGTCAGCGCCTCGGCGAACTCGGCAACTTGCTGCCGGAACTCTGCGTCGTCCCCACAGCGGAAGTGAAACCGCAGGTCCCGCAAAAGCGCCCGATCCCCCTCCCCGACCGTCATAGCTCGAGCTCCCAACTCAACGTCCAACGTCGTGCGCTCAGCGGGTCTGCTGCCCCGAGCGTCACGTGCGACGCGTTTTTCGGGATGGGGATCAGTGCAGTCGATCGCACGAGGGTGAAGACATCGAAGAACGCGGTGCGAACAATGGGAGACGTCGGCGCTGACCCGATGCGGAACTGCAGCGGCGTCAGCAGTCCGGGGGCCGGCATCGAGACTTGAAGCAGAGATGCGCGGGCCGGGATCGCGACCGGGAACTCCGCGTCACTGGCCGGTCGCTCGAACGTCTGCGTCAGCCTCGACGTCCGATCTGCGTTCGTGCTTACGCACTGGAGCACCTGCGCGGTGATGACAGAGTCGAGGATGATCCCGTCCTCCAGCTCAGGCATCGTCGGTGCTGGGATCGGCGACGCAGTGTGGACCCCGACTGCGGACGCGGGCGGTAAACTGACAGCCGCCGGCGGATCAAACATCTGCCCCGTCGGCCCGAGGATCTGCACCGAGACGTTGGCGCCTTCGATCGCGATCCGGAAGCCGGTCCCGACATCGAGATCGACCGAACACCCGAGGCCGCTCTTCATCCAGGTCACGCGCGCACGCAGCCGGCTTGACTGCAGCCCGCGTGCCTCAACGGCGGCCTTGTCCAGTGGCGTCAGCACGTCGCTCTCCGACACGCGCACGACTTCGCGTCCGCAGACATCCACGACCCACCAGCAGCTCTCCGCGCAATCCGCCCCCGACACGAGCTTGACGGCCGAGGTGACGACACCCGCAGTATCGATCAGCGCCTGCGCAGACGAGGGCGCCGCCGTCCACCGTGTGAACAGCTGCACCTCACCAAACTGCCGAGGACGCTCACGCAACCGACCGCGACCATCCGACAGCCGCGCGTGCGCCGACTGCTCCCGCAGCACACTGCGCACGGGCTCCTGCAGCAACCGCCACGGACGAATCGACGCCGACGTCGCGCGGGCGGGGCCGCTATCGTTGGATCTACGCATCGTCGTTTCTCGAAAAGAGCGCCGGGGACCGTCCCCGGCGCAAAGGGCTAGATGTTGCCCCACAGATCCACGAAAACGTGGATCGGCTGGTCCTGACACGGGTTGAAGAAAAACAACGTCAAGAACTGCTCGTTCACGGAGAGAAACTCTCCCCAATCCAGAGCAACCAGCTCCTTGGTGTTGGCGAATCCGCCCTGGGTCAGTGCCCGGTCCGGCGAACCGCCGCGGCGCAACATCGAGACCCGCCCGATCGCTGCGTCGATGAGGAGGCTCGGGAGTACGCAGCACCCTGAAGGCAGGGCGTTGCAATCCACCAGGTTCTCACTGCCAAACGGCAGTGCTTCCCAGTAGAGCGCACGAGGTTGGAAATACCCCGCGTCGCCCGCAGTGATCACGACCTGACCAGTTTGGCCAGGAGCGATCCCTACGGTCCCAAGCGTTGTGCCGCCGATGACATTCGTCCCGCACGGAGGCACATCCTCACAGCCCATGCCGGTTGGCATGGACCCACCAGTGTCGATCGGACAAGGCAACTCGTACTCCGGGCATTCGGGATGCACCGGGTATCCCTGCGGATACCCGGGGTCCCACGGAGGCAAGGTCGAGCTACCCCCGTTGCTACTACCGGTAGTTGCAACGAGACGCCCCGTCCCAAGTCGGGGGCGTTTGTAGATCGCACTGCTCTGTCCTACGACACCACGTTGTCGGCGCCCGACTGGACCTTGGCTCATCTGAGCCTTCCAGTTGACCGTCGACCTGCGCGTGGGCATGGCTCCACGCCGTTGCGCAGTTGCGGAGGCTCCCTTCATTCCAATCTGGAAATCAGGAAGTTCCCCGCGCTCCAGGGCTCGGCGCATGGCCTCGTCCCGGTTCGCTTTGTAGCGGCGGACTGTGTTGTTGATGTCCATGATTGCTACTCGCTCCTTCCGAAGAAGGTTCGGCGCCGCCCCTTTGGGCGCACGGCACCTACTCCGGCCTCCCCTCTCGGGGGACCGAACTCAAGCCACGAAAAACTCTCCTCTGCCGATGACGGGCCGGACCTATCGGGACCGTCCCGTGACGGCTACGCGTCTTCTTCTTCGTCTTCGTCGACCGCGGTCAGGGCCATGTTGTAGGCCTTGCGACCGCTCCAAAACGCCAACATGCCCATGCCACCGGCACGCATTGGCGCTTTGAACTTCCGCAGCTGTTTGGCCTGCGAGGCCAACGCCATCGCCAGACCGGTGCCGAGATCCTTGTCGACGCCGAAGAATTTGAGGCTCTCTTCGTCGTAGCCCTCGGTCCCCGCGTCGACTTCTTTTTGGATCGAGCCGATCCAGTAGCCGCCGAGTCCGCCGCCAAGGCCCGCGAAAAGAAACTCGAGCACCTCCTCGGTGGCCTCGGCCGCCTTGTCTTTCATCACCTTGGCCTTGTCGACCGCGCGCACGACCGCGTCGGCCAACTCCTCCTTGGTCCGACCCATCAGTTCTGTTCGCGTAACTCCGTTTGCCACGGTTTCTCTCCTTGGTGCAGGGACCGATGCGGTCCGCTGGACGTCGCTGCGAGGTTTGCGTCACTGCAGCCCCGACGTGCAGATGCAGCTTTGGCCTGAACTGCAGCGGATTCCAGTGACGCGGTGCAGCCACGACTGCAGTGCAAGCTAAACCCTTGAGATCAGTGGGATGCAGTGCGCTGCAGCAGCCCCTGCGCTGCATTGGCGCCCCGTTGATCGAATTTTCCGGGGACGATCTTGACTGCAAACCGGCTCCACATCGGTTACGGATCGATCCGCGACGGGTCGATACGGACCGCGCTGCAGGAGGAGTGGGTGATGGAGCTTGAGCAACCGTTTGACATCCCGAACGAGCCACCGATCGTGAGTCCCGCGATCCGAAACGCGCTCCACCAGTGGTATCCGAAGGGCCTCCAGCGCGTTCGAATCGACTGCAAGAACAATGGCGGCGAGCGCAGACTCAACGTACTGCGCATGCGAGACCCCGAACCCGGCGAGGCACCGCAAGACGGCGAGGACGCGATCGCCGAGATGATCATGCACGTGGCGCAGCTCCACTACGGGGAGATCGGGGAGCCTTCGCGCTACAAGGTCCAGTTCGACGTCGCCGACAAAGGCGGCAAGGTGACGCGCAAGGCATGCACGTTTGAGCTTCCGGGTTCGAGCGGCGCCGGCGTGCACGACGTCGAGGAGGTCACGGACCTTTGGCGGGCGTACTCGGCCGATCGCGCGCAGTTCAACCTCGTGCTCGAACGGCTCATGACCCACAACGACACGCTGACGCAGCGCGTGATCGAGATGTCCAGGGTGACATCGGGGCAGGTCGAACCGTTGCTGCGAACTGTCGACACCCTGGTGTCGCAATACAACGAGGGCCTACGCATGAAGGCGACGGCGATGACCGCGAGCTTGGAGGCACGGTTCTCGACGAAGTCGGCCGAGCTCGAAGCCGAGAACAGCCGCGAAATGTGGAGGGCGCTGCGCAAGCCGCTTCAGGTCGCGGCGCTGCAGTTTGGCGAAGGGGCGAAGAAGGCACTAAGCGCAGCGACGGAGATCATCGAGGGCGACGAGGAAGACGCGCGACCGCAGACGATCGACGCGGAGGTCGCTGATGAAAGACCCGAAGCGGCCGAGCCGGCTGCCGCTACGCCGAAGCGACCGCCGGGAGACCCGAACACCCTCGTCGTCCGCTCCGTCGGCGCGCTGCTGCATACCCTCACGCCAGACCAGTGGTTCGGCCTGCAGGAGAAGATGAGCAAGCCGCAGATGACAGCGCTCAGGAAGGCGAAAGCCGCCGAGCACGACGACGACTGCGCCGCCCAAGTCGAAGCGCTCCAAGCCGCCCTACTCGCGGACCTCCCGCGCGCGAAGAAGGTGCGTGCGCTGCTGAACGATCCGCAGCTCGAAGCGCTGGAGAAGGTGACGCTTCTGGCAGAGCGGCACCTCGAAGAGCAACCGTGACCCATAGAGACGGCGCGACGGAACCACTGTGGGCATGCATCGCCGTTCGTCCCAACCATCGTGCTCGCGCGCCGGCGGCGGAATCGCACTGCTAGGGGCTGTGGCGGCCTGTGCGGCTCCCGACCCCTTCGACTTGGCGCCGACTCCCTCGGGGACCCAGTCCGTCTTCGAAGGAACTCACGTATCACTGTGGAGCGAGCCAGAGCTGCCGCTGTGCACGGGCACACCGGAGTATCTCGACAACTTCGTAGGCGCATATCTCAAGGAGTCCGAAGACGGCGATCTGGCGCACCGCGTGAGCTACTTTTACCTTGAGCCAGAGACTCTCGCGCCACCAGAGCTATGCGGCTCAGCTTCAGCGTGCACGCGCAGCGGTCACGTCTACGCCGCGAATCCCACACACACGCACGAGCTCGTTCATGCGATCCGCGACCTCCAAGAAGGAGCGCAGCGCAACGCCGACTTCTTCGAGGAAGGACTCGCGCAGCTGCACTACGATCACTCCCTCGGCTGGGACCCCAACTTCGCGATCGCTGACATCCCGGATCACGTCAGAAGGAACACCCCGGCACAGCTGTATGATCGCAGCGCTCACTTGCTTTCGTTTCTGGCGATCGAATCGTCGTGGTCGGCCATGGAGCATTTCGTCGACAGCGCGGGAGCGATTCGCGACCACGCAGCACTCGATGAGCTGCTCGTAGCGACCACAAACGAAGGTCTAGATAGCACCGAAGACGAGTACACCGCGTACCCGAAGTGCTCACTGCTCGCCTTCTCACGACTCGCGGCTGAGTGCGACGCAGACCCGATCGCATGGCAAGAAGCTGACTGGGCCCAGACTCCCTACATCATCGAGGGCGGTGGAGACTTCGGATGTAGCTCACCCGATGCGGTCGGCCCTCGGCGCGGGCGTGTTTGGAAAAACTACACTGTGGACGTGCCCGCGAGTGGGGACTACCGGCTCGAACTTGACGCGCGTGACGGCATGACGATCGAGGTCGTATCCTGCGGACTCGGATGCGGCGAAGATCCGGATTTCGTTTCTGCGGACCCCAACCTCGAGATCACACTTTCCCTCGCACGCGGCCGCCATGTGCTCCGCGCGAGCCGCAAACTCGAAGAGCCCGGCCCGATAGGCTTCGTCCTCAAAGGCCCGCTTTGACGGCAGACGGGTTCGCCTTCCCCCAACCCGAAAATGCCTGACCCGCATGGCCACGCCCACAACCGCGAATCTAGCGTCGATCCGGTCTGCGAATGCCACGTGCTCGAACGTCACAACCGCTTGCCGCGGAGCATCGCCTTGAGCGCTTCTTCGACGACGGCGCTCTGGTTCATCCGCTCTTTGAAGGCGTACTTGCGCAGCTTCTCGCGGAGTCCGGTCTCGAGGTAGATCGTGGTTTGCACGCGATCGACGTCCGACGGCGGTCGGCCGGTGCGACCTCCGTTTTCCTGTTTCGCGGCATTGGCCTTCGACGCCATGGTCTTTCAGGGTAGGCCACGGATGGGTCCTCGCGCCACTGAAGATACGGCGCGCGATGTCGAGCGCACGTCAGCGCACGTGTGTGGCCAGCTAGCGGAACTTTTCGCGCAAGGCCTCTGCGACCACGTCACTCTGCGTACGGCCGCTTTCTACACAGAAGTGCGCAAGCACTTGACCTACGTCCGGCGGCAGGCTCAGCGTGATCCGCCGGACCACCTTCCCGCTCGCTTGGATCGCATGGCCGCGCTTGGGCGGTTCAACCATCACTGGGGCCGGCTGGGTTTTCCGCGGGGCCGACGCCCGAGGCGCACGCGGGCGCGGAGGTGTTTGCGCCGGAATGTGCGCAGCGGGCTGCAACCCTGGGTCGGGATCAGCGACAAGGGGCGCCGGCTCCGGTTGCCTTGCCGGCTCGGGCATCGCCGGTGGCTCAGGCAGCCGCGACTCGGCAACGACCGACAACGGCTGCGCCGCTTCGGGCTTCATCAAGCGGTCGGCAAGTTCGGACGGGGCGACCCCGGATAGCGATCCTCGTTTTTTAGACGGCACGGCGGAGCTCCTTGGAGAGTTCATCGAGTTCGTCGCAAAGGCTGCGGATCTGCTTCGCGGCCTTTCCGGTCGGATTCAAGTTTGTGGGCGCGAGACCTTCCTCGGTCCCTTCGTCGTAGTCGGCGAGCAACGAAAGCTCCGTGTCGAGCACGTCGATTCCGCGACCGACCAACGCGGGCCGGATCTCTTTGGAGATGCTCCGCCGGCGGTCGACCTTGTTCAGCATCGCCCTCACCTTCAGCTCGGGTCGCTCCATCGCCGCACGCTCCGCGAGTTTGCTGGTGCGCAGCGTCGACCAAAGGTCGTAGCGCCCCGGAACGGTCGGCATCACGAAGATGTCGGAGATGGCGAGCGCGCCGGCCATGATCCGGCCGTAGCGCCCTGGCGCATCGATCACGATCCGGTCGTACTGGCCTGCGAGTTGGCCGAGGTCGTCCTCGAAGCCCTCGCCTGCCGCCATCACTTTGGGTGCCGGGTTTCCGTTCGCAGTCGCCAGGCGGTGCCAGTCCAGCGACGAGTGCTGCGGGTCGACGTCGACCAATAAGGTCTTGTACCCGCGCAGCACGTACTCGAGGGAGACAGCCACAGACGTCGCGGATTTCCCCGCCCCGCCCTTTTCCACACAAAAGGCGATGATCATCGAATGGCTTGTACGTCGCCGAGGCGAGGCGACCAAGAAAGTCGCAAGAGCGAGCCGGCGACACGATCCGCCCTGGCGAGGCGACGCAGAACGCCGAAGCGGGTCGACGCGCAAGGGCGCTTTGGCGGCACGACTCGCCGCTGCGATGTGACCCGCCAAGGCAGAGCAGGTCGTGGGCGCGAGTCACATCGACAGGGCGCCGCAGCGACGCACGTCGCGGGCGCAACACGACTCGGGTCAGCGACCTGCGTCGCAACAGCGATGTGATCTGCTCCTGCGACGGGGCGACACGCCTCGACAAGGAGACCCGACCCGCCTTTGTGACGAGGCGACCCGTGTCGCCGAGGCGATGCGCAATCGCGACTCGCGTCGCCCCGGCGACGCACATCGTGTAAGCGAGGCGACCTGCCAAGGCGCGGCGACTCACACGCTCACGTCGACCCGCTTCGGTGACGCGAGTCGACCTGCGGAGTCAGATCGCTACGGCGATGTTACAGATCGTGTCGTGCCGACGAGGCGACACTGCGACCTGCCTCGACTCGGCGATGCGCGACGCCAGGGCGACAAAGCGACAAGTCTGGTTGTCGACTTTGCGCGAGGGCGGGTCGCCGGCACGACTCGCCAGATCGGAAAAGCGTGTCGGAAGGGCTACAGATCGCCTCTGCGCGTCACATCGCCGAACCGACGCATGACTAGCCGGGGCGCTCTCGATCGCCGGCCTCCGACAATTGTTCGTTCTCCGGAGGACCGACGCTGGCCGCAGGCGGCGTTTCAGACCGTTCGGAAGGGGGAGGGGACCCCTCGATCGAATCGCCCTCAGGCGAAGCCTGAGGGGCCGCCCCAAAAAGAGCTGAATAAGCCTTCGCGCAGTCCTCGTCGAACAGGCGTTCAGCAATTTTCGGCGGAACTCGAACACCGCGAGCGCGACGCGCTCGCCAAACATTCAGGTCCGGATCTTTTCTGTTCGTTCGCTCTTGGTGGATCGGTCGACTTGAAAACTCCGCCGGAATTTCCAACCCGCCCTCCTGGGCGCGCCGTCTTCGGCGATCGCCTTCGGTCGCTCGAAGATTTTGGTCATGATCGGTCGAGCGCGGGAGAAGCGCGGCAGGCCGTGAGGCCTTGCATAGCGCTTCGTTGTCCAACTGGCGCTGTTTTGGCGGCGAGACGTTTGTGTTTTTCGAAGCCCGGGGGGTGCGGGGGGATTGGGAAGGCTTATGCCTTTCCCCCCGCGTTAACCCTAACCTCCCCCTGCCCCCCTTCATCGGGGGGGAGGCGGGGTTGTCGGCACATTGTGCCGCGGATTTAATTACACGCCATTGCTGCCGACGGCCCCAGGCCTCGGTCGCCTGAGTTCGCCGCATCGCCCGGCCTTGCCTACGCAGCTTCTGAAGCCTGTCTCGAGCCTTGGTGCGCTGCGCGTCGGTGGCTTCAATCCAGGGCGAGGCCGCCATCGTCGGCCGCATCAGCTTCTCGACGACGGGCCCGACGCGAAGCAGGAGGACGTCGTCATCCGTACGCCTGCCATCGGTCCCGGGCCGCTTGAGTTGACGCCGATACACGAGGCCCCGCTCGATGAGCCCCGGCGACCACCGCTCGCTGCCATCGGCGACGGTGTACCGGCGACCATTGAGCGCATACCGAAATGCGCGCTCGCTGATCCCCAAGTCTGACGCCAGCACAGGCTCGCGCTCCATCACGCCCCCCGCCTTGAAGCGAAACGCCTTCATGACCGCGATGAGGATCGCCGTCTGGGCGCGGGTCAGGGCCCATCGACCCCGCATCCAAACCGGGAGAACCTCATCGAGGCCGCCGAGCTCGATCGCCGAGAACGTCTGCGCGCGCACGTGGGCCATGGCCTCGCGCGCCTTGCCGCCCTTCCTCCAGAAGCCTTCGCGGTTCTTGAACTTGTCGATGTGGTCGAGCTCAACGTCGAGCTGACGCCATGACTCGAACTTCCCCCCTGCGCTATGGCGGCGATACCCGTTGTTGGGATCCAAGACCCCACGGAGCGTCGTTTGCCTCGGGTCCGCACGGTCCAGGGCACGGCGACGTGCCCGGGCCATCCTGGCCTTCAGTGCAGGAAGAGACTCCCGGCGATCATTGTCTAGCGCGTAGTCCGCACTGACAAGTTCCTTAGGAATTTCAGGAAGATGCTCCTGAGCGCGCGGGTGCGCAGAGGGGTTGAACCCCTCAGAAAAAAGGCGTACGTTTCCCATGTAGTCGGCGCTCCGATTGAAAAGCTCGCTGACCTCTCGGAGCCCGACGAAGCTGGAACTTCGGCGGGCTCGTCTTTTATGTGGTCTTCGCGCCGAAGAGGACCACACAACATCTGGTCGCGTCTACGGGATCGCCGCAGTCGGCCGCGGATCCGGTCGAACGCTGCTAAGCGTAGGGCTGAACACCGATACCGGCGAAACCTGCGGAGACGCATCTGGCATTTTCGAAGTCCAGACTTCAAAAAGTCTGGGCTAGATCGTGGGAGATCTGGCGAGATCCCGCACCGAAGCCTGTTCGGCCCGCCGGCCGGTCGCTATTGTGCCGTTGCCCGGCAGTGGCAGGCATCCTGTCCCTTCGGGCCGCGGCTCCAACAGGCCGGTCCGAACCCTGCGCGGGCGCCCCTCAGGACGCACCGCGCTTTTTTTTAGGCGATCCCGGAGATCGCTCCCCGCCGACGCAATGGGGCTTCGCCCGCCTCCGTTTGCGAGATTGCCGTGAAAGAATGACCCCGCCGTCCCAGGCATCGCACACATCCAAGTTGACGATGCCAGGCATGATCCTCCGTCTTCGACTGGTTGGGCTGGGAGTCACGCTGCTGGTGCCCCCCGCGTGCGCCGACAAAGACTCCGACGACGACACCGCGTCTACGGAAAGCAGCGAGAGCAACGACACCGGCCAGGACGGAACTGAGGACACGCGTAACTCAGCCGACGGCAGCGATGAAGCAACCGGTCGCACCAGCGGCGCAGCCGACGGCGCGGAGAAGGTCGGTTGCGCCAACCCCGATAATTGGAGCATCGCCGGCGATGGGAACATCTGCCAGGGCAGCTGCAACGACCACCTCGGGATTACGTGCTCCGACCGGTTCCCGTCGCCTGAGTGCCGGCTGACGTCCTCTTCTGGCCTACTCCACACCTGTAGCTTCCCATCGTCGGGCCAGGGTGCCGACCTTTGCCGCAACGCGATTGACACGAGCTGCGCCAGCTACTGGTAGGCGACGCTTCACGAGCACGATCTGCAACGGCGCAAGCATCACTCCTAGGGCAACCCCACGGGGATCCGATCGACACGTTGCTCGGGCGGCTCTCCGCTGGGCCACCGTTCCGAAGCGGCTCCGATCAAGCTCGCGGCAGGTTCACGGGACCCGCCGCCTACGCCGATTTTCGTGCGGGGGCGCGGTGGTTGATCGGCATGATGATCACACGCCATTGCGACCCGTCGCGGGTCTCGAAGACGCCAAGCACCGGATCGAGTTCGCCGCCGCGGTAAAGCACCACGGGTCGCGAGTCGTCGCGTCCCAGTTTCCACAGCTCCGCGAAGGCACCGATGTAGCGAGGGTTCAGGGCGACCCACTGCGCCGGCCGCCCGGCCTTCGACTCATACCGGGGGATCACGGCTTCGATCGGCGCCGGCCTAACCTTGGCCGACCCAACGGAGATCGACAGCCGGCAGGGCGGTGGATCCCCCGCGACCGCCGACACCGTGATCTGAACCCGCCGCTTCACACGCCGGATCGCGATCGTGTCGCGAGCCTTCGCCGCTCGCACAAGTTGATCCACGGTCGCGGCGGCGACGGCGAACGGGGTGCCCCGCGACACATGGTCGCCGCCCTTGGCCGTCACGATCGCCGCACGGTGGCCGTCGGTCGCCCACACCCGACCGTGTTCGTGATCCACGAACATGGCGCCGAGCTCGGGTCGGGCTTCATCGCGGCTGATGTACCCCGCCATCGCGACCAGTTCGGGCTTGGATAGATACAGGGTGGTTTCGTCTACATGCATGTCGGTTTCATCCTTCTGCCCGATCCGGCCGGGCCACTTGAGAGACGCCGGGAATAGCGGTTGTCATTCCCACGTCGCTCATTATAGACTTTTTGAAGTCAAAAACTACAGCATCCCGGGCGAACCCCTTCGAGCCTCGCCCCTTGCCTCGATCTGTTCAGAACCGGGCAGGGGGCGGCGCCCGACGCCGCAGAAGGATGCAACCCGATGCTGTACAACCCGTGCCCCGATAACCCGCTCGTTCCCCTCGTCGCCGCCGTCGCCTCGATCTCCACCACCAAAGCCGCCCGTGTGCTCCGGGCGTTCCCGCGGGGATCCCTCGCGACGGCGTCCGTCCAACGTCTACAAGCCGCCGGTTGCACGAGTCGCCAGGCCAATGCCGTTGCCGCGGCCGTGCGACTGTCGGGCGCCGTCGGTTCGGTCGCCAACGACCGCGGCGGCACCTGCCGCTCGCCGGCC
>JAJFGI010000037.1 GCA_021776215.1 Kiloniellaceae bacterium | reverse complement strand
CTGCAATCCGTTCGATACACGGAAAAATTCCGGTGGGTCGTCGGGTGGAACCGCGGCAGCGGTTGCTGACGGTCTTCTCCCCCTTGCGGAAGGGACCGACGGCGGTGGGTCCATTCGCATTCCCGCCTCTTGGTGCGGCGTCTATGGTTTCAAGGCATCTTACGGTCGCGTCCCGATTTGGTCGCGACCGAACGGGTTTTCCATGGACACGCCATTCATCGCCGAAGGCCCGATCACTCGGAACGTAAAAGATGCGGCACTCGCCTTGACGGCGCTAGCCGGTTACGATGCGCGTGATCCTTTTGCGCTCGACGAAGATCTCGATTTCATGGCGGCAACGGAGCGGCCGATCAAAGGGCTGCGCGTTGCCTACAGCCCGAATTTCGATGTGTTTCCCGTCGAGCCGGAAGTGGCGGCCGTCGTCGAAAAGGCCGTGCGCGCCTTCGAGGAGGAGGGGGCCGTCGTCCGGGAAGTGAAGCTCGGCATTACACGCTCGCAACGTGAGCTTTCCGACTTATGGGCCCGGTTGATCATGCCGCTTAACATTACCGGATTGCTCGGGATGCAGGGAGCCGGTTACGACCTCCTCGGCGAGCACCGCGACGATTTTCCGCCGGAATACCTGAGATGGATCGACGAGTGCATGAGCATGACTGCCGTGCAGTTCTTCAATGACCAAGCGATCCGTACGGAAATATACGATGCGATCCAAAACGTTTTCCAGGAGAACGACATACTCGTCACACCGACGCTTGCCTGTCTGCCGGTCGACAATGCATCGGACGGCAACACCGTAGGACCTTCGGAAGTGGCAGGAGAAGCGGTCGATCCGCTCCTCGGCTGGTGCCTTACCTATCCGTTGAACTTCAGCGGCAATCCGGCCGCCTCTATTCCCGCGGGTCTATCCACGAGCGGCATGCCGGTGGGTATGCAGATCATCGGCAGCCGCTATGCGGATCTCGATGTGATCGCAGCCAGTGCCGCCTTCGAGCGGATCAGGCCATGGCAGCAAACCTACGACCGATGCCGGGCAAGGCCGCTGTAAACCGAGTGATGTGCCGAAAAACGTCGTGTGAGAACGATGGCATGAATAGTGTCATGCGGTCCCGACTCACCTGCGGCGGGATGACGCCATTCAGCGAGCGCGGCAACACGATGAGGTGGACATGGTCGATTTCAACAATCCCGATGAATCGAAATGTGTAGGCGTCGACGGGCACGAGGTCGTTACCTATAGCTGGGGCTCGGGAAATGAGGTGGTATTCCTACTCAGTGGTGGACCGGGCTTGCCCTGCCGCTATCTCGTGGAACCGCATCTTCGCCTCGTTGATGCGGGCTACCGCATCGTGAGCTATGATCAGCTCGGCACCGGCCAGTCGGATCGGCCCAAGGACGAGGCTCTTTGGCACGTGTCTCGCTTTGCACAGGAAGTAGAGACCGTGCGCGGCGCGCTCGACCTCGACCAATTCCACCTTATCGGGCACAGCTGGGGCGGCTGGCTCGGCATGGAGTATGCTGTAACGTTCCCTGGCGTGCTGGCGAGCTTTGTTATAGCGAATTCGGCTGCCGATATTGCGCATCTGATAAGCGAGCTCAATCGGTTGCGCGGCGGCCTCGGTATTGAGACGGTGCGCATGATGCAGCGTCGTGAAGCTGAATGGTCGATCGACCATGAAGAGTATAAAGCGGCCATCACACTTTTGAATTACCGACATGTGTGTCGGCTCGATCACTGGCCACCACCACTCGCCGAGTCGGTTGCCGATTGGAATATGGATCCATACATGGCGGTCCAGGGACCCAACGAGTTCCTATATATTGGAAATTTGAAGAATTGGAATCGGCTCGATGACATGGCTAGCTTCACCGAGCCGTGTTTGATCGTCGCTGGCGCTCACGACGAAATGACGCCGTCTTGCGCACTTCGCATGCACACGGCGATTCCCAACTCCGAGGTGGCGATCTTCCCCAACAGCTCGCATACACCATTTTATGAAGAGCCGGAGGCCTATTTCGCGCGGATTGAGAAATTCCTGAGAGACGATACGAGCCGGCGGTAGCGATCTTCGCCCAGGGCAATGTCAGAGTAAATCATCTTGAGGCGGGTAGGGACGATCCGTAGCCTCAGCGGATGACAAATCCATTCCGCTATTTCAACAGTTCACCGGAGGTGTCAGCCTGACGGTCATGATGTACGTGCGATATCCGCTGTCGCTGCGCCAGGTCGAAGACTGCTGCACGAGCGTGGCATCGACATCTGCCACGAGACGGTGCGATTTTGGTGGACCCCGTGCGGTCCGATGCTGGCCGTGGAGATCCGGAAACGACGTATTCACGACCGTTTGTATTCACGACCGTTTGTATTCGCGCCGGTATTGGCACTTGGACGAAGTGCTGGTGCGGATCAACGGCGAGACGCACTATCTTTGGCGTGCGGTAGATCGCGAAGGCGAGGCGCTCGAGGTTTTCGCTACGAAACGCCGGGAGCGGAAAACTGCTCTTACGTTTCTGAAGCATACGATGAAGCGGTATGGCCGGCAGCGGCGACCGTCATTGACCGACTTCGGTCTTACCGGGCAGCGATGAAAAGGATTGGTAACACTGCCGGTCAGGCCTGCAGCCGTTGGCTCAACAATCCGGCGGAGAACTCGCACCAGCCGTTCCGAAGACGGGAAGCGGCGATGGCCAAATTCAGGGACATCAAGATCCTGCAAAAGTTCGCCGCCGTTCACGCCTCAAGCCACAATCACTTTAACCTCGACCGTCACCTCAACCGCCGCGACATTTTCAAGCGGAACCGATCAGCCGCTCTGGCCGAATGGCGTCAGCACGCGGCCTGAAACCGCCATCACTGCCCAACTCTGTCAGCCGATCATCTCGACGCGGTGCACGCCGCCGCCGGCCGCGACCGCTAGGATTCGGTCGACCGGTACCCCTTGCTCCGCCGTGACGCGCCCGAGGAGGGCGGCATCGGCCAGAAGGGCGGTCGATAGGGCGTCGGCGTCGGTCGCGCGCGGCGCGACGACGCTGGCGGACAACAGGCCGTCGCCCGGCCGCCCGCGACGCGGATCGAAGATATGGTGATACCGGCCGGCCGGGTCGAAGCGCGTGCCCGTCACGGCCGAGGTCGCCACCGCCCGGTCCACGACATCCAGCGTGTCGACCAGGCCGCCGGGGCGCAAGGGATCGGCCAAGCCGACCCGCCACGGATCGCCGTCGGGGCGCGTGCCGAGGGCGCGCAGCTCGCCGAGATCGATCAGCACATGCGCCAGACCCTGCGCGCGGAGCAGGTCGGCGACCCGGTCGGTGATGTAGCCCTGGGCGATGCCGTTCATGGTCACCGCCATGCCCGGGCGGGCGAAAGCCACCCGATGTGCCGCGATGTCGACGGCGCGGTAATCGACCAAGGCGCGCGCGGCCTCGATCGCGCGGCGCGGCGGGCCGTCGGGATCTGCCCCCGCCGCCGCGAAATGCTCGGCGTACAGGCGCCAGAGCGGCTGGACGGTGATGTCGAATGCGCCTCCGGTCCGCTCGCTCCACCAGCGGGCCCTGGCCAGCAGGGTCACGAAATCGAGGGGCGGCGCGTCGAGATAGCCCGCCCGATTGAGGCGGGAGAGCGCCGAGTCCGCGCGGTAGAGGCTGAAGACGGCCTCGAGACGCGCGACCTCCTCGAGGGCTGACGCGATCAACCGCCGGGCCTCGCGCTCGTCCGGATGATAGATCGCCAGGCTGGCATCGGCCCCGAGCGCGGTGCCGGTCCAGCGGACCGGCTTCGGCGCCGCGCGCGGCGCCGCCGGGCCGAGCAGCGACAGGCCCGCCGCGGCCGCGACGAGGGTCAGCGCGCGCCGGCGTGTGACAGCGGCGACGGGGCCACGCTCGCACCGTCTATTGGGCTGAGTCATGGTCAGTCTCCCTCGGTTTCATGGTCATGCCGCCGGGCGTCGACCGGTCCATCGCGTTGTCGTCGGCGCTCGGCTCGGGTGCGTCGGGCGAGAGGATATAGTCCCGCGGCACCTCGGCCAGGGTCACGATGCGCCCGCCGTGTTCGGCGAGGAAGGCCTCCGCGTCGGAATGCTCGGCGAAGGGTACGGCCTCCGCCGCGTCCATGCCGCCGCGCATCCGGCTCTCGATGACGTAGACCGCGGTGTCGCCCGCGACCCAGGTGCCCGGCTCCGGCGCTGCCCAGGTCGCGCGGCCCATGTCGTTGACATAGATCGCGGCGATGGCCTTGGGCTCGTCCGGCAGCATGGTGAAGGCGATCGCGTCGCGCACCGAGGAAAACCAGATCGGATCCGCCCGGCCGGTCAGGAAGATCTGCGCCTTGGGACCCGCATGGTCGGCGACGATCATGTTGCAATAGTGGCCGACCGCTTCACGGGTCAGCTCCTGCGCCGCCGGTTTCGCGGCCGTGTCCTCCCCTTCGCCGCAGCCGCCGAACAGCAACAGGACCGGCAAAAGGATGGTCGCAAAGACCGACCGCATCCCTAGAGCTCCCGCCGGGCGAGGAGGGCCGTGGCCCCGCCCAGCGCCGCCAGTGTCCAGGCGAACAGAACCGCGATCGGGACGGCCCGGTTCGGCATGGCCTCGGCGCCCAGCCCAGCGAGGCCGCCGACCTCGCGGACGCCCTCGATCAGGGTCATGTTGAAGACCCGGAACGCGTCGGCCGGGTTGGCGAGCAGGAGACCGGCGAACAGTGGCGGTGCGATCGTCTGTTTCGCATCCAGGAGCAGCAGGCCGAGCAGGCCGAGGTCGTAGATCACGACCAGGACCAGCCACAGCCCGATGGCCAGCCCGGCGGCCCGGGCCCGCTCCTCGCACATCGCGCTCAACAGGTACCCGAGGGCCAGGAACGCCGCCCCCAGCAGAATCGAGCTGCCGCACAGCGCGGCGAAGGCGGTCAAGCCCGCCGCGTCATCGCCGCCGCCGGTCGCCAACACGGCGAGCGCGGCGCTGCCGTACCCGAGTACGATGGCGACCGCGAGAATCGCGACATGGCCCAGGAACTTGCCCAGGACGACCTGCCAGCGCTTGACCGGATAGCTGAGCAGCAGCAGTAGCGTGCCGCGTTCCAGTTCGCCGACCACGGCATCGTAGGCGAGCATCAACGCGATCAATGGCAGAAGATAAACCGAGAGGCTGGACAGGCTGACGACCGTGACGCTGAGCGCGCTGGCCTTGGTGCCACCGCCCGGGGCCGCGCCCAGCAAGGCGAGGATCAGCGCCAGCCCGGCGAGGGTAAGCACCGTCGCCGCGACCCAGCGGTTGCGCAGGCCGTCACGGATTTCCTTGGCGGCCAAGTGCCAGATCACGATCATCGCGACCTCCGCTCGTCCACGAAATGGGCATAAATTTCCTCGAGCCGCGGCGGCAGGATATCGACATCGCGTACCGCCCCGTTGAGTGCGGCGACCCGGCGCACGATCGCCATCTTGTCGGGCATCGGGCAGACGAAATCCATGACCCCGCCGACGACCCGGTCGAGCGCGAAGTCGCGGCCGATCGCCTCGGCGATCGCGCCCACCGAATCGACCTGGACCTGAAGCCGCAGGCGGTACGGCAGATGGGAGGACCTGCGCAGCTCGTCCAGCGTTCCGAAGGCGGCCAGCACGCCGTCGCACAGGATCGCGATCAGATCGGCGCGTGCCTCGATCTCCGTCAGCATGTGCGACGAGACGACGGCGGTGGCGCCGGCACCCGTGAGCGAGCGGATGATGTCGTAAAACTGCCGGCGCAGCGGCGGATCGAGGCCGTTGGTCGGCTCGTCCAGGAACAGCAGACGCGGATGGCCGAGCAAGGCCTGCGCCAAGCCCAGGCGTTGGCGCATGCCTTTGGAGTAGGTTTTCACGCGGTTCCGCGCGGCGCCGGTGAGATCCACCGTGTCCAGCAGCGCATCGCATTGCGCCAGGTCGACCCGTTTGAGCCGGGCGTAGAAACGCATCAGCTCGCGCCCGCTCATGCCCGGCGGGAACGTCACGCTCTCCGGCAGGTAGCCGACCGCACGGCGCACCTCATCGGCGTCGCGCCCGCGCG
>JAJFGI010000360.1 GCA_021776215.1 Kiloniellaceae bacterium | reverse complement strand
CGCCGGCGAGATCGAGGCCCATGACCACTGTCTCGGCCGTCAGGCCGGGAACGGCGACGCAGCTTGTATTGGGCAGGCGCGGCGCCTCGGCGCCGATGACCTTAACCTCCGGCGCCAGCCGGTACAGGCGCCGCTCGAGCTCGTCGCGCAAGGCGGCGATACGCGGGCCGTCATCCAGGTCCGCCATGGCAAGCGCAGCGGTGGCGCTAAAGCCGGCGATGCCCGGAAGGTTTTCGGTACCGGCGCGACGGCGGCGTTCTTGCCCGCCGCCCCGCAGCAGCGGCACCAGTCCCAGTGACTCCACCGCGACAAGGGCACCAACGCCTTGCGGCCCGCCGATCTTGTGCGCCGAGAGGCTCACGGCATCAACTCCCAGATTGGCCATGTCGACAGCAACTTTGCCGGCCGCTTGCACCGCATCGCAATGGACCAGCGCCCCATGCCGCCGGGCCAAGGCGACCACTCTGTCCAATGGCTGGATCACGCCGGTCTCGTTGTTGGCCAGCATGACCGACACCAGCGCCGGCCGCGACTCGTCCGCCAGCATATCGTCCAGCCGTGCCAAGTCTATCACCCCGTCTGGGCCGAGCGGCACTTGCGCCGCGCCATCGACAGCGCCAAGCACCGAGGGATGCTCGCCCGCCGAGACGAGGACGCGGCGGCTGTCTTGTGCCAGGCCGCGCAGGGCCAAATTGTTCGCCTCGGTCCCACCGCTGGTGAAAACAACCGCCGAGGGCGGTGCATTGACCAGGGCGGCAACGGACTCGCGCGCATCCTCCAGGCATGCCCGGGCGCGGCGGCCAAATCCGTGCACGGACGAAGCATTGCCGGTCAGAGTCAGCGCATGCGCCACGGCCGCCGCCGCTTGCGGTCGTATGGGGGCGCTGGCGTTGTAGTCGAGATATGTGGTGCGCGTCATCGTTTGCTTTGAGGGCACGGGCTCGACGGTCGCGCCGCCGCGGTTATTCCGCGGCGAAGGCCGGGCCACCGCCCGTTGCGCGGCCGATCACGCCGCTGGTACCGAGAACGCGGCGGTTGACAACATCGGCCACGGTGACCGAGCTGAGATATAGATAGATCTGATTGCCCAGCTCTTCCCACAAATCATGGGTGCTACACCGGCTCTTGTTGGCGCGGCAGCCAAAGGGTTGCCCCGGCGTGCAGCGGGTTGCCCGAATCGGCTCGTCCACCGCGAGGATGATGTCCGCGATTCGCGTCTCTTCCGCCTTATGCGCCAACAGGTACCCGCCGCCGGGACCGCGCACGCTCTTGACCAAGCCGCCTCGACGCAGCTTGGCGAACAATTGTTCCAGGTAGGAGAGAGAAATCTCCTGCCGCTCGGCAATGTCGGCCAGGGAGATTGGCCGCTCGTCACCATGGGCCGCCAAATCGACCAGCGCCATGACCGCGTAACGTCCCTTTGTGCTCAGTTTCACTCCACCACCTCCTCTTCCCTCGGCACTCGCCCCTCTAACATTCTCCGGACGTAGATCCGGCGGCGCCTTGGCCAGTGCCCTCGGCGCGGGCTTTTGCTCCGCGCTGACTTTCGCCGTTTGCGCCATCCGTCTCGCGGCGGGCGGCTTCTTCTTCCACCTTGTTGAGACGCGCCCGCAGGCTCTGCACTTCATCAAGCAGGCCGTCGATAGCCCGCGCCACCGGGTCCGGTATATCGCCGGTGGGTGTGCCATAGGCTAGGAAGCTCGGCTTCTCCTCCTCATTCGCCCGCTTGCGCGACTGGACGACCCGGCCGGGGATGCCGACGACGGTCGCACAGCTTGGCACGTCCTTGGCGACCACGGCGTTGGCGCCCACGCGCGCGTTCTTACCCACCGTGATTGGCCCCAGGATCTGCGCGCCCGAGCCGATAATGACACCATCCAGCAGGGTCGGATGGCGTTTCACGCTGCGCTGACTATGGCTATCGACGCTAGGCGCAACGCCGCCCAGGGTTACCCCCTGATAGAGGGTCACGTCGTCGCCGATCTCACTGGACTCGCCGATGACCACGCCCATGCCGTGGTCGACGAACAGCCGCCGGCCGACCACCGCACCGGGATGGATCTCGATTCCGGTCAGAATGCGGCCGAACTGTGAAATCATGCGCGCGAGGAGATGCCACCGGCGCACCCATAAGGCGTGGGCCAGGCGATAGTACATCAGCGCCTGGAATCCCGGATAGCAAAGCACTACTTCAAGACGTGACCGGGCCGCCGGGTCGCGGGCCATCATCGAGTCGATATCGTCGCGGATGGTGTTGAACATGGCATCGCCCATCGTGCTATGATCCGGCCCGCATCGGCAGGGGCCCCTACCGTATGTCGGGCGGCCGGTGCGCGGCGCGCCGGATCGAGTGTGGCGCCTAGGTCAGGATATAGCTTAACCGACCAATTTGGTCAAGATTACATGGCGACGCCCCGGTGGACTGTCCAATGAATATCAACCGCTTAGCCGAAAAAAATTGTGGGGACATGGAACAAGCCCCTAAACAACCTGCCAGACACCCTGGATGACAAGGAAAGTATCGGTTCTATGCCGGATGTGATCATAAACGGCCCGGAAGGCCGGATCGAGGGCCGCTATCAGCACAGCCGGGTGCCGAACGCACCTATCGCCGTGATGCTGCACCCGCACCCGCAGTACGGCGGGACCATGAACAACAAGGTCGTCTACGCCCTGTACCACTGCTTTGCGCGGCACGGTTTTTCGGTTCTGCGCTTCAATTTCCGCGGCGTTGGCCGTTCGCAGGGCGGCTACGATCGGGGTGAAGGCGAGCTGTCGGATGCCGCCTCGGCGCTCGATTGGCTGCAGTCGTTCAATCAGAGCGCCAGCGCCTGTTGGATCGCCGGCTTCTCGTTCGGCGCCTGGATCGGCATGCAACTGCTCATGCGGCGGCCGGAAATCAGCGGCTTCGTCTCCGTCGCCCCGCCGGCGAATGCCTTCGACTTTACCTTCCTGGCGCCCTGCCCGTCATCGGGCCTGATCGTCCACGGCGACCAGGACGAGATCGTCCCGGCGCCGTCGGTCAACAAACTGGTGGAAAAGCTGCGCAGTCAGCGAAATCTGGAAATCGATTATCGGACCATCGCCGGCGCCAACCACTTTTTCCACGACCGCCTGGACGAACTGGACAAGATCCTCGACGACTACCTGACCAAAGCCGTGGTCGCCGACACGGAAGCCGTCGCCCGCTAGTCCGGCCCGGCGCCGGCTCGGTGCAGCACGCCGCCGGTGGTCGGGCACTTGGCCCCGGTGGTTCCCGGCACCGATAGCGGCAAGCCATCCAGGGACCGCAAAGCCAAATAGGCGAAGGCCTGCGCCTCCAGCGCATCGCCGTCCCAGCCGACCGCCTCGACCGGTTCGACCGGAACCGCCAGCCTTTCCGCCAAAGCCGCCATCAAGACCGGGTTGTGCCGGCCACCGCCGGTAACCAGCCAGCGCCGGGGCGGCGCCGGCAGATGGGCGAGCGCGGCGGCCACCGAGGCGGCGGTAAAGGCCGTCAAGGTCGCCGCCCCGTCGGCGGCGGACAGGCCGGCGACCGACTGCGGATCGAACGCATCGCGATCCAGGGATTTCGGCGGCGGCTGCTGGAAATACGGGTGCGCCATCAGGACGGCCAGCGCCCTGTCGTCGACCGTGCCGGCACGGGCCAGGGCCCCGTCCTGGTCTCGCGATTTGCCCGTGTGCCGTTCCGCCCAGTCGTCGATTAGGGCATTGCCCGGCCCGGTGTCGAAAGCCAGGACGTCTTCCGACCCGGCGCCCAGCCACGTGAGGTTTCCGACCCCGCCGAGGTTGAGCACGGCCAGGGGCTTGTCCAGCCCAGCGGCCCTGGCCGCATGGTAGAGTGGTGCGAAGGGCGCCCCTTGCCCGCCCGCGGCCATATCGTTGCTGCGAAAGTCGTTGATCACGTCGATCCCGGTCTCGGCCGCGAGCAGCGCCCCGTCGCCGATCTGCCAGGTGCGCCCCGCCTGCGGCTCGTGCAGCACTGTTTGGCCGTGAAAGCCGATGACCGTAACGTCGCCCGGCGCCATGCCGGCTTCCGCCAGCAGGTCGCGCACCGCTTGTGCATGCCGCAGGGTCAGCTCGCGCGCCACCTGGGCCACCGCCCCCCGGCCGCCCAGAACCCCGCGCAAGCGGGCGCGAAACGCCGGGTCATAGGACATGGTCAGCGCCGGCCCGGTTTCGACCTGCTGGCGGCCGTCACTGCGGACCAAGGCGGCGTCGATACCGTCGAGCGAGGTGCCGCTCATCAAGCCAAGCGCCCAGCGCGGCGGATTCAAAGACGTCTGTCCCAATGGTAGTGCCTCGATTTCAAATTGAACCCGCATGGGGAACTTGTATGCCGGCTATCCGAACTCGCTCGTGCCGCGCAATGCCGGAAATTCCGACGGCGGCGCACCAGTCATTCACGATCGGCCACAAACAGGTAATCCTCGTTTCCGGCGAAACTGTCAACCGGGGTGACCGTTCCATCGGGACGCACAAGGGATGCCCGGTAACCGAGAGGGCAAAGCATGTTCCACGCGTCTGCAGGGGTCGATCCCGCTCGTGCCAGAAAATTCTCGCTGATTTCAAGCAACATCGGAGGGCGGAACCGTTCCAGCGTATGGATGCCGCCGCGGAGCATGTGAATCTCCCAACCCTCGATGTCGGCCTTGAGGAAGTCGAGCGTCTGAATGCCGTTCTCCGCAACGAATTTGTCCAGCGTGGTCAAAGACACGGTGGTCGCGAGCACAGGTTGATCGCCCTGATGCCGCCCGAGATGGGAGAGACCGAAGCCGATGCTGCCGCTTTTTTTGATCGGCGAGGTCAAGGTCGCCTCTCCTGGCCGATCGGACAGCCCGATAGGAACGACCTCAACGTTGCGCAAACACCGCAACCGGACCGCCATCGTCAAAACGCGGCGCGCATATGCGCCCGGCTCGAACGAATACACATGGCCCTTTGGCGCGAGTGCCGAGAATTGTTTGGTGAACTGCGCGGCCTGGGCCCCGACATCGAATACCGTCGCGTCTTGCGAAATGTAGCGCGCGAACATGGGCCGAAGCGCCAGGTGATATTGCTTGAATACAGCCTTGTAGAGATGAGCAGCGAGGGTCAGGTTTTGGCGGTAGGTAAGAGCCGTGGAAACCATTTTTCAAATCCCGCGCCAAGACAATCGGCAACTCGCAACACGATCCTCAGCCATCCTATAAGGCATAGGCCCCGCCCTGGCGAATCCGGCCCGAGAGGGCCGGCTCGCCTTCCGGGTTCAACTATATTCAGGACAGAATCCGCCGGTCTCCCTGGCGCGCGCACCGGGAGGCGCCCTTCGCGGCGGATTCAAGGGCATGTGTCCCGGCTGGCTGTTTGTGAACCGGCGGCGATTGTGATAAATCGGCGGCCTCACGGCAACTGGCGCTTCCCGCCAAGGCCCTGCAGACACGAGCGTTTTTCGAAGCCATGACCGAGCCCCGATCCGACTTCCTGCGCGAAATTGCCGGCCGCGGCTTCGTGCACCAATGCACCGACCTCGAGGGCCTCGACTCCCTGGCGCGCAAGCCCCCGATCACCGCCTATATCGGATTCGACTGCACGGCGGATTCCCTGCACGTCGGCAACCTGGTGGGGATCATGCTGTTGCGCTGGCTGCAGCGGACCGGGCACAAGCCGATCGTGCTCATGGGCGGCGGTACCACCAAGATCGGCGACCCGTCGGGCAAGGATGATGTGCGGCAACTCCTGAGCGAGGCCGACATCGCCCGGAACATGGCAGGTATCCGCGGCGTCTTCAGCCAGTTTCTCACCTTCGGCGACGGGCCGACCGATGCGCTGATGGTCGACAACGCCGACTGGCTGGATGGGCTGAACTACGTCGCCTTCCTGCGCGACTACGGCCGGCATTTCTCCGTGAACCGCATGCTCAGCTTCGACTCGGTGAAGCTGCGGCTGGAGCGCGAACATCCGTTGAGTTTCTTGGAATTCAACTACATGGTCCTGCAGGCTTACGATTTCGTTGAGCTCAAGCGGCGCCACGATTGTATCCTGCAGATGGGCGGCTCCGACCAGTGGGGCAACATCGTCAACGGGGTCGAACTTGGCCGCCGGGTCGATCAAGCAACCCTCTACGGCCTGACGGCGCCGCTGATCACCACCTCATCCGGGGCCAAGATGGGCAAGTCCGCCGCCGGCGCCATCTGGCTGAACGAGGACCGGCTGCCGGCCTACGACTACTGGCAGTTCTGGCGCAACACGGACGATGCCGATGTCGGCCGCTTCCTGCGCCTGTTCACCGAGCTGCCGGAAGCCGAGGTGCGGCGCCTCGAGGCGCTGCGCGATGCCGAAATCAACGAGGCGAAAAAGGTCCTTGCCAACGAGGCCACCGCCCTGTGCCATGGCCGCGCCGCGGCCGAGGCGGCGGCGGAGACGGCACGGCGCACGTTCGATGAAGGCGGGCGTGGCGACGCGCTGCCGACCATTGAGGTGGACCGGAGCCGTCTGACCGAGGGCGTTCCGGCCTACGAGCTGTTGCGCGAGGCAGGTCTGGCGGCCAGCAATGGCGAAGCCCGGCGCCTCATCAAAGGCGGCGGCGGGCGAATCAACGATACCGCCATCGCCGACGAGTCGCGCCTGGTCAGTGTCGCCGATCTGGATCCGAACGGTGTCGTCAAGTTGTCGGCGGGGAAGAAACGGCACGCCCTGGTCCGCGCCGTCTAGACTCCGAATCTACCGCGTTATGCGTTCCGGTAAGGCACGGGGCTTGTCTTCCTCGCTTGCCTTGCTCGAATCGAACAGCCCGAACAGGCCGCGCAGGAACCCTGGCGCCAGGGCGGACAGAGGATTTACGTGAACCTGCGGCTGCGACAGCGAGCCGGTAATGCTGTAGATGAAGGCGAGGAACCCTTCCCCCTCGCCACCGACGAGAAACTGCCCGAGCACTGGTATCCCGCCTAAAATCCGGTTCACGGTGTAGGCCGGAACGACCGTGCCTTCCAAATCAGCGACCGACTCGTCGAAATCGAGCGTGCCCTTGGCCGTTAAGCCCAGCGCCGGGCCATAGGCACGAAGCAGATCGGTCGAGAGAATGCCGTCGTCGAGTATCACGTCCCCGGTCAGATGGGTAAAGGTGATGCCCTCGCCCTGCATCAAATCGACGATGCCGGTGAGCGAGGCGACCGTCAGCAGCTGCCCGAGTATCGGCGCATCGACCACCACATAGTCGCGCGCCTCGATACGGGCGTGCAACGGACGCGCCGGCAAGGGCCCATCGCTTTCACCGGTAACATCCAGGCGGCCGCCCTGAACCGTGTCGATCAGATCGAGGGATCGCAGGACGCCGCCCATGTCCTCGGCCGTCACCGAAAGCTTGTGCGAACCCGCCTGATCCGGTCCGAAATCGATGCGCAGCGTCCGCGGCGGCTCGGCCGCGGGTGCCGCCTCGGGTGCCGGCGCGGGGGCCGCCCTACCTGTGCTCCAAAGTGGCTTTGGCACCGCGCCGTTTAGGGCCAGCCGCGTCCAACCCTGGGTGCCGCGGTCGAAGACCAGATCGACCGCCTCAAGGTAGCGGTCGGGGCCGAAGACCAGTCGGTCCAACTTGCGCGCCGAGAGAACCAGCGGCGTGTAGGTCCGCAGCGACGCCGGGATGGCCTTGCTGTCCTTGGCCGCCGCTTTCCGGCTTTCGTCGCCACTGCTTGACATGAGGGATGTGGCATCGACCACACCGCCGCCGATTCGGATGTCATATCCTTCGCCTTGGCGTGCGACCGTCACCTGGCGCACCTTCGTTTCGTCGATCGCCACCTCGTCGAGGTTTAGGGAGACGAGCTCGCGGCTTTTTTCCGCGAATTGGCCGCGGCCCTTCACCCGGAGGGTCCCGGCGTCGAGGTTGAACTGTGTCACCTCAACCATGCGGCCAGCCGCCAAGCTCAGCGTCAGATAAGCCTCGCCGGCCTCCCCGGCCCGCTTTTCCCAGTTCAACGGCGCGACCGCCAGGGTGGCGGACGCCAGATTGACGGCGGTGGTCAGCGTGCTCGTCCCGGCTTGGTCCGTCAGCATGCGGATGGAGGCCGAGACCGGGCCTGTCAGATAGGGCGCCAGATCGATGCCGAAGCGCTTTCGACCAGCTTCGTCGAGTTTCGGGATCTGCGCCGCCAGATCGGTGCTATAGGCTGCGGCGTCGGTAAAGGCCTCGATCCAGGCAAGTTCGACGCCGACGTCGCCCAGCCGCACCGGGCCGGTGATTTCCATCCCCTCCTTGGAGAGGACCATCGCGAGACTGCCGTCGCGCGCGTCCTGCCCGAGAATGAACTTGTCGATGGATACCTGCTCCAGGTTCGCCTCCGCCCGGATATCGACATCGGCGAGTTCGAGCGCCGCCAGCAAGGGAAAGCGAAAGAAAACTCGGGCGGCCGCCGTTCCGTTCACGGCGGTGGGATCGATGCCTAACCGCCGAATCAATGCCAGGCGGTCGTGATCGAGTACCTCCAGCGCGGCCCGCAGCGGACCCACGATCGGCAGGTCGACCTCCATGATCTGATCCTCGTGGTCGAGGCCGACAATGTCGATTTTGGGTGGCTGCACCTGCAACGACCCAAGGCGCCCGCCGTTTGGGCGAAAGCTCATGCGCGTGAGATCAAATGTCCCCTCGCCGGAAACCTCGACCACCGGCGGCAGCGGCCGCATGTAGTGGATATCCAGATCACGGTACCGGAGTGTGCCGTCCAGTCGGCGCACCTCGGCCGCCTCGGTCGAGCCCCCGGGCAACCGTACCGCGACGTGGGCGATCGCCTCGTCGGCCAAACCCTGGGTGACATTGCCGACCACCCAGGCACGCGCGTTGTCGCCGACGCCCAGGGGCCAGTAGCGGTCGAGTTCGCTCATGGGAACGTTGGATACCGTCACGGTCGTCTCGATATCCAGGTCGCCCGCGGGGTCATCCGCCGCGCTGGTGACTGTGCCGGTAACGGTGACTTCGGGGCCGGGCTGGTCCGGCGACCCGAGCGTCAGCTCCCCCGTCTCCAGAGTCAGCCGGCGTGCCGCCCGGTCGAAATCGCCGCGCAACTGCAACTGGGCGATGTCCACCGGCTCCGCGAATCGATCGGGGTCGATGAGCTGTCCCTGGCCGCCACGCAAATCGAAGCGCACTGAGTCGATCGTGCCGTCGGCGCTTCCCCACCCGGTCAGCGAGACATCCAGCGGCGTCGACAGGCCTGTCAGCAGTTGCAGTTGCGGCGCCAGCCAGGCAAGGGCGGCGGGATGCAGATTGGCGGCGCCGCCCTGCACCTTGACCCGGCCGCTGGCACTGTCATAGGAAAAGTCGCTGACGACGGTCGCCCGCGTTCCGCGAATGTCCACGGCCAAGCCGACCTCGCCGGTTACGCCGGCCTTGCCGCGGCGCAATTCGATGACGGCGCCGGGCGCCTCCCAATACAGATTTGATCGGCGGTCCTGAATCGAGATCTGGCCATTGAGAATGCGCAACTCCGTCAGGAAGCTGAGCGGCCGCCGAGGATCGGGTTTCGATTGAAGCTGCTCGACCACCGAGGGCAGCAGCCGCGAGAAATCGGAGGCGCTCTCCGGCGTGGTGCCGGGATCCAGGCCGGCGCCTAGCTGGATCCGGCCGTCCTCGCCCCGGACAAGACGCAGGCGGGCACCGAACACCTCGACGGCGGAGGGCGCCAGGGTGCCCTGCACCAGGGCTCGCAAACTGAATCCGATGACGATGTCGGGCACCACCGCGATGGTCGATCCCTGAGCATCACGGATGGCGACATTGCGCGTGTGCACATCGACCGTTCGCGTCCACCCGGCCCAGACGAGCTGTGTCGCGCCGACGCGTACCGTGACGCCGCTGTCCGGGTCCACCAGGGCCGCCTCGATGCGCGGCGTCAGGAAATCGAGATCGACAGGACCCGACGATAGCCGCCAGACTGCCACGGCAAGGAGGAGCACCGCCACGCCGATCAGGCCGGCGACAACTTCAAGGGCGATCTTGGTGGTCCGGCGAATCATCCCTGGCAGGTGCTCCGAGGACCGGAACAGCGAATGCGGCCAACCTTGACCCGCCGGTCCCGCTCTCGCAGTGTGCCAGCGTATTGAACCGCTTGGAACCGTCCGAATGGCTGCATTTTTTTACAGCGACTCACCGAAACACCTGCCCAAGGCGGCGGACACGGACGCGGCGGCGCGCGGCCGAATCGATTGGGCCGACCAGGTTGCGCGGCTTGACGGCGGATCCATGGCAGACGCCGCCACCGCCCTGGCCGCGGATCCAGATGGCCAGCGCCTGCTGACCGCGCTTTTTGGCAACAGTCCGTTCCTTACCCAATGTGTCCTCTCGGATGTAGGGTTCTTTACGCAGCTTGCCACCCGCAACCCCGGCGACGTCCTAAGCGAAGTCCTCGGGCGGCTCAAGAGCGAACTTGCGCAAGAGGCCGACCGCGGGCAGTTGATGGCGGGTTTGCGCATCGCCCGCCGCCAGGTGGCGTTGCTCGTCGCGGTCGCCGATTTGACCGGGTACTGGCCGCTGGAGAAGGTTCTCGCGGCGCTGTCCGATTTCGCCGACGCGGCCATCGCCGCCGCCGTGTCGCACCTTCTGCGGCAGCTCGCGGCCCGCGATGTCTTGCGCCTATCTGACTCGGACGATCCCCAGCAGGGCTGCGGCTTCGTCGTCCTGGCCATGGGAAAGCTGGGCGCCCGCGAACTCAACTATTCCTCGGATGTCGATCTGATTGTCCTCTTCGATGGCGACAGCACCGGCTACATCGGCAGCCGCGGCATCCAGGAGGACTTCGTCCGCATGACCCGCGATCTGGTGCGCATCCTGGAGGAGCGGACGGCCGAGGGCTACGTTTTTCGCACCGATCTTCGGCTGCGTCCGGATCCGGGGGCCATGCCCCTGGCGATCTCGGTGATGGCGGCACTCACCTACTATGAGAGTCTGGGGCAAAATTGGGAGCGCGCCGCCATGATCAAGGCCCGGCCGGTCGCCGGCGACCTGGCCATGGGCGCCCATTTCCTGGCTGAGTTGCGTCCCTTCGTCTGGCGCAAGAACCTGGACTTCTGGGCCATCCAGGACATCCATTCCATCAAGCGGCAGATCCACGCGCACAAGGGCGGCGCGCAAATCGCCGTGCTCGGCCACAATATCAAGCTCGGACGGGGCGGTATCCGCGAGATCGAGCTGTTCGTCCAGACCCAGCAACTCATCTGGGGTGGCCGCGAGCCCCACCTGCGCACCACCAAGACCCAGGAAACATTGGCCGCACTGGCGGATGTGGGGCGCGTCACCGCCGATGCCGCCGGCGATCTCGATCACGCTTATTGCTACCTGCGCCGGCTCGAGCACCGCCTGCAAATGGTCGACGATCAGCAAACCCAGACCCTGCCGGCGGACGAAACCGGCTTGTCGCGGCTCGCCGTCTTCCTCGGCCACGATGAGAGCGCCCAATTTCGCGAGGAGCTGCTCGGCGTTCTCCGTTGTGTCGAGGAACACTATGCCGAGCTGTTCGAGGAAGCACCGGCCCTTTCGACCACCGGCAATCTTGTTTTTACCGGCGGCGAGCCGGAGCCAGGCACCCTCGAGACACTGGCGGAGATGGGGTTTGCCGACGGCGCCAGGGTCTTCAACGTGGTGCGCGCCTGGCACCACGGCCGGCATCGGGCTACACGGTCGACCCGCAGCCGGGAGCTGCTGACCGAGCTGATGCCGACCCTTCTGCAAACGCTCGGGCGAACGACACAGCCGGACCAGGCCCTGACCAAATTCGACGAGTTTCTCGCCGGTCTGCCGGCCGGGGTGCAGCTCTTTTCGATGCTCTACGCCAACCCGGGCCTTTTGGACATGCTGGCCGAGATCATGGGCGGCGCGCCGGCGCTGGCCGACCGTCTCAGCCGCAACGCCGGGTTGTTGGACGCGGTCCTCTCCCCCGGATTTTTCGATCCGATCCCCGGGCCCGACGTCCTGGCCAGGGAACTGCGCGAGGCGCTGGCGCAGGCGCGGGATTTCCAGGACGTCCTCGACCTCGCCCGGCGCTGGGCCAATGACCGGCGGTTCCAGGCCGGCGTGCATATCCTGCGCCACGCCGGGGACATTGACGAATCCGGCCGGGCCTTGAGCGACATCGCCGATGCCGTCCTGTCGGAGCTTTACCCACGAGTGCTTGACGATTTTGCCCAGAGTCACGGCCACGTGCCCGGCGCCAACCTGGCGGTCATTGCCTTGGGCAAATTGGGGGCGCGCGAGATGACCGTCTCGTCGGATCTAGATCTGGTATTCGTCTATGAAATCCAACCTGGCACGGAGCAGTCCGACGGCCGGAAACCGCTGCCGGCCAGCCATTATTTTGGCCGCCTGGCGCAGCGCTTCATCAACGCCCTGACCGCGCTGACGCCCGAGGGCGCGCTGTATGAAATCGACATGCGGTTGCGGCCATCGGGCAACGCCGGCCCCATCGCCACGACCCTGGACGGTTGGCGCCGCTATTACGAGCAGGACTCGTGGACCTGGGAACATATGGCGCTGACGCGGGCGCGGGTGGTTTTGGCCGAACCGGCGTTTCGCAGCCGCATCGAAGCCGTGTTCCTTGACCTGCTGTGCGCGCCACGCGACCCGGATGCCTTGCTTGTCGATGTCGCCGAAATGCGCGCCCGCATCGAGCGCGAACACACCGCCAAGACGATCTGGAGTGTCAAATTTCTACGCGGCGGTCTAACCGATCTGGAGTTTCTGGCGCAATACCTGCTTTTGCGCCACGCCGCGGCGCATCCCGAAATCCTGGATGGTGCCACTGAGACCGCTTTCGCCAAACTGGCCGGCGCCAAGCTGTTGGGCGGCACCCTGGCGCAGCGCCTGATCGAGGCGACGCGCCTGATGCGCCAGATCCAGGGAATGCTGCGCTTGACCGTCGGCCCGGCGTTCGACGCCGATAGCGGTACGGAGGGCCTTAAGACCTCGCTGGCCCGCGCCGCCGGCGTGGCGGACTTCACCACGCTGCGGGCAACGCTGGTTAGCACGGCCCAGATGGTCCACGAGGTCTTCGTGGACATGGTCGAGGACCCGGCGCAAGTAGCCGCCGCCGTGCGCACCTCAAATCCCGACACAGGGCCCGGCGCCAATCGTTAGCCAGCATACCGTGCCGCTGGCTTGGTCTCTTGCCACCGATTCAACTCGCCGTGCGCCTGCTTTCCCGCCTTCTCCGCATAGGCGGCGGCGGAGTCCGTCGGCGCGGCAAGCTCGATCACATAACCGTTTGGATCACGAAAGTAGATCGAATGGATGAAGCCGTGATCGACGATGCCGCGCGTTTCGATGCCTGCGGCCTTACCCTTCTTGAACGTGGCCTCGAGCGTATTGGCGTTGACTTCGAGGGCGATGTGCAGATCGTAGTCATGCTGCGCCTTGAAGTCGAAGGGCGACTCGGGCACTTCGAAGAAAGCCAGGAACGAGCCGTCGCCAAGGCGATAAAAGCTGTGCAAAACGCTGGTCTCACGGCCGGTTTTTGATTCCTCTATTTGAAATGCGTCGGCCAACGGCAGGCCGAGAAAATCCTCATAGAAGCGGCGCGTTTCTTCCGAGTCCCGGCATCGGTAGGCGTTGTGATGCAATCCCTTGATCATCCGCGACAATCCCCTTTCGTCGCCCCATCAGCGGGACGACCCTAGCACGAATTGAACCGCGGTTTGCACGCCGGATTTAACGAATGCCTAGATCGCGGCGGGTCAACGGCCGCTGGTCAAATTCGGGCGGCCCATCGTCGTCGATGTCGTCTTCCGTCGCCGCCCTTGGTGCGGGCGGCCGTTTGGGTGCCGGCGCAGCGGCGGCAGCTGCCGCCGGCTTTGGCGGTGCCGCCACCGGGGTATCGCTCGGCTGCGCCGCGATCAGCGGCCGCAAGGTTCGGCCATCGCGGATGTACACCAACGGTCGGGAAAAAATCGCGAACAGTTTGCGGTGCAGAACGTTCATTTTCATCGGCTTTGACATGAAGGCGTTCACGCCGGCGTTCATCGCATTCTTCATCTGTGCCTGGGTGGCATCCGCCGTGAGCATGATGATCGGCAGATAAGGGTTGGGGCTATCGCTTGCGTTACGTATCAGGCGCGTCAGTTCGATCCCGTCCAGAGGCACCATGTGCAGGTCGCAGAGCATGACGTCGGCGGGAAAGGTGCGCAGCCGCTCGATCGCGTCGGCGCCGTCCGCGGCACCGGCGACATGGCCGACGCCAATGTCGTGCAGCATCTCGCTGGGAATCTTGCGTGCGGTCGCGCTGTCGTCGACGACCAAGACCCTCATGTCCTGCAGATTGATCTGAATGAATGACATGGCCGATCCTTCTCCCTATGCCGATATCGCCTGGCCCCCGGTGCTTTGGGCCTAGCGCGCGGTCCCCAACGCCTGCTCCGATGCGGATAGCAAGACGAAACTCGCCTACGTCTTGCCGAAAATAGAACATCTTTGATTGCAAAAATGTATGTGTCTAAGATACGAGTACATATCAGCGGAAACGGAATAATATTCGACGACCGTTAACAAAAATCGTAGGATATGTCGCCCTAATTCCCAGATTTTTCCATCCGATACTAGTTTTTATAGGACAGAACATCCTAATAATTGAGCCGTACAGATAATTTTCCTCGGAATTTCTATATCTCGTGCCAAAAAAACTGGCTTCGCGTGCTTAACGCAACGACGTACCCACTAGGCAGGGCCAACCCGGGCCAGGAAGATTAACGAAATCATAACCACGCAAGCGCAAAAACTCTTGCTTGAGCCTTGGCTCGACCTAAGCCCTGAGGCAGGCGGTGGCTCGGCGGCACGTGGCGCCCCGGCTTGGCCGCCGCAGAGGAGGCATGTGCGTGGGACTTTCGATGGGACCTTCGGCCACAAACCCGGCTCGGGGACATGGCTCCCGGCTGTCTCGTGGCGCGGGTAGTGCGGCTGCCTGGGTGCGCTCGGGACTGTGGCCAGCCGCCTTATTGCAGCGCTTGATTCGTTGGCTGCAAGCCGACTTGCGGGCCTCCGTCGCCTGGCCTAGTCAGAGGGGGCCTAGTCAGGGCGGGCCTAGTCAGGGCGGGTCTAGCAAGGGTGGGCCTAGCCAGGGTGCGCTTCCGCCCCTTCGTCGGCCCCGCCAGCCAGACCATGGGCCAGCGACGCTTCGAGAAATGCGTCGATGTCGCCGTCGAGCACGGCCTGAACGCTGCTAGTCTCCACACCCGTCCGCAGGTCCTTGACCATCTGATAGGGCTGCAAGACGTACGACCTGATCTGGTGACCCCAGCCGATCTCGGTCTTTGCGTCCGCTTCGGCCTGGGCCGCGTCCTCGCGCCGCCGCAGCTCCGCTTCGTACAGGCGCGCGCGCAGCATCTTCATGGCCTCGGCCCGGTTCTTGTGCTGCGAGCGGTCGTTCTGGCACTGCACGACGATCCCGGTGGGCAAATGGGTGATGCGGACGGCACTGTCGGTCCTATTGACATGCTGACCGCCAGCCCCCGAGGCCCGGTAGGTGTCGACCCGGAGATCCTTGTCCACGATCTGAATATCGATCGTGTCATCGACAACCGGGTAGATCCAAGCACTGGCGAAACTGGTATGCCGCCGGGCCTGGGAATCGAACGGGGAAATGCGCACCAGCCGGTGCACGCCGGACTCGCTTTTCAGCCAGCCATAGGCGTTTTGGCCGGTAATACTGAGGGTCGCGGATTTGATCCCGGCCTCTTCGCCCGCGCTCTCTTCCAGCCATTCGACCTTATAGCCGCGCGCGTCCGCCCAGCGCGCATACATGCGCACGAGCATCGCCGCCCAGTCCTGCGCCTCGGTCCCACCGGCGCCGGCATGAACCTCGACGTAGCAGTCGTTGGCATCCGCCTCGCCCGAGAGGAGGCTGGTCAATTGCAGCCGGGCCGCGGTCTCGTGCAAGGCGTTCAGCTCGGCCTCCGCCTCGCCGACAGTGGCCGCATCGTCTTCCGCCTCGCCCAGTTCCAGCAGCGTCAGCGCATCCTCCAACCGGCTCTCCAACTTGCGATAGTCGCCGATGGATTCGTCGAGCCGATTGCGCTCGCGCATGACCGACTGGGCGGCCTCCGGGTCGTTCCAAAGGTTGGGGTCTTCGGCGCGGGCGTTCAGTTCATCCAGCTGCCTGAGGGAGCTGTCCAGGTCAAAGATGCCTCCTCAGCAGAGTCAACGACTGTCGAATGTCGTCCACTACCGCCTCTATTTCGGCACGCATGCTCTCTCCTCATCTGACCCGGCGGCGCCCGCACATCGCGATCGACACTAGCCTAAGGTAAAATGTTTTCGCCGATTCTCAATAGAGACCGCGCGTGCCGGACGACGCCTCGCCGGTTTGCGGGTCATAGCCGCCATCGATGACCGCCTCGTCGCCGCTGGGGACGGTGCCCGGCTTGAAGGCCTCCAGGATCACCTTGCGATCGCCGGCCTGGGCGACATGCCCGGTGTCGACGTTGAGACGGACCAGGCGAATGCCCGGCGGAATGCGGAAGGGGATCGCCGGTTGGTTGCGCAGCGCGGCAGCCATGAAATCGCGAAAGACGGGGGCCGCGACCGAGGAGCCAGTTTCCCGCGGCCCGAGAGTCTTGGGCTCGTCGAAAGCGATGTAGACACCGACGGCCAGGTCCGGCGAAAAGCCCATGAACCAGGTGTCCAAGCCTTCATTCGTGGTTCCCGTTTTACCGGCCAAGGGTTTGCCGACACTACTGACTCGCCGGCCGGTGCCACGCTGGATCACGCCCTGAAGCATGGACACGACCTGATAGACACTACCGGCATCGGCAACTTGCGGGCGAACGTCGGGCAGCTCCGGCGGCGCCTGTCCGGCCCAGGTCTGGTCGCGGCAATCCGGACAATCGCGCGTGTCGTGCCGGTACACCGTCAGGCCATGGCGGTCCTGCACCCGGTCGATGAACGTCGGGTCGATCTGTTTGCCGCCGTTCACCAGCATGGCATAGGCGGTGGTCAGGCGTAGGAGTGTCGTCTCACCCGCCCCCAGGGCCATGGACAGCACCGGCGGCATGTCGTCCACGATGCCAAAGCGGCGGGCGTAGGCGACCACCTTGTCCATGCCAATGGTTTGCGCCAGCCGAACGGTCATCAGGTTGCGTGACTTTTCGATGCCCACCCGCATGGGGGTGGGGCCATAGAATTTGCGGCTGTAATTGGCCGGTTTCCATTTGCCCAGACCGGCGCCCTGGTCCACCACGAACGGCGCGTCCAGGACGATGGTCGCCGGGGTAAAGCCGCTATCCAGGGCCGCCAGGTAGACGAACGGCTTGAAGGCCGAACCGGGCTGGCGCACCGCCTGGGTCGCCCGATTGAACTGGCTCTGCTCGAAGGAGAAACCGCCGTTCAATGCCAGCACGCGCCCGGTGTGCGGATCCAGGGCAACCAGGCCGCCGTTCACCTCGGGGATCTGGCGCAGACCGTACACGCCATCATCGTAAGCCTTGCCGTCGCTATTCGCCTTGACGGGCTCCACCAAGACCACGTCACCGGCTTTCACGACCTCGCCGGGACTTTTCGGCTTGGGTCCGACCTTTTGCTCCGGCAACCACGGCTGCGCCCATTCCAGCTCAGCCATCGGTATGACTCCGGTGCCGCCCCCTGACAGGCCGATCTCCGCCTTTCCGGTGTCCGTGGCCAGGACCACCGCCAGTGTCCACGGTGCCGCGCCGGCGGGCGGTTCGATGCTCACCAGGGCCGGCTGCCAATCGAAGGCAGTGAGGTCCACCTGCGCGACCGGACCGCGCCAGCCATGCCGCCGGTCATAATCGATCAACCCCTGGCGCAGAACCCGTTCGGCAATCCGCTGCAGGCGCGGGTCCAAGGTCGTACGCACGGAAAGGCCGCCCTCATAGAGCTTGGCGTCGCCATACAGCTCGGCCAGCTCACGGCGCACTTCCTCGACAAAATAGTCGGCCCGGACGATTTCCGTCGGGTCGGTCTGATGCGCCACCAGGGGCTCCGCCCAGGCGGCTTCGGCATCGGCGGCGGAAATGCGCTCGTCCTCGAGCATGCGGCCGACCACCCAGTTCCGCCGGGCGATCGCCGCCTCGTGGCGACGCAGGGGATGATAGTTGTTCGGCGCCTTGGGCAAGGCGGCCAGATAGGCCGCCTCGGCCAGGCTCAGCTCATCGAGCGACTTGTTGAAATAGTTCAGGGCCGCCGCCGCCACGCCGTAGGAGCCGAAGCCCAGGTATATCTCGTTCAAATACAGATCGAGAATGCGGTCCTTGTCGAACGCCTGCTCGATACGAAAGGCGAGGATCGCTTCCTTGATCTTGCGCTCGATGGACACCTCGTTGGTGAGCAGGAAATTCTTGGCCACCTGCTGGGTGATGGTCGAAGCCCCCACTGGCCGTCGGTCTTGGCCAAGGTTGGCCAGGTTGGTCACCATGGCGCGGGCGACCGAGATGAAATCGACGCCCGGGTGGCTGTAGAAATTCTTGTCCTCGGCGGCCAGGAAGGCATTGACCACGCGCCGCGGCATGGCCTGGATCGGCACATAGGCCCGCTTCTCGGTGGCGTACTCGGCCAGCAGCCGGCCGTCGCCCGCGTGGACCCGGGTGACCGTGGGCGGCTCGTAGACGGCCAGCTGCTTGTAGTCCGGGAGATCGCGCCCGTAGTGGTAGAACAGGTACAAAATCCCGGCGCCGGCAAGCAACGTCAGGGCCAGCACGAAGCCGAACAAGGACGCTAAAATCTTCAGGACTTCCTCCTTGGCGGCGGCATGGCTACCGGTTCGACGCGGCGCGCCAAGGCGATCGCCCGCCCAGGCTGCAAAATAGGCCGCCAACGGTTACCTTTCGGTAACCATAAGCGCGCGCCCACTGATTTTGGAATACCCTAGAAATGTGGCGCCCCTATGATCGATTCAATGTCTTCTGCGACTTCATATACGCATCGATGGCCTTGACGATGGCGGTGGTCACCTTGGCCCGATGCTTGGTCGTGCGCAAAAGGCGCTCCTCGGTCCGGTTCGACAGATAGCCGATCTCCACCAGGACCGACGGCACCGTCGGCGACTTGAGGACCGCGAAACCAGCAAAGCGGTGCGTGTTGCCAAGCAAAGCGGTGACCCGGCCAAGTTCGTCCACCATGGTGTTCCCAACCGTTTTGGACAGGTTCATGGTTTCCCGCTGGGCCAGATCGATCAGGATCTTGCTGACCACTTCGGTCTGGTCCGACAGGTCGATACCGGCGATGATATCCGCCTTGTTTTCCTTCGCCGCCAGGGCCGCCGCCTCGGCATCCGACGATTTCTCCGACAGGGTGTAGACTGACGCCCCTTTTATCTTCCGGGAATTGTGGTTGTTGGCATGCAGGGAGATAAACAGGTCGCCGCCCAAATGCTGGGCCATGGCGACCCGGTCGCGCAATTGCAGAAAGATGTCGCGGTCGCGGGTCAGGCCAACGCGGTAGCGGCCGGTGGCCTCGAGCTGACGCTTCAGCTCCAGGGCATACTCGAGGGCGATCACTTTCTCGTCCACGCCTGAGATGCTGCGCGCCCCAGGGTCGACGCCGCCGTGACCCGGGTCGATGACGATCGTCGGCCGGTCGTCGGCGCGGGGCGTCGGGACAGTTAACGTGGAGGTCCGAATGGGCGCCAGCGGGGGATTTGAAACGATTGGCGACGCGCGCGCCGCCGCGAACTGCCGCGGGCTGACGGCCGTTATATCGATGACCAGCCGATGCCCCTGCCCGCCGCCCGGCGGAATGGTGAAGACGCTTTTCACCTGGACCGGCGCCGAAACATCGAGCACCACACGGCTGGTCCCCGGCGCGAACAGGCCGAAGCGCATGGCGCCGATGAGCCCGGCACCCTCGCTGAGGGCCCCGGGGGCTGGACGCCATTCCAGTTCCGGCAGGTCGATGACCACGCGGTACGGCTCGTCGAGAGTGAAGACACGAAACCGGGGGGCCTCGGTCAACTCCATGACAAAACGGGTCTTGTCCTCGTGGGCCCCGACCCGAACGGCGGTCACCGCCGGCTGGGCAAACGCCCCGGTTACCGACAAAAACAATAGTATGGCCGCGAAAAGGACCCGCATCATCGACTGTTTATGCCGCCACATATAGTTAGACAATACCCTCGGCCCGCCCCATATATTGATTTGATATAGCCAAGGGCAACAGCCGATACCACGAGAAACGGGCGAATTCCACGACTTATGTAACCGGGCGAACACGCTGGACCGAGGAACCTGCCCTTGGATCGCCAATACTGAAATCCAATATGGAACAGGGCGCGCCGTCCTGATAGTGTTGGCTGGCGAATCGCTCCATGCTCCCTGGGCCGGCTCAAAGGTTGGCCGGTGAGTGTGTGGTTATCCTGCTTGCCCTCGTCTACGAGGACAGGTCAGGGAAACACCGGGTGTCGGGCCGCCGGAATCGGCGCTTGCCACTCCGCAGTTGGCGGCAAGTCCATTTACGGGTCTTGGCGCCGGCTGTTTTCCTCGGTGCCGCGGCGCGCGCAAGCGCCCCGGACGGCGACCGAAATCTCCGGTCCTTTAGGCGGATGTCCGCCTAGGGACCAGCAAACAGTCGAACGATGACAATTGCAATTTCACAGACATTCGCGCCGCAGCCCGCCTATTCGCCGGGTGTCGCCGGACGCGTTCTGGAGAGTACCATTTATGGCCAAACGTATGTTGATCGACACCAGCCATCCGGAAGAGACACGGGTGGCGGTTGTCAGCGGAAACCGTCTCGATGAATTTGATTACGAAAGCGCCGCACGAAAGCAACTTAAGGGTAACATCTACCTGGCGAAAGTAACTCGGGTCGAGCCGTCCCTGCAGGCGGCGTTCGTCGAGTATGGCGGTAACCGGCATGGTTTCCTGCCCTTCAGCGAAATCCACCCTGACTACTATCGGATTCCGATCGCCGACCGGGAGGCGCTGCTCGCCGAAGAGGCAAGCCACAAGCACGAGACCGTGGAGGACGAGGTCCCGGACACGGTATCTCCCGACACCGGCGAAAACGAGAAAGGCGTCGACGGCGGAAACGGCGCCGACGCGAACCTCGCCGCCAAACAGTCGAACGGTGACTCGGAGAATGGCGCCAGCGAGAATGGCGCCAGCGAGAATGGCGGGGGCACGAACGGCAAGGTCGAGGAAGTCGCGGTCGAGACCGGGGTCGATACCGTCGGCGGCGACGACGTGGACGATGCCGCCCGGCGCCGCGCCCGCTTCATGCGCCGCTACAAGATCCAAGAGGTCATCAAGCGCCGGCAGGTGTTGCTGGTCCAGGTGACCAAGGAGGAGCGCGGCAACAAAGGCGCGGCGCTGACCACCTATCTGTCCCTGGCCGGACGCTACTGTGTCCTCATGCCCAACACTGCCCGGGGCGGCGGCATCAGTCGTAAGATCAGCGGGTCGGCCGACCGGCGGCGCTTGAAAAGCGTCATCGAAGAGCTGGACATCCCGGAAGGCGTCGGCGTCATCGTCCGGACCGCCGGCAGCGAGCGCAGCAAACCGGAGATCCGGCGTGACTACGACTACCTGCTGCGGCTGTGGAGCGAGATCCGCGAGACCACACTGAACTCGACCGCGCCGGCCCTGATCTACGAAGAAGCGAACCTGATCAAACGCGCGATCCGCGACCTCTACCGCAGTGATATGGAAGAGATCCTGGTCGAGGGCGAGGAGGGCCACAAGGCGGCGAAGGCGTTCATGAAGTCGCTCATGCCCAGCCACGCCAGGAACGTAAAACTCTACAAGGACCCGGCGGTCCCCCTCTTCCAGCGGCAGCAAGTGGAGGGCCAGATCGATGCCATGCACTCGCCCACCGTGCAGCTCAAGGCGGGCGGTTACATCGTGATGAACGTAACCGAGGCCCTGGTTGCCATCGACGTCAACTCGGGCAAGGCCACGCGAGAACGGCATATTGAGGAAACCGCCTACAAAACGAATCTGGAGGCGGCGGATGAAGTCGCCCGCCAATTGCGCCTGCGCGATCTGGCCGGGCTGATCGTCATCGATTTCATCGACATGGAGGAATCGCGCCACGACCGCAGCGTCGAGCGCCGCCTCAAGGACGCCTTGCGCATCGATCGGGCACGGATCCAGATCGGCCGTATCAGCCCCTTTGGCCTGCTCGAAATGTCGCGCCAGCGCCTGCGGCCGAGCCTAGTCGAAACGACCACGGGCCTGTGCCCGACGTGCAAGGGCACCGGCCATGTCCGCACGACTGAATCCTCGGCGTTGCACATCATGCGCGCCCTGGAAGAGGACGCGGTCCGTCGTGGCGGCGGAGAGATTGCCGTCGCCGTTCCCCCTGGCGTCGCCCGACACTTGCTCAACAACATGCGGGCCCGTCTGGTCGAGTTGGAGCAGCTCCACGGCCTGACGATCCGGGTCGATACCGATGCGGATCTGATCGCCCCCGACCACCGACTGGAGCGGCTCAGCCGGGTGACGGTCGGACGTGAAGATGCGGTCGGCGAGCGGCCCGACGAGGACAAGGACGATACCAGCGACAGCGATGGTGAACGGCGGCGTGGCCGCGGCCGCGGCCGCCGCCGCCGTGGCGAGGATCGCGGATCGGCAACCCGCGAAAGCGTCGCACCCGTCGAGGATCGAGAGGAGGAGGCAGACACCGAAGTCGCGGCAACCGCTGCCCCCGAGCCTCGAGCCGACGGCACGGACGACCCCGGCAAACGGCGCCGGCGCCGCGGCAAGCGTGGCGGTCGCCGGCGCGGACGTCGCGATCGGGACGAGAGCGCCGTGGCGACCGGCTCGGAGTCGGCCAGCGCCGCCGCCTCGACCGCCGCGGACTCCTCGGCGGAGGCGGCGGATGCTGAAACGGACGAGGCGACTTCCGCCGACGCGCCGAGCCATACGGCCGAACCTGCCGCGGACGGCACGCCGACCCCGGATGACACGGGCCAGAAAAAGAGCCGGTCGCGCCGCGCCGGCGGCGGTCGCCGGCGCCCCGCGGCCAAGCCCAAGGGGACGGTAGCGCCGGAGTCGGACGATACCACGGTCACCGAACCGCCAGCCGTCTCGTCAGCCGATGCATCGGAGGCAGACGACTCCGATGCCGCAGAGAAACCAGCGGCGCAAAAGCCACGCACGCGACGGCGCAGCCGCAAGCCAGCGGACAAACCTTCGGCGGCACCCACCGACGAGTCCGCCCCAGCCCTTGCGGCGGTCGCGCCGGCAAGCGAACCGGCGAAAGTCCGCGAGAATGCCGCCGACAGCCCGCTGTCCGAGGACGGCCCGGCTAATGGCGATGGCGACACCGAAGCCGCAGGTCAAAATCGCCGGCGCGGCTGGTGGCAACGTTGGGGCTGATGGGCTGACGGCGCTAACCTGACACGCCGAGGCCCGGTTCGATCAGGCCCGCCGCCGAAGACCGTTCTGGCGCGGCGGGTGGAACTTAGTGTTCTTCGCGACCGTTCCCTTTGCATCGACGTTTTTTTTGTCATGCAGGGGATAAGGGTATGGATCGTCGCGGAAGCAAACCGCCGAAATCGCGTAAATCTCAATCTTCGGCTCAGAAGAGGGGTAAATCCCCGGCCCGCGACACGGCAACCTTCCACGACGTCACCGCGGCGCGCGGCGATGGCGGAGAACTCCACCAGACCGCCGAGGGCGCCGATGTATTGACCACCCAGCAAGGAACACCCGTCAGCGATGATCAAAACTCGCTGACGATTGGGCCCCGCGGCCCCACGCTGCTGGAAGATTTTCATTTTCGCGAGAAAATTTTTCATTTCGATCACGAACGCATCCCGGAGCGGGTTGTGCACGCGCGGGGGTACGGCGCCCACGGCTATTTCGAGACCTACGAGTCACTATCCGATCTCACCTCGGCGGATGTGTTTCAGCGCGCCGGAGACCGGGTGGACGCGTTCGTCCGGTTCTCGACAGTCGCCGGGAACAAGGGATCGCCGGATCTTGCACGGGATGTTCGCGGGTTTGCGGTCAAGTTGTATACGAAAGAGGGGAACTGGGACATTGTCGGCAACAATATGCCAGTCTTCTTTATTCAAGATGCCATCAAATTCCCGGATCTGATTCACGCAGCCAAACCGGAACCCGACCGCGGCTTTCCGCAGGCGCAGACCGCGCACGACAATTTCTGGGATTTCATGTCGCTCATGCCCGAGGCCATGCACATGGTCATGTGGATCATGTCGGATCGGGCGATCCCGCGATCCTTCCGGTTTATGGAAGGCTTCGGCGTTCATACCTTCCGCCTCGTCAATGCGGCGGGCGACGCCAAATTCGTTAAATTCCATTGGAAGCCCAAACTTGGCCTGCAGTCGGTGATGTGGGACGAAGCGGTCAAGATCAACGGCGCGGATCCGGATTTCCACCGGCGAGATCTCTGGCATGCGATCCAGAGCGGCGACTATCCCGAGTGGGAGTTGGGCCTCCAGGTTTTCGATGACGATTTCGCCGATTCCTTCGACTTCGACGTGTTGGACGCGACCAAGCTGATTCCGGAAGAGGATGTGCCGGTCCGCAAGGTCGGGCGCCTTGTGCTCGACCGGATGGTGGACAATTTCTTTGCCGAGACGGAACAGGTCGCCTTCTGCACACAGAATATCGTCCCGGGCGTCGATTTCAGTAACGACCCGCTGCTGCAGGGCCGGAATTTTTCATACCTGGACACGCAGCTTAAGCGTCTCGGCGGTCCCAACTTCACCCACATTCCAATCAATGCACCGAAATGCCCATTCCGGCATTTCCAACAGGACGGACATATGGCCATGCACAATCCCACCGGCCGGGCGAATTACGAGCCGAATTCCTGGGACGGCGCGGAACGGGGTCCGCGCGAAGCGCCCGATCAGGGATTTCGCTCTTTTCCGAGAAGCGAGCAGGGCGAAGCCCGGCGTGTGCGGCCGGAGAGTTTTGCCGACCACTACAGCCAGGCGCGGCAATTTTACGTGAGCCAAACGGAAACCGAGCAACAGCACATTGTCGATGCGCTGGTGTTCGAATTAAGTAAAGTCAGAACGGCAAACATTCGCGAGCGGATGGTTGCCCACCTGCTGAACATCGATGAAGACGCGGCCCGCGCGGTGGCCAATGGCCTGGGTATTGCCGAACTCCCCGACAGGGCCGACCCGGCACGACAGCCGAAAACGGATTTGTCGCCCTCCCCGGCCCTCAGCATCCTCAAAAACGGTCCCGAGCGATTCAGCGGCCGAAAAGTCGGCGCTTTGGTCACAGATGGGGTTGATGCCAAACTTCTCAATGCGTTGCGGAAGGCTCTCAAGGAAGAGGGTGCCGAGCTTGCCATCATCGCCCCCACCGTCGGCGGCGTAACCGATTCAGAAGGATCATCGATCGAGGTGAACGAGCAGATTGCTGGCGGGCCGTCCGTTCTCTTCGATGCGGTCGCGATCCTCCCCTCGAGCGATCACGCGGCGACATTGTGTCACGAACCCGCCGCCCGTGCGTTTCTTACGGATGCGTTCCGGCACAAGAAATACATCGCCTACAGCGACGCTGCCCTAGACCTTTTCGACGCAGCCGGGCTTTCGGATGCGCCCGATGACGGCTGTGTGCGTCTCTCCGGCAAAAAAGACGTCTTGTCCTTTATCGGGCAGTGCCGAAGCTTGAGATATTGGGACCGGGACGTTTCCTAAAACCGTTACTCGGCGGCCGTCGCCGCGTCACGACCACGCGCGCAGGCGACGCACGGCTTCGGCAATCTCGGTTTCAGCCGCGGCGAAGGAGAAGCGCACATAGCCGTTGCCGCGCTGCGGATCGAAATCGGTGCCTGGGGTGCTGGCCACACCGGTTTCGGCGAGCATGCGGCGACAGAACGCCTCGCTGTCATTGCTGAGGTGACGCACGTCCGCATAAATGTAAAAGGCCCCGTCCGCGGGCGCCAGCCGGTCGAACCCGGCGTCTGGAAGCTCCTTGAGCAGTAAGGCGCGGCTGCGCGCGTAGGCTGCCACGTACGCATCCGCCTCGGGACCGCAATCGAATGCTGCCTCCCCGGCATATTGCGACACCGTGGGCGGCGAGATGAACAGGTTCTGCCCCAGGCATTCGACCGGACGGATCAGCTCCTCCGGTAGCACCAGCCAGCCGAGGCGCCAACCGGTCATCGAGAAATATTTCGAGAAGCTGTTGACGATAACCGCGTCGTCGCCCAGCTCGAGCGCGGAGACCGCCGGCTCGCCGTAGGTGATCCCATGGTAGATCTCGTCGGAGATCACCCGGATGCCACGCGCACGGCAACCTTCGATCAAGCGCGACAGCTCCGCGCGGCCAAGCATGGTCCCGGTAGGGTTCGACGGGCTGGCGACGATTAGACCATCGAGCGGCCGACCGCCCTGTGCCGTCGCCTGATCAATGAGTTCGAGGGTCGGTTGAAAGCGGTGCTCGGACTCGGTCAGCAGCAAGACCGGTTCGACGCCCAGGGCCGAGAGGATATTCCGATAGGCGGGATATCCCGGCGCCGCCAGCGCCACCCGGTCGCCCGCATCGAAGCAGGCCAGGAACGAGAGCAGAAAACCGCCGGACGATCCCGACGTCACCATGATCCGCGCCGGATCGATGTCGACGCCATAGCGGTCGTGATAATGCCGGGCAATACGCCGGCGCAGCGACGGCCGGCCGGAGGCCTCGGTATAGCCGATATTGTCCAGCTCCAAGGCCCGCTTCGCCGCATCGACGACCGGTCGCGGCGCCGGCGTGCCCGGCTGTCCGACCTCCAGATGCAAGACGGTGGCCCCCGCCGCGGCACGCTCGTTGGCGGCGCGCATCACATCCATGACGATGAATGGCGGGACGTTCCCCCGCTTGGCGACCTTCAGCGGCATGACGTGCCGTCGCCCTACTGAGCCGTGCTGGCAAGGCCGGCGCCGCGCGGGTCCACTGCGACGTCGCAGTCTTCCTCCGAGCCGCGCAGTCCTTTGGCGCAGTAGAAGGCATTCACGCGGCCCAGGCCCGGCGCCTCGCGCAGCGTATACCCCCGGTCCCGCAGCCCGGCGCGTGTACCGGCATCGATGCCGGGCTCCAGCAGCAGCTCGTCCGGGGCGCCGCCGTGATGCACTCGCGGCGCCGCGATCGCCGTCGCCAGAGGTTGGTCCCGATCCAGCGTTTCCAGCATGACGCGCGCCAGCGCCGTCGCCCCTTGGGCACCGCCGGCACCCGTGCCCGCAAAGCGCAAAGTGCCGGTCCGAACATTGCCGACGATGACCGCCGATAGCACATTAGACCCATCGTTCGGCGAGCGTGGCGGCGCCGCCAGTAGAATCCCCGTGCCCTCGGCAACGCGGCCGGCCCCGAAGGCGCGGTTCATGGTGAAGGTGCAGGCGACGGCATTCCCGTACCGGTCGCCAGCCACGAAACCCGCCGACGGCGAGCCGGAGGAGATTTCCCGCGGCGGCGGCGAGAACGTCTCGGCGGGCGTGTGGCGGCTGCCGTCGTAGCCGGCCATCATGGTCCCGACCCTCCCGGCGGCGACGAGATCGGCCGCGGGTTCGCGGCTGCTCCCGTCCGGGGCCATCCAGGCGGCACGCTGCGCGAAGGCACGGGCCGACGCCTCGGCAAAGGCGTGCAGGCGCGCATCGTCGGCGCCGCCGAAGCTCTCGACGTTGGTTAAGGCTTCCCAGATCTGCGCCGCAACGACACCGCCGGTCGCCCGCGGCGGCGCAAAGAATGCCACGTCCTTGCCGGCGGGGACGGCGACGGCGTCGACGATCCGCGGCAACGAATCGCGCACGTCGTCGATGCTCAAAGGCATGCCGACGGCGCTGGAGGCATCGGCCAGCCGGCGGGCGAACGGGCCGCTATGCAAATAGCCGGCCCCTTTTTGCCGGATACCGCTGAGCACCGCGGACAGCTCGGTCTGGATGATTCTATCCCCGGTGCGCGCCAGGCGGCCGCTGCGGGCCATGAACAGCCGCATGAGCTCCGGGTTGGCGGCGATCCGCTCGGCCTCGGCCGCCAGATCCTCGGAAAACGCCCGGCTGACGGCGTGGCCGAACCGCGCCAGGGCCTCGGCCGGGGTCAGCAGCTGTTCCCAGCGGAGAATGCCGTGGCGGGCATGGAGCACCGCCATGGCCCGCATCCCGGAGGGAACGATGCCCCCGGACGCCGCGGCCCGGGGCAGAAACTCGATGGCTTGGCCCTGCTTTCTGGCGCCGTCGAAGGCGACGCAGACGCCGCCCCCGCCCAAGCTGGCGCGCGAGGGCAGGGTCACCGCCATGGTGAAATACATGGCAACCGCCGCATCCACCGCCGATCCGCCGAGGCCGAGCACTTCGCGGCCGACCACGGCAGCTCGTGGTTCGTCCGCGGCGACAATGCCGGCAAAGCCCGAAACGGGCGTGAATCCGTCCGTTTCCTCGGTGGTGCCACAGGCGGCAAGCAGCAGGCCCGCAGCCAGCACCAGGATCGAAATCCCCGGTCTGATACATTGAAACGGCGCCCTGCCGCTGTTACCTGTATAGAAACCGGACGAAAGCTGACCTGTGCGCAAACGACGTGCCTCCCTGCTTGCGGTTATTATGCTGGTCCTGGCAGCGATAATGCCAGGCCACGTGGCTGCGCAGCAAATCCGCCTGATCCGCGACGCGGAGATCGAAAATATCATCCGCTTGTATTCCACGCCACTGTTCCAGGCGGCGGGGCTAAGTCCCAAGGATATCAACGTCTATCTGGTTGAAGACCCGCGGCTCAACGCCTTTGTGGCGGGTGGGCAGAACATGTTCATCCACACCGGCACCTTGATGCGGGCCGAAGATCCGCTCGAGATCATCGGCGTGATCGCCCACGAAACGGGCCATATTGCCGCCGGTCACGCGGCCACGCGCGGGGAAAGCATTCGGCAGAGCACCAAGAGCGTCATCGCGTCCTATATCATCGGCCTCGGGGCGGCGCTGGCGACAGGCCGGCCGGAGGTAGCCCAAGCCGTTATCTCGGGCGGCCAGGATATCGCCCTGAAGGGGCTCCTGAGCTATAGCCGGACGCAGGAATCCGCCGCCGACGACATCGCCGTCCGGCTGCTCAACGGGACGGGGCAATCGCCGAAAGGTCTGCTGGACTTCATGCGCCTGGTCAGCGGTCAGGAGGTGCTTTACAGCTCCAATCAGGACCCGTACCTGCGCAGCCATCCCCTGACCCAGGAGCGTATCCGGTTCCTGGACGATCAGTTGCGCAGGTCGCGCTATGGGTCGACTCCGGCGGACCCGGAACTGGTCGCCATGCACAAGCGCATGCAGGCCAAGTTGATCGGCTTCCTGCAGCCCATGGACCAGGTGCTCCGGCGCTATCCGGAAACCGACATGAGCCTGCCGGCGCAATACGCCCGCGCGATCGCAAACTATCGCAGCGGCGATATGCAGAGAGGAATCGAGCTGACCGACGCCTTGTTGGTCGAGCATCCCGACGATCCATACTTCTATGAGCTGAAGGCGCAGATCCTGTTCGAGTCCGGAAAGGTGGCCGCGGCGGTTCCGGAGTACGAGAAAGCCGCGGCGATTCTGCCCGACTCGCCGCAGATTGCCCTGGCACTGGCTCAGGCCCAGATCGAACTCAATGATCCGGCGACCGATCAATTGGCCCTCAGGCACTTGGCGAAAACATTGCGTCAAGAGCCCAGCAACGCCTTCGCCTGGCGCCTGGCCGCCATCGTGCATGGGCGGGCCGGCGACATCGGCATGACCGCGCTCTCGCTGGCCGAAAGCGCCCTGGCGCGCGGTCACGCCCCGGAAGCGCGCGACCAGGCCGCCCGGGCGAAGAAGATTCTCGCGGCAAACACCCCCGGCTGGCTGCGTGCCGGCGATATCGAGCAACTGGCCAGCCGCTTGGCCGACGAAAAAGAATAGAGCGACCTAAGCTGGCGGAACCGGGCCCGGCGTGGTTCCCGTTTCCAGGATGCGCAGAACGATGGTGCCGCCGCTCGCGGTAAAGCCCAGGTATTCGTACCGCACGCCGTGCGCCTGCACGTATTCCTGGAAGGCTTTGAATTCGTGCTGCTGCCAGCCGTGATAGTTAAAATATTCGTCGAAACTCACGATCGTGCCCGGACCGATGCGCCCGGAGAGGGCATCGAAGATCGTCTTGGTCGAGGAGTAGATGTCGCAGTCGATGTTGAGGACGGCGACTGATTCCGGATGCCCGGCAAGGAACGGCGGCAGCGTGCGGTCGAACCAGCCGGCGTGGAGCGTCACATTCGCGGGAACCTTGGGTAAGCGGCCTCGGGCATCGAATTTACCCCGCAGCTCGGCGGTGCCGGTCCAATCCTCGGGCAAGCCCTCGAAGGAGTCGAAGCCGTGCACCGGCCGACCCGACCAGTCAGCGATGGCGCGTAGGCTGTCGCCTTTATAGACGCCGAATTCCAGAATCAACCCCTCGGACCTTGCCTGCCTCAGGGCGTATCGCAGGAGGGCCCAGCGAGACGGCAGCACCATGCAATGCATCATGTGCGCGTTGATGTAGTCCAGGCTCTCTCGCTTGGCCTGAAGCTGCAGATCGACGAGCAGGTTTTGCGCGAAGTACTTGAAGACGAATCGCCGGAATAGCCGCTCGCTCAAGCGTGGCTTGCGGCCGTGCCGCTGTCGCGTTCCAAACACTATGCTAGGTTCTCGGCCAATATGGTTCGTGCGGAACGCCGGAGATCGGAGGGCGCCGCAGTCTACGGATGCCCGGGAAATTTGGCAACTCGCCGGAATGGGGTCAGGGTAGGCACACGCCCCATCCCGGCGGCAATTGACATCGCCGCGCCCGCGGGCGACTCTGAGGCTCTCGGCGTAGGCCCATCGGCCGGTTGAGCCCCGGCGTCTAACGCCTTGGTACCACGGAGGTTTCGATGCGACTGGGTAGATTGGCACCGTGGCGTGCGTTAGGGCGCACGGGTCTTGCGGCGGCCTTCGCTGCGGGGCTTGCCCTCGGCGTGCTGGCGGGACCGGCACAGGCGCAGGAGCAAAGCCTGCCGGGCGGCTTCTCGGCGGATCAGGTGCAGGGCATCGAGCGCGTCGTCCGCGACTACCTGCTCGCCAACCCGGAAGTGCTGGTCGAAGCCCTGACCGAATTCCAGCAACGGCAGCGGCTCGCCGAGGAGGAGTTGCGTCAACAGGCCATCGGCCAGCGCCACCGCGAGCTGACCCAGGACCCGGCAACGCCGGTGCTGGGCAACCCGGAGGGCGACGTGGTGGTGGTCGAGTTCTTCGACTACCGCTGCCCCTACTGCAAGAGCGTGGCCGGGATGCTCCGTGACGAGATCGCCGACGACGGCAACGTGCGCTTGGTGATGAAGGAGTTCCCCATCCTCGGGCCGCTATCGGAGCAAGCCGCCCGCGCCGCGCTGGCCGCCGCCAAGCAGGACAAATACGAGGCCTTCCATTTCGCCTTGATGACGCAACCCGGCGACATGAGCGATGCTCATATCGATACGGTGGCGGGACAGGTCGGCCTCGATGTGCCGCGTATGCGCCGGGACATGCAGGCGAAGGACGTCGACGAAGCGCTGGCCCGCAACATCGCCTTGGCGGAGATGATTGGAATCCGGGGCACACCCGCCTTTGTCATCGGCCGCACCCTGGTCCCCGGCGCCATCGACGCCGAGACCTTGCGGCAGCTCATTGCCGAGGCACGGGCCCGGGCGAGCTAGGGGCAATCGTCCATATGCCATGTCACAGGGCTCGCGGGAGACGCGGATTGCGCGGCCGCGCCGGCCTGTGTTAACGCTTTCGCCCAGTGACGGTGGGGAAAAGACGGCGGGGGGAACGCAATCTCGTGGCCAAATCGCCAAAGGTCCTAGTTCTCAATGGCCCCAATCTCAACCTGCTGGGCACGCGGGAGCCCGAGATTTATGGGACCACGACGCTGGCCGACATCGAGACGCAGTGCCGCAAGCGCGCCAAGGCGCTTGGCCTGACCGCGGACTGCCGCCAGTCCAATGCCGAAGGCGAGCTGGTCGGCTGGATCCAGGAGGCGCGCGACGGCGCCGCCGGCATTGTCCTGAACCCAGGCGCCTACACGCACACCTCGGTGGCCATCCTCGACGCACTACTGGCCGTCGGGCTGCCGGTGATCGAGGTGCATCTGTCGAACACGCACAAGCGCGAGGATTTCCGCCGGCAATCTTACGTGTCGCGCGCCGCCGAGGGGGTGATCTGCGGCTTCGGGGTTCAAGGATACCTTATGGCTTTGGAGGCGATGGCGGCGCTGCTGGCCGATCGCCGGGGTAAATGATGGGAAAATTCAAACCCGACGACGATTTGATTCGCCGCTTGGCCGCGTTGCTCGAGGAAACAGGGCTGAGCGAGATCGAGTACGAGGCCAATGGCCAGCGCATTCGCGTCGGCCGGCAGGAGGCGCCGGTTGCCGCTTGGATGCCGACGGCACCACAACCGGCCGCGGTGCCGATGCCGGGCACCGCGCCGTCCATAGAGGTCGTGCCCACGGGTGCCGTGACATCGCCTATGGTGGGCACCGTCTACACCGCCTCTGAACCAGGATCGCCGCCGTTCGTCAAAGTTGGCGACACCGTCAGCGAGGGGCAAACCCTGCTCATCATCGAGGCCATGAAAGTAATGAACCCCCTGGCCAGCCCCGCCGCCGGCAAGGTCACGCGGATCATGGTCACGGACGGTCAGCCGGTCGAGTTCGGCGAGCCGTTGCTGATCATCGAATAAGCCGCCGGCACCGGCAGCATGTTCGACAAGGTTCTCATCGCCAACCGGGGCGAGATCGCGCTCAGAATCCACCGTGCCTGCCGCGAAATGGGCATCCAGACCGTCGCCGTACATTCTACGGCGGACGCCGAGGCCATGCATGTGCGCTTGGCCGACGAGAGCGTGTGCATCGGCCCGCCGCCAAGTAAAGACAGCTACCTGAACGCCTCGGCCATCCTGTCCGCCGCCACGATCACCGGGGTGGACGCAATTCATCCCGGCGTCGGTTTCTTGTCGGAGAATGCCGATTTCGCCACCATGGTCGAGGAGCATGGTCTTGTCTTCATCGGCCCCAAACCCGAGCACATCGGCCTGATGGGTGACAAGGTCGCCGCCAAACAGGCGGCCGACAGCTTGGGCCTGCCGGTCGTGCCGGGCTCCAACGGCGCCATCACGTCGAATGCCGAAGCGGCGCAAGTGGCGGAGCGCATCGGCTATCCGATTCTCATCAAGGCGGCCGCCGGCGGCGGCGGCCGCGGCATGAAGGTGGCGCGCGTCCAGGGCGAGCTGTTCGAGGCCCTCACCCAAGCCCGCACCGAAGCCAAGGCCTCGTTCGGGTATGACGCCGTCTATCTGGAGAAATACTTGGATCGGCCGCGGCATATCGAGGTGCAGGTCCTGGCCGACGACCAGGGCAATGTGATCCATCTGGGCGAGCGCGACTGTTCGCTGCAGCGGCGGCACCAGAAGCTGCTCGAGGAGGCGCCCTCGCCGGCCCTGAATGCCGAGGTGCGCGCCGCCATCGGCACCCGGGTCACCGACGCTCTGCGCCGTCTGGGCTACCGCAGCGCCGGGACCGTCGAGTTTTTGTACGAGAACGGCGAATTCTTCTTCATCGAGATGAATACCCGCCTGCAGGTCGAGCATCCGATCTCCGAGGCGATCACCGGAATCGACCTGGTGCGCGAGCAGATCCGCATCGCCGCCGGGTTGCCCATGAGCCTGCGGCAGGAGGATGTCCATTTTTCCGGCCACGCCATCGAGTGCCGGATCAATGCGGAGGATCCCGTGACTTTCCTCCCTTCGCCCGGCCTGGTCACCGATTATCACGCCCCCGGAGGCCTTGGGGTGCGTGTCGATTCAGGGCTGTATGCCGGTTACCGGGTGCCGCCCTACTACGACAGCCTGATCGCCAAGCTTATCGTCCACGGGCAGACCCGCAATGAGTGCCTGATGCGCCTACGCCGGGCCTTGGAGGAGTTCGTCATTGGTGGCGTGAAGACCACGATTCCCCTGCATCAACGCCTGATTGTTGCCAATGACTTCATCAACGGCGAGTATGATATCCATTGGCTGGAGCGCTTTGTTGCCGGAGGGGAGCCACACCGCCCGGGGTCCTGAGCGCCGCACATGACTAGACTGCCGTCATGCGACTGACACCGGATTTGCTGCTGCGCGCCTATGCCATCGGGATTTTTCCCATGGCCGAAGGGCGCGATCATCCGGAGTTGCATTGGATCGACCCGGAAGTCCGCGGCGTCCTGCCGCTGGACCGCTTCCACATGCCGCGTAAGCTGAGGCGGCGGGTGCGGCGCAAGGACTTCGATGTCCGCTGCGACACCGCCTTCGCCGATGTCATCCGTCTGTGTGCCGAGCCCAAGGCGAACCGGCCCGACACGTGGATCAACCCGGCCATCGAGAAATTGTACGTCGAGCTGCACCAAGCCGGCTTTGCCCATTCGGTGGAATGCTGGTTGGGCGACGAACTGGTCGGCGGCCTGTATGGGGTCGCCCTCGGCGCCGCCTTTTTTGGCGAGAGCATGTTCAGCCGCGAAGCCGATGCCAGCAAGGTGGCCCTGGCGCACCTGGTGATGCGCCTGGACAAGGGCGGGTACAGCCTGCTCGATACCCAGTTCGCCACCCCTCACCTGGAGCGCTTCGGCGTGATCGAAATACCCCGCGACACATACCGCACACAGCTCAGCCAGGCGCTGACCACGCGCGCAAGTTTCCCTATAGAAATCAGCGATTTGGAGATCGGCTCGTTTCTGAGCCGGTAGAACCAGGCGCGGCCGCCTACGATTGCAGCATCTTGTCGATTTCGGCTTGGTCCATCGTGCTCTCCGCACCGTGGATGATGGCACTGGCTGTGTCCACGAAGCGTTGCAGGTTTCGCGAGACATGGAGAACGATGTCCGCGACCTTGTCGGGATTGCCTTCGTCCAAGGCCTTTTCGATGCGCGAGACCCCGGCGGCGACCATGTCGTTCATCTGCGCGATGGTGCTGTCGAAGGGAACACGGAAGCGAGGTGGCGCGTTTTCATAGGCCAAAATCGCCAGGTCCTTGTCGGCGAAGGCGCTTTCGCGAAAATGATCTTCGTAGGTCTTCGGCGCCCACTCCTTGACGTCGGCCAGGCAGTCCGGCATGTCCGGGACCATCCCGACAAGCATGATGACCTCGTTGAAATGGTTGAGGTAGTCGGTGGCGAGCAGGGTGTCTTCATGGATGTTCTTGCCGCGCACGAGCTTCGCCAGGGTACGCGCATGAGTCGACCCCTCCGGCGCCGAAACGCCTTCGGTCTCAAGCTCCTGCCGAGAATTGCTCTGCCCAACCATGAATTTCTTCGTCTGTTTAGCTGCTTTCAAAACACTAGGGTTCAAGCGTTGTTAATTTCTTACACAACGCTTACGGATAAATAGTTAAAAATTACTACTTATGCGTGTAAGTCAGTTTAGTCAGCCGGCGCGGCCTCGGAATCCTCTGGAATCTCGCCGGACTCGTCGGGGACCGGCAAGGGTTCCGGCTCCACGTCCGCGGGCGGGCTGGCGGCCTCCCCCTTGCGGCAATCGATCACCCAAATATCGTAAACGGGATGCTCGAGAGCCGACAGCGCCGGAGTCGAGGCGAACATCCAGCCGCTGAAGATCCGCACGGCGGGCGAATCCGGGCGTACATCCGTGATCTCCAGAAAAGCGGCGCTTTCCGGCGGTTCGGTCGGCGGCTTCTTTTGGCAGGCGCGGGCAACGATTTCCAGAGTGCCGAACCGGGCAATGTCCCCGACCGGCACCTCGACCGTGGAGACGCGGGCCGTTGTCTTGTCCAAGCCCTGCAGAATCGCCCGCATGGGCTCTGCCGGCGCGTCGCCGCTGGCTGGGGCGGGGTCGGTCGACTCCACGGCGACGCCGGTATCAACCTGCGCCCGGATGGCTGCCGGCCAGTTCAGGAGCACCGCCAGAAGGGCCAGGAGGGCCAGGCAAGCGCCTCCGGGCCTCAGCACCCCTTGCCTAGATAGCCGTAACCCCAATGCTCGGATAGCGGACACCAGGTCAGTCCGCCTTGCGGCCGGTGTAGGGATTGTCCAGCAGGTCCACCAACCGGTGCAGAGTCGTGCGCAGTTGCGCCTCGTCGCAGTCCATCAGAATCCCGTCCTCGAGCGCGTCCTGACACATCTGCCGAATTTCCTCGAGATTCTCGTTCAGAACTTTGATCTTTTCGCGGCAGGACACCGGCTGGCCTTGCGGTGACAGCCAGGTGGGCGGCTCGAACCGGTCACGGTCCGATGGGGGCATCGGGCAACCCTCCGTCAGCATGATAGATGCGGAAACGTAACCACAGACTTAGGTGGCGCGATCGGCCACCGCAACGGCAACGATCACTTGTTCGTCTGACCGGCGGTCTCGGCGGCGCTGAAGATGAAGCGGCCGAGCAGGTCGACGACGTTGATCGAGCCCTGGGTAAAGTTGATCCGACCACCCGGGGCGATGGTATTCTCTTCGCCGCCCGGTTCCAGCGCCACGAAATTGCTGCCCAACAAGCCGTCGGCCAGAATGCGCGCCGAGGTGTCGCTCGGCAGCTTAATCGCTTCCGCGATGCTGAAGGTCACAACGGCGAAGTAGGTTTTCGGGTCCAGGCGCTGGCTGATCACGGTCCCGACCTTGACCCCGGACATGCGCACCTCGCTACCGGTCGTCAGGCCGGACGCATTGTCGAACTCGGCGGTGACTAGATAGCCGGACCCGTTGCCCACGGACCCGCTTTGAAATGCGAGATACACGAAGCCGGCGGCGACCAGCAGAACGACGCCGCCCATCACGGTTTCGATGACGTTTCTATGCATGCGGATCCTCTTCTAGCTGCCCGGGCGCGGCCGCGTCAGTCCGGCGTCCAGGCCTCATAATCACCCGTTCCCTTGGCGCGGTTGCCGCCGACCAGGGTGTGTCCCGACGGCCGGTACGCAGCGGCCGTACCAGTCATGTTCGGCACATGCTCCTTCTGCCACGGCCGTTTCGGCAG
>JAJFGI010000359.1 GCA_021776215.1 Kiloniellaceae bacterium | reverse complement strand
GCCGTCGGGTCGATGAAGATCTTGACCCCCTTGCTTTCCACCACGTCCTCGAACTTGCGCTGCTCCTCGGCATACTCGACGAAATAGCTCATGCCGGAGCAGCCGCGCGACTTGACGCCAACGCGCAAGCCAAGGACGGGCTTTTCGCTGCGCGACATAAGCTGCCGCACCCGGTCAGCGGCGGTATCCGTGATCGTAATCATTTGGCCCATCATGACGGTGTCGCTTCCAGCCTTTCCACATCGGTGCCCGCGCCCGAAGGCCGGGGCACCCCTCTAATATAGTCTCAGAACATCCCTAATGCGAGCCGAGCGTCTTCCGACATACGCTCCGGGGTCCACGGGGGGTCCCAGACCAGGCGCACCGCCACTTCACCGACGCCGGGGACCGCGGCCACCGCCTCGGCGACCTGGCCGGGCATCTCGCCGGCCACCGGGCATCCCGGCGCCGTGAGCGACATCTCGATCGCCACCGAGCCGTCCGGGGCAATCGTGATATCGTAGATCAGGCCCAGTTCATAAAGGTTTACCGGGATTTCCGGGTCGTAGACCGTCTCCAGGGCAGCGATCACCGCCGATTCCGCCGCCACTGGCGTCGCTGCCGGGTCGATGGGCGTGCCCGCCTTGGCCGTGAATTCGGGTTGCGGGGCCGACCCGAACCCGCTGAAGTCCTCACCGTGATCCATGCTCATTACCGTCCTACTCCGTGGTCACCTCGTCGCCGCCGGCCATGGCCGCGTTCAACGTATGCCAGGCCAGGGTGGCGCATTTAACCCGCATGGGGAACTCGCGCACCCCGGCCAGGACCTGCAGACGCTCCAACTCCTCGTTGTCCGGGTCGCCGGCCTGGGTCCCGTCCTTGGTGCACATGTCATGGAATTGTTCGAACAGGGCCTGGGCCTCGGCCTGGGACTTGCCCTTGAGCACCTCGGTCATGAGCGAGGCGGAGGCGACCGAGATGGCGCAGCCGCGGCCCTCGAACGCCACGTCGCGGATAACCCCGGCGTCGTCCACGGTGGCGTGCACCACCACCGAATCGCCGCACATGGGGTTGTGCCCGTGCGCATGCCGGTTCGCCTCCGGCGGCTTCCGCAGGTTGCGCGGGTTACGGCCGTGATCGAGGATGACTTCCTGATAAAGCTCGCGCAGATCGTCCAACATTTCACTCAACCAAATAACTCGTGTACGGACTCGAGGGCTTGGGCCAGCACATCCACTTCTTCGCGGGTGTTGTACAGGCCGAAGGAGGCGCGCGCCGTCGCCGCGACGCCGAGGCGCTGCATCAGGGGCTGGGCGCAGTGATGCCCGGTGCGCACGGCCACGCCGGCCCGGTCGACGATGGTGCCGATATCGTGCGGATGGGCGTTGTCCATGACGAAGCTGACGATGCTGGCCTTCTCGCGCGCCGTTCCCACGAGGCGCAGGCCCGCCACCTGGGTCAAGCGCGCCTCCGCATAGCCGCGCAAGCCGGTCTCGTGCGCGGCGATGGCCTCGTGCCCCAGGCTCGCCACGTAGTCGATGGCCGCGCCCAGGCCGATGGCCTCGACGATCGGCGGCGTGCCCGCCTCGAAACGATGCGGCGGGTCCTTGAAGGTGGTCTTCTCGAATGTCACCGAGCTGATCATTTCGCCGCCGCCCTGGTAGGGCGGCAACTCACGCAGCAACGCGCTCTTGCCGTAGAGGACGCCGATGCCGGTCGGCCCATAGAGCTTGTGCCCGGTGAAGATATAGAAGTCGGCATCGAGGGCCTGCACATCCACCTTGATGTGCGGCACGGCCTGACAGCCGTCGACCAGCACCGGGATACCGCGCGCGTGCGCCAGATCGATGACCTGCTTGATCGGTACCACGGTCCCCAGGTCATTGGAGACATGGGTGACCGCCACCAGCTTGGTGCGCGGCCCGAGCAATGCCTCGTAATCGTCGAGCAGGAAGTTGCCGTCGTCATCGATGGGCACGATGCGCAGGACGATACCCAGCCGGTCGCGCACCAGTTGCCAGGGCACGATATTGGCATGGTGCTCCAACGTGGAGATGACCACTTCGTCGCCGCGCGCCAGCTTGGCGCTGGCAAAGCAGCTGGCGACCAGGTTGAAGGCCTCGGTGGCGTTGCGGGTGAAGACAATCTCGTCGGCGCTGCCGGCATTGAGGAAACCGGCGACTTTTTCGCGCCCGCTCTCGAAGGCATCGGTGGTGAGCTGGCTCATCCGGTGCACGCCGCGGTGTACGTTGGCGTAGCAGGTCTCGTAGGCGTGGCTCATGGCCTCGATCACCTGCCGGGGCTTCTGCGCGCTGGCCGCCGAATCCAGGTAGACCAGCGGCTTCCCAAACACTTCCTGGGTCAAAATGGGAAAATCGGCGCGCACCCGGGCCACATCGAAGGCGGCGGCCGAGTTGTCGCCCGGGGCGGCGGCAAGGCGGTTTGCGGCGGCGTGGGTCATGGCGTGTCCCGCTGGGCGGCATGCGACAGCCAGGCGCCGACACTGGCCATCAGGGCCGGGCACAGGCCTTCGGTGGCGATGCGCCGGATGGTATCGGTGAGGAACGCCTCGATCAGCATGTGCCGGGCCGCGGCCTCCGGAATGCCGCGCGAGCGCAGGTAGAACAGCGCCGCGTGATCGAGATCGCCGGCGGTGGCGCCGTGGCTGCACTTCACGTCGTCGGCGTAGATCTCCAGCTCCGGCTTGGCGTCGATCTCGGCCCGGTCGGAGAGGAGAAGGGCCTTGCTGAGCTGATGACCGTCCGATTTCTGGGCGTGTGGATGCACGACGATGCGGCCTTGGAAGACGGCGCGGGCCTTGTCGTCGATGACCCCCTTGAACATCTCGCGGCTGGAGGTGTGCGGCGCCTCGTGCTCGATGGTCGTGGTGATGTCGCAGTGCTGCTCGCCGCGCAGCATGTAGGCCCCGTTCAGGTGGCACTCGGCACCGGTATCCGCCAAACGCACGCTGATCTCGTGGCGCGACAGCCGGGCACCGGTCGCCAAGGTGAAGCTGTCGTAGACGGCGTCTTTCTCCAGGCGCACGTGGCTGGTGGCGATGTGAAACGCATCGGCGTCGTCGGCCTGCACCTTGTAATGGTGCAGTTTCGCCCCGGCGCCGACCAAGACTTCGCTGGCGCTGTTGGCCAGATAGCCGCCGGGGCCCAATCCCGCGTGGTGCTCGATGATGGTGGCGCGGCTGCGCGGCTCCAGGACGATCAGGTTGCGCGGGTGGAAGGCGCGCGGCGCCTCCGGCGCGGCGCCGATGTAAATCACCTCGATGGGCATGGGCACCGTGACCCCGGCGCCGATGTGCAGGACCAAGCCGTCGCGCATCAAGGCCGTGTTGAGGGCCAGCATCGGCTGCGCGGTGCCGACGCCGAGGCGCCCCAGATGGGCCTCCACCGCCCCCGGGTCGCGGGCCAACAGGTCGGCCAGACTGTCAACCTGGACACCCTCGGGAATGTCGCCGAGCAGCGATAGGTCCGCCCGGAATTGACCG
>JAJFGI010000358.1 GCA_021776215.1 Kiloniellaceae bacterium | reverse complement strand
GGCAACGATGCGATCGAGGCGGGGCACCACGTCCCCGGATGGGTCAAGGTTATCCCGCTGGTCATGGCGGTCGCCGGCATCGGCCTGGCCTATGTGATGTACATGCTGCGCCCGGATTGGCCGAGGGCGCTGGCGGCGCGGTTCCGGCCACTTTATCTGTTCCTGCTCAACAAGTGGTATTTCGACGAACTCTACGATGCGATTTTCGTGCGGCCGGCGCGAATCCTGGGGGCGAATTTGTGGCGCTCGGGCGATGGGTCGGTGATCGACGGGGTGGGGCCGGACGGCGTGGCCGCGGCGACCCGCGATTTGGCCCGGCGGGTCAGCCGCCTGCAGACCGGATATCTCTACCACTATGCCTTTGCCATGCTGATCGGCGTCGTCGGGTTGATCACCTGGTATCTTTTCAATCAGGTCGGGTGAGGCGGACATGAGCAGTTGGCCGATCCTGTCCCTGGTGACATTCCTGCCGCTGGTCGGGGTCCTGTTCATCCTGTTCATCCGCGGCGAGCCGGACGTGGTTTCGCGCAACGCGCGTTACGTGGCGCTGTGGACGTCGCTGATTACCTTCGTGGTCTCCCTATCCCTGTGGTTTGGGTTCGAGCGCGGTACCGCCAATTTCCAGTTTGTCGAGAAGGCGGAATGGATCCCCGAATACAACATTTCCTATCACTTGGGCGTGGACGGAATTTCGGTGCTGTTCGTCCTGCTCTCGACGCTGCTCACGCCGATTTGCGTCATCGCCAGCTGGGACTCGATCAAGGTCCGGGTGAAGGAGTACATGATCGCCTTCCTGGTGCTGGAAACCTTGATGGTCGGCATGTTCTGCGCCCTCGATTTCGTGCTCTTCTACATGTTCTTCGAGGGCGTGCTGATCCCGATGTTCTTGATCATCGGCATTTGGGGCGGCGAGCGCCGGGTCTACGCCGCCTTCAAGTTCTTTCTCTATACCCTGACCGGTTCGGTGCTGTTGCTCCTGGCCCTGCTGGCCATGTACTTCGAAGCCGGAACCACCGATATCCCGACACTGCTGGCGTACGATTTCCCGCAGGCGATGCAACCGTGGCTGTGGCTGGCCTTCTTCGCCTCCTTCGCCGTCAAGGTCCCCATGTGGCCGGTGCACACGTGGCTGCCGGACGCGCATGTCGAGGCGCCCACCGCCGGCTCCGTCATCCTGGCCGGGGTGCTGTTGAAGATGGGCGGGTACGGGTTCTTGCGCTTTTCCCTGCCCATGCTGCCCGATGCCTCGCTCTTTTTCACGCCGTTCGTCTTCACCCTGTCGATTGTCGCGGTCATCTACACGTCCCTGGTCGCCCTGGCGCAGGAGGACATGAAGAAGCTCATCGCCTATTCCTCCGTCGCGCACATGGGCTTCGTGACCTTGGGGACGTTCACGGCGACCCAGCAGGGAGTCGAAGGGGCGCTCTTCCAGATGCTTTCGCACGGGGTTGTCTCGGCGGCGCTGTTCCTGATCGTCGGCGTGGTTTACGACCGCATGCACACGCGCCTGATCGCGCGCTACGGCGGCCTGGTAGAGCGTATGCCGGCCTATGCCCTGACCTTCATGATCTTCATGCTCGCCTCGGTCGGCCTGCCGGGGACGAGCGGCTTTGTCGGCGAGTTCCTGGTGCTGGTCGGCGCCTTCCAGGTGAACACCTGGGTCGCGTTACTGGCCGCCAGCGGCATGGTTCTCGGCGCCGCCTATATGCTTTACCTCTACCGGCGGGTGATCTTCGGCACCCTGGCAAAGGCCGATCTCAAGGGGATCCTCGATTTGAACCGGCGCGAGGTCCTGGTCTTTGCGCCGCTGGTGGCCCTGGTGTTTTGGATGGGCCTCTATCCGGTCTCGTTCCTGGAGATCTTTTCCGCCTCGGTCAGCAATCTGATTGCCGATCATGAGCGTGCGCTGGCGGCCTCGGGCGGCGGCTCCCTGGCCGCCCTATGGCCGGGACGATGATGGGGGCCGCGCGATGATCGCGAGCGACGTCATGATCGCCTTGCCGGAACTTTTGCTCGCGGGCCTGGCGGTCGTTCTGCTGATGGTCGGCGTTTTCCGGGGCGATCAGGCGACGCCGTCGATCCTCATGTTCGCGGTTGCCGGCCTCGTCGTGATATTCGCGGTGCTCGTCCTGGGCCCCAGCACGGGCGGCAGCGCGTTCGGTGGCCTTTTTGTTGCCGATGGTTTCGCCCTGTTCATGAAGGCCCTGGTCCTGGTCGGATCCGCCGGGACGATGATCATGTCGCTGCGTTATTTCGAGCGCGAGCAGGCGCTGCGTCCCGAGTATCCGGTGCTCATGCTGTTTGCGACCCTTGGCATGCTGATGATGATCTCGGCCGATGATCTGATGTCGCTCTACCTCGGGCTGGAGCTGCAGAGCCTGTCGCTCTATGTCATCGCCGCCTTCCACCGCGACAGCCTGCGCTCGACCGAGGCGGGGCTGAAGTATTTCGTCCTCGGCGCGTTGTCGTCGGGCATGCTGCTCTACGGCGCCTCGATGATCTACGGCTTTGCGGGAACCACCAGTTTTCAGGCCCTGGCGTCGGTCTTCGCCGAGATCACGGTCGCCGGCGAGGCGCCGTCGCTCGGCCTGGTCGTCGGTCTGGTGTTCCTGATCGCCGGGCTGGCCTTCAAGGTCTCGGCAGTGCCGTTCCATATGTGGACCCCGGACGTGTACGAGGGCGCGCCGACCCCGGTCACGGCCTTTTTCGCGACGGCGCCGAAGGTCGCGGCCATGGCGCTGCTCGTCCGCGTCATCATGGGACCCTTCGGCGAGTTCGTCGGACAGTGGCAGCAGATCCTGGTGTTCGTCTCGATCGCCTCGATGATTCTGGGTGCCCTGGCGGCGATCAACCAGACGAACATCAAGCGGCTGATGGCCTACAGCTCGATCGGCCACGTCGGCTACGCGCTGGTCGGCCTGGCGGCGGGCACCGAGACCGGGGTGCGCGGCGTCATTATTTACATGGCGATCTACCTGTTCATGAACCTGGGCACGTTTGCCTGCATCCTGTGCATGCGGCGCAAGGACGTGATGGTCGAGAGTATCGTGGACCTCAAGGGCCTGTCCAAGAGCAATCCGATGTTGGCATTGGTGTTCGCCATCTTCATGTTTTCGATGGCCGGGATCCCGCCGTTGGCCGGGTTCTTCGGCAAGCTCTATGTCTTCATGGCGGCCATCGACGCGGGGCTTTACACGCTGGCGGTTGTCGGCGTGCTCAGCAGCGTGATCGGCGCCTTCTACTATCTGCGCATCGTCAAGCTCATGTACTTCGACGAGCCGAGCGATTCCTTCGATCAGCCGATCGGCCGCGAGATGGCCTTGATTCTCACCGCCACCGGCGCGGCCATTCTATTGTTCTTCGTCTTTCCCGGACCGCTTCTGGACAGCGCGGCGGCGGCTGCGGCGGCGCTTTTTGCCGGATGAACGCGGCCCCCGCGAGCCAGCCCGACATCAAATTGCCGCCCGCCTACCGGCTGATCGCGATGGATAGCGTCGGGAGCAGCAACGACGAGGCCAAAATATTGGCCGACGCGGGGGCGGATGAGGGAACGCTCGTCTGGGCACAGGAGCAAACCAAGGGTCGCGGCCGCCAGGGCCGAACCTGGCATAGCCCGCGCGGCAACCTCTACCTGTCCCTGGTTTTGCGTCCCGATTGCCCTTTGGCCGACGCCGCGCAACTTGGCTTCGTGGCGGCGCTGGCAATGGGTGATGCAATCGGCAGTATCGCCCCGCCGATGCTGGAGGTGACGTACAAGTGGCCGAACGATGTCCTGGTGCACGAGCGCAAGGTCGCCGGGTTGCTGCTGGAGTCGAAGTCGGCGGCCGGCGGTGCTCTGGAATGGCTCATCCTCGGCATCGGCGTGAACATACAAAGCCATCCGGACGATGCACGCTTTCCGGCCACCAATCTGATTTTCGAAAGCGTCGGGCCGGAGGTGAACGACGCGTTGCTGTTGGAGGCATTTTCCCGCCACTTCCTGACCTGGGTCAACCGCTGGACCGAGGATGGTTTCGCCCCCATCCGGCGGGCTTGGCTCAGCCACGCCCACGGCGTCGGTGAGGCGATCGAGGTTCGTCTGGCGAAAGACACGCTGCGCGGCACGTTTCGCGATTTGGACGAGACTGGCGCCCTGATCCTCGAGTTACCCGATGCCAGCCGGCGCGTGGTGACCGCCGGCGACGTGCTGTTCGCCGCCTGAGGATTGGCAGACCATGCTGTTGGCAATCGACTCGGGGAATACCAACGTCGTGTTTGCCGTCTATGACGAGATGGATCGGCAACGCGGGTGCTGGCGCGCGTCGACCGATCCGCGCCGGACGGCCGATGAGTATGCCGTCTGGCTCACCCAGTTGATGACCCTCCAGGACTTGACGCCGGATGATATCGACAGCGCCATCATCGCCAACGTGGTGCCGGCGACGAAGTTCGCGCTAAAATCCTTGTGCGCCCGCTATTTTCACACCGAGCCTTTGATGATCGGCGATCCCGCGGTCGACTTGGGGTTGGAGGTGCGTATCGAGCGACCCGAGCAGGTCGGCGAAGATCGCCTGGTCGACGCGGTGGCGGCATTCGCAAGTTACGGCGGGCCGCTTATCGTCATCGATATGGGCACCGCGACCACCTTCGGCGTGATCGGCGCGGATGGGGCCTATGAGGGGGGCGTCATTGCGCCGGGCCTGAATCTGTCCCTGGAGGCGCTCGACCGCGCGGCCGCGAAACTCCCGCGCATCGCCGTCAAACGGCCGCAGAAGGTAATCGGGCAGGCCACAATTCCGGCCATGGAATCAGGAGCTTATTGGGGGTACGTCGGTTTGATCGAGGGTCTGGTGGCGCGTATCAAGGCCGAGGATGGGCGGGCCATGAAGGTCATCGCGACGGGCGGCCTGGTCCCGTTGTTCGCCGAGGGGACGGACGTCATCGACGTCATCGACCAGGATTTGACTCTGCGTGGACTGCTGACGATCTATCGGGCCAACCGGCCGGCGCCGGCCGCATGACTAAAGGGCCGGCGGCCGACGAGCTGTTGTTCCTGCCGCTGGGCGGGACCGGCGAAATCGGCATGAACCTGAATCTCTATGGCCACGACGGTGCGTGGCTGATGGTCGATCTGGGCGTCATGTTCGCCGATGCCACCCGTCCGGGCGTCGATCTGCTGATGCCCGATCCGTCGTTTATCGAGGCGCGGCGGGATCAATTGGTCGGCTTGGTCCTGACCCATGCGCACGAGGACCATATTGGCGCCGTCGGTCACCTGTGGTCGCGGCTGCGCTGTCCGATTTACGCCACCGCCTTCACCGCCGCCATGGTGCAGCCGAAGTTGATCGAAGCCGGGATCGACGAGGAGGTGCGGGTGGTCGAGGTACCGCTGTCCGGGCGCTTCACCGTCGGGCCCTTCGAGGTCGAATTGATCACCTTGACCCACTCGATCCCGGAGCCGAACGCCCTGGTCATCCGCACCGCCGCCGGAACCGTCCTGCATACCGGCGATTGGAAGCTCGATCCGGAACCGTTGATCGGCGATAACTACGACGAGAAGGCCCTGCGTGCCCTGTCCAAGGAGCGCGTGTTGGCCATGGTCTGCGATTCCACCAATGCCATGGTCGAGGGCGAGTCCGGCTCCGAGGCCGAGGTGCGGACGGTGCTCATGGACGTGGTTGCCGGGTTGCGCAATCGGGTCGCCGTCGCTTGTTTCTCCTCCAACGTCGCGCGGGTCGAGACCGCCGCCAAGATCGCCGAAGCCACAGGGCGCCGGGTGTGCCTGGTCGGCCGCTCGATGCTGCGGGTCTATCAGGCGGCACGGGATACCGGCTACCTGGGCGATCTGGCGCCGCTGGTGTCCGAGGACGATGTCAGCCACCTGCCGCGCCACGAGGTGCTTCTGCTGTGCACCGGCAGCCAGGGGGAGCCGCGCTCCGCCCTGTGGCGGATCGCCAACGATGAGAACAACCGCATCGCCCTGGAAGCGGACGATACGGTGATCTTTTCCTCGCGGATTATTCCAGGCAACGACAAGGCGATCCACGCGCTGCAGAACCGACTCGCGCGCAAGGGCGTCGAGGTGATCACCGCCGACGACCACGACGTTCACGTGTCCGGCCATCCGGCGCGCGAGGAGCTGGCCCGCATGTACCAGTGGGTGCGACCACAAATCGCGGTCCCGGTACACGGGGAGGCACGACATCTGGCCGAACATGCCCGGCTGGCGCGGGCGTGCCAGGTGCCGCAGCAGATCGTCGGCGAGAATGGCGCTCTGGTGCGCCTGGCGCCGGCGCCGGCGCAAATCGTCGACCATGTAACCGCCGGCTATCTGGCTCTCGATGGCGCGCGCCTGATGCCGATTGACAGTACGGTGCTGCGCTCCCGCCAGCGCTTGGCCTACAATGGCGCTGCGGCGGTGACCCTGGTGATCGGCGGTGATGGCCTGTTCCAGGGTCAGCCCATCGTATCGGCGCCTGGCGTGCTTGACGAGACGCAGGAGGACGACAAGCTGGCGATTGTGATCGAGGCGCTGACGGATGTGCTACGGCGGCTGCCCGCCGCCGACCGGCGGGACGACGAGACCGTCAAGGAAACCGCCCGGCTGGCGGTGCGCCGCGCCTTTTCGCGTATGCTGGGGAAGAAGCCGGTCACCAATGTGCACGTGGTGCGCTTGCACTAACTCGGTCCCGCCTTAAAAATAGGGTTTTGGCGATCCGGTCGGTACGAAACGGCGCCCGCTGGCGCAGGGCAGGGAGGGCCTAATGTTCGAGCGCGTCACCGTGCACCCGTTCTTTCCCACATATGTCTGGGTCCACGATCTGAAACCAGATATATATCAACGGCTTAATCAAAAACTCCTGAAGGATCTCGATGAAATGACGGCGCCGCGGCCGCAATTGCCGCCGGGCAACCATAGCTGGCAGACCGAGCAGCGCCTGCATGAGATCGAGGAATTCAACGAGCTGACCGGGATCATCAACGGCGCGTGCAAGGGCGTTCTCGACCAGATCGAAATCGACTACGACTCGTTCATGATCACCGGCTGCTGGGCTAACATGAGCCCGCCGGGCGTATTTCATGTGGCGCATACGCACCCGAACAACTTTCTCAGCGGCGTTTATTATGTGCAGGTAGCGGACGGAGCGGATACGATCTCGTTTCACGAGCCGCGGCCGCAGCAGGATATCATTTCGCCCGGCGCGGTGCGCCTCAACAAGTATAACTCCCTGGTGCACCAGTTGACGGTCAAGCCTGGCCGGCTGGTTATCTTTCCGGCATGGTTTGTCCACTCGGTCGGGCGCAACGAAAGCGACCGGCTGCGGGTCAGTGTGAGCTTCAATATTATGTTCGACTCCTACGCGGAAAAGATCAGCCAGCCGAAGTGGAGCGGGATCCCGGTCCGCCGGCGGAGCGGCCCATGATCGGCCGGCTCAATCACGTGGCCATCGCGGTGCCGGATTTGGCGCAGGCGGCGGCCCGGTATCGGGAGGTACTTGGCGCCGATGTTTCCGAGCCGATGGATCAGCCGGACCACGGTGTCACGGTGGTTTTCGTCACCCTGCCGAACAGCAAGATTGAACTGCTCGGGCCCCTGGGTAAGGACTCGCCGATCGCCGGGTTTCTGCAACGCAATCCCGCCGGCGGCGTCCATCACCTATGCTTCGAGGTGGCGGACATCGCCGCTGCCTGCGATACCTTGCAGGCGGCCGGCGCGCGGGTCCTGGGAGATGGCGAGCCGAAGATCGGCGCCCATGGAAAACCGGTGCTGTTCCTGCATCCAAAGGACTTTTGCGGCACCCTGATCGAAATCGAACAGGTCTGAAGGACGACGGCCATCACCTGGTTCAGCGGCATCCTGGTTTACGTCATTATCTGGTGGACGGTGCTCTTCGCCGTCCTGCCGTGGGGCGTGCGGGTTCCCGACACCCACGAACCCGGCCATGCCACCAGCGCGCCCGAGAGGCCGCTGCTGTGGCGCAAGGCGGCGATTACCAGCGTTATCGCCGCAGTTCTCTGGCTAGTCGCCTTTTACTTGATTGAAAGCGACCTGATTCCACTTAGAATAACAACGGGCTAGAGATATTTTCCCAGATTCCGGGCAAAAAAATTGGCAAGCCCCCGAAGGGATACTTGCCAACGCTAGACCGCCCTGTACGCGTTTCTTGTGGAGGCGTTTTCGCCTCGCTCATACCGCCTTTGGCGGTTCCTCCCTGGACTCGGGTCGCGTCGCTTTGACGACGCGTTTACAGGGACAGAAAACCTACCCTAAGTGGCCGCCCCCGTCACCCTATATTTTTCCGGTGAGGATCTTCTCCGCCGCACGGACGCCGCTGTTAGCCCTTTGTTAAGCCCCTGGACCGAAGCTCGACCCATGATCCTTCGCCATATCTTGGCCTGCCTTCTGCTGATTGGCGCCGCCACATCCCCCGCCGTGGCGCACGACGCACCGGTGGTAACGATAAGCCGGGCCGACTGCGACCGGCTTGTCGAGCATAAGCCGGCGCCCGACGTCGCCTATCAGCCGGGGGTCGATGTCAATGGCCGCCCGGTGGCGCCCGCGGACCTCGACGGGGGGATACAGATCACCCTGCCGGAAACCATACGCATCCCCATCGAGGTCGATCTGTTCGACCGCTTCGGGATTCCCGCCAACCGGGACCTGTTCGAAGCGGATGCCGAGGTGGGCGTGGTGACCTACACGGATGGCCGAGCCTATTTCAATGGCCAACCCCTGCAGGACGAGGCGGCGGCCGAGCTTTCGGCGCTTTGCCAGAAAGTCATGCGCGAGAGCCAATAGGGCCCGGCGCCGCCGCCCGGGCGCCATGGACATCGTCCAGACCATCCCATATACATCTGCGACCCGTGCGCGGGCACGGGATGCGTTCCTGATTGTTTGGAGTCCGAGGTTGAGACGATGCGCCTGACTGCCTATTTCATGCCGACGTTGAAGGAAACGCCGGCCGAGGCGCAGATCGTCTCGCACCGGCTGATGCTGCGCGCCGGCATGATCCGGCAGGCGAGCGCCGGGATATATTCTTGGCTGCCTTTGGGCCTGCGGGTCCTCAAGAACATCGAGCGCATCGTGCGCGAGGAGCAAGATCTGGCCGGCGCCCAGGAAGTCCTGATGCCGACCATCCAATCGGCGGATCTGTGGCGACAGTCGGGGCGTTATGACGCCTACGGGCCGGAAATGCTGCGCATCACCGACCGGCACGGGCGGGATATGCTGTACGGGCCGACCAACGAGGAACTGATCACCGAGATCTTCCGCCATTCGGTCAAGAGCTACCGCGACGTGCCGAAGATGCTCTACCACATCCAG
>JAJFGI010000357.1 GCA_021776215.1 Kiloniellaceae bacterium | reverse complement strand
ACATCGTTGATGATGTCGAGGAGGTGCTGCCCACACTCATGAATGTTGGTGTTGTATTCGGCGTAACGTTCGTTGCCTAGCGGGCCGAACACTTCGTTCCGCATCATTTCCGAAAATCCGATGATCGCATTCATCGGTGTCCGTAATTCGTGGCTCATGTTGGCCAGGAACTCGGTCTTGGTACGGTCGGCCGACTGCGCCCGTTGCATGGCATGCCAAAGTTCCATTTGGCCGCGGCGCAGGCTTTTCAGAACGTACCAGCCCAACAACCCAACCAATAGAATGACAGCCAGCAGCGCGGGTAAGACAACATAGAGCACATGGCGGCTGGGAAGGTCGATCCGCCACGTCAATGTGCCGAACCGCTGGCCATCGGCGGCATCGAGTGGCTGCGTCAGACCTTCGGGCAGATCGATATTGGCAACGTACCTGAGATCCCTGAGACCGAAATCGATGGCGAGACCGTCCAGCAATTCTTCGTCGAGCGGCCGCATAAAGGCGGCGACATAGGCGTCGGCTGACGTGACCACGATGTTTGCCAGCATGTCTTCGGTGTGCGGATGGATGGTTCGGATCGCCACGAAATACAACTGGCCAGCCATCTTGACCAAGCCGCCCGCCGCCTCGAACTTGCCATCGACCGGCTGACGCGCCTCTTGGATAAGCTTGCCGAGGTCGCCTTCCACCTGTGGGACAAAGTTTTGGGCCTGAGCATCCTCGGCAATCTCAGAGTCCAACATAAGGCGTAAAACCCGATCGTCCGGCCCGATAACGAAGCTGGAGGCTATGCCGAAAGTATCGCGGAGATAGGCGCCGTCGCCAAAGTTCACATCGAACCACTCAGGATCGAAGCCCTCGACCGTTTTCTGATAGGCATCATCCCAAAAGGTGTAGTCGGTCACGAGCTTTTGAAGGTTGCTGAGCTGAACGCCCAGCGCGGTGCTCGCGAGTTGGCGAGAGCTGTCGACCGCGATCCTATCCTGGCTTTTCGCTGACCAGAACAGTAACGCCAAAGTCAGCGCCAGGCTGAACACCAGCAGCCCGGCGAGCAGGCGGACCTGCTTCGTCAGTGCATAAGGTGCCGCGGTTTCACCTCGTCCGCCGAGCGCGCATTCGATGATATCGTTGCGGGCACCCGCCGGTGCAGTTGCTGCTTTTTCCACCCCGGCCCTCATGAAGCATGCCTGGTCGATTCCACCCCATAGGTTGAACAGAAGGTTTCAATTTTCCCTTAAAAAATCGTCAGCATCACCGCCCCGGCAATACCCCCGGCGGTTGCCCCTGCCGGTGCGCCGGGCCCACCTTTTACCCTTATGGCGCCTGATTACAGGCCCTGGATTGCTAGGGCCGCCAGGATGCCGAGCCCGAAGGCTGCGATGACGATGCCGGAGGCGCGGTTGATCCAGGTCATGGTGGCCGGCCCCAGGCGCCGGCGTAGCAGCGAGACGCTGCCGCAGAGCACCAGCCACCATAAGGTGGATCCGGCGAATACCCCCACGACCAGGCTGGTGGCGGCGGTGTGATCGCCGGCACTGCCGACAAGCCCAAGGCCAGCAAATATCGCGATGAAGGTGAGGATCGTCGTCGGGTTGGTGATAGTCAGAAAAAAGCAGGATATGAAGGCGCCGGCAAAATACGACCCGGTTCTGCCGGAAAACTCGGCCGAGGGTGCCAAGTCCTTGAATATAATCCGTATACCGAGAGCCAGCAGAAACGAGCCGCCGATCAAGCGCAGCGCTATCTCCAGATTCAGTAGCACGGCAGCAACGGCGGAAACGCCGAACGCCGCGATGGCGCCGTATACCGCATCGGCGGTGGCGATCCCCAGGCCGGATACAACGCCCACAAGCGGCCCATCCCGCAGGGTGCGGCGGATACACAGGATGCTCATCGGCCCGACCGGCGCGGCCAATGCCAAACCGATGCCCAGCCCTTTGAGAAGGAACGGTACGGTACTCATGTTGACTGCCCTGGAGGTGTCTTGGTTTCGCCCTCTCACGTTCTGCGCCGATAACACGGGACGTCTCAATGGTAAACGCTTCATTAACTATCCCGGCGTCAGAATGCCGCCGTGCGGGCGTTACCCGCCCAAGGACGCGAGGCGGAATGGCGAAATTACCAGTCGGTCAGGCCCAGGACTCCGAAGATAGGCGGCAAGCCGGTCGCCGGCCGGTGGCCGACAGCCGTCCGATCACGGCAATGGCCGGGGGCAAGGTCTATACGTGCTTCATCGAGGATATCTCGCCGCAGGGGGTGCGGCTAAGTTTCGAGGGGACCATGCCCGAGGGCAATGTCATCGCCCTTGATCACCCCGTCGCCGGGACATTGTGCGGGGTCTGTGCCTGGCGGGACGAGGTCAACATGGGCATCGAGCTGCAATTTCCGGATGGCGAGCTGGAACGGATCCTGCGGTGCATTTGCCTGGTTCTCTAGGGCCGGCTCGGCAGGATCCAGAGCCGTCCGTCATGGTTACTAACCGACTAAGACAATACCCGCAAAAGCTGTATAAAATTTACGATTTTGCAAGCCGGACCAGGCATTCTGACTGGGCAGATTCGCACACCCGGTCAGGAAGGTCGCCCCATGCCGAAAACGCGGAAGAAGAGCCAGTTTCAGGCAAATCGGCGGAGCCACAAGCGCACTCATGTGCTGTTCTTGGGGCACCTGATTTCGGGCGACCACAGCGTCCCGGGTATCCTCTTCGATATCTCCGCCGGCGGCGCCAGAATGCGTATTGCGGAGCCCCTGGAGCCCGGTTCGGCGATCACCTTGCGGCTGGCCAACAG
>JAJFGI010000356.1 GCA_021776215.1 Kiloniellaceae bacterium | reverse complement strand
ATTTTCATATCGCCAGTTCATAGTGCTGACGTCTTACCGTGACATTAATGCAATACGTATGCCAAAAAACGAAGAATCCGCTGTTTCTCCCGATTGACTTCTCCAGATGCCGCACAAATTCGCCCTTTTTCAAATGTGCTTCTGTCTAGCGGACCGGGAGCCACCAACGGTTTCACGCACTCCACCTGTGTAACATAAACGATACTGATAGGGCGAGTTAACCAAAATCGAACAACCGTCTCAACTTTGAAACACGGCCGGTTTTACAGGAGCGGAACCCATTTGGGGTTGAAAGTACGATCTAAAATTCAATCAATGGGAGATTGCCCATCGAGCCTGAATCCTCGGTCCATCGACCGCAGAAACTTGGCGCAACCCGACAAAGGGTGGCAATCAACTCACCTATGGGAAATATACATATTTAAAATCAATGGGTTATGAGTTTTTGCGAGATGTCGATTGGCCCCCGCCGGGGGACTCCATGGGGGACTCGGGGAGAGTGAGGATCGCTGGATCGGGTAGATCGACCGCTCAATCCCAGAGAATTGGCACGAACTGGCGGGAGTCTGGGCCCCTGCGGCGGCTTTACACGGCTTTGCCAAATGTAACACTAAGTTAACACAATATTGTCCTGATCACCCGGTTTTGACTTGCCGGCAATATGATGAATCTAACAATTTCATATAGATAGGCGGCATCGGAGCGGTTGGCATAAGGATTGCTTAACTCTGTTTGACGGGTGTGCTGCGTCTTGATGATGGGCAGGCTCGTTTGGTGGGGCGCCACCCCACGACGAAGGGCGAGGTTCGGTCAACCCAGTTAGGGATCGAAACGCGTCCAAAGCCGGTGTCCGGTCTCTCTTCGCCGGTTCATCCGGACCGGGTCTTGCGCAAGTAGGTGGGACCCGGCCCGGTTTTCCTGAGGAGGGCCGACCGACGTAACGGGATATCGGGGACCGACCCTGGGCGCGTTTCGGGCGAGGTTGGGTGGTAAGTGTCCTGAGCCATGAGATTGTGTTGAACAGATAGTGAAGAAGGAGTGCTTTTCATGACTAAGGGTAAGCTTCTCGCAACCGCATCGGTTGCTGCGCTGGCTCTGACGTTCGCCACGGCGGCGTCGGCCGCCCCGAACAACTTCGCCAACAAGGGTAGCGCGACGGTTAACATCAACAACAACAACAACGGCGGCAACGGCGGCAATGGCGGCAACGGCGGCAACGCCGCGGATGCCGGGACCGGTGGTACTGGCGGCGCTGGTGCGGCTGGTGCGGCTGGTGGGTCGGTGAGCAACACCGTCAACGCCAACTCGAACAACACCTACTCGCGCACCACGATTAAGGTGAAGGCTGAGAACAACCAGAACGCTTACACCGGTGGCAGCATTGACACCAGCGGTGGCAAGAACAAGCAGTATGGCGGCGACGCCAGCGCCAGCGCGGACGCTGACGCGAAAGCCCGCAACTATAACAAGACCTATGCATATGGCGGTAAGGCCAAGGGCGATTCGGCCTCTGCCGAAAACAACGCCAACACCGACGCCACCGGCGGCACCGTGACGGCGACCGATGGCAATGCCAGCGGCGATGCCAGCGCGCATGCTAACGGCAGCTCGGGCGGCCAGACGGCCACCGCGACCAGCGGCGATACCACCGGCGGTAACGGCGGCTCGTCGAGCAACACCAACACCACGACCGGCGGCTCCGCTACGGCGACGGCAACCGGTGGTTCGACCAGTGGTGCCCAGACGGCCAATGGTGGCGCGGTCACCAGCGGTGCGTTGAACATCAGCGGCCTGTCGAATGCGGCCGGTGCCTTCGCGATGAACTTCACCACCGGTCAGTTCTCGGCCGGCAATGCGGCGAACGCCATTGCGGCGAGCGTTGGCACCATCAACGTCAACGGCGCTCCGCAATAACCAAGGCTATTTGAGTAAGGAGGTCAGATCATGACCAAATATTCTCTTCTCACGACGGCCTCGGTAGCGGTACTGGCTCTGGCGATCGCATCGCCAGTGCTGGCGGGTCCGAACGACTTCGCCAACAAGGGTAACGCCCAGGTCGATGTCTTCAACAGCAACTACGGCGGTACCGGCGGTACCGGCGGTACCGGCGGTGCTGCTGACCCCGTGGGGCCCTCTTTCGGGGGCAACGGGGGCGACGGCGGCGAAGGCGGTGCCGGTGGCACGATCCAAAGCGGCCGCGATGCCGGCGGTGCTGGTAACGACGTTAATGCCAATTCGGGTAACAAATACACTCGGTTGAGCATTAAGGTGAAAGCCGTCAACAACCAGAACTCCGATATGCGCATCTTAAAGGGTGCCCAGGACGAATGGGAATCCGAGTACGGTAACCGCATCGATACCAGCGGCGGCTACAACAAGCAGCGTGGCGGCAGTGCTGACGCTACGGCAGATGCAGATGCGAAAGCGAAAAATAAAAACAAGACCGACATCAGCGGTGGCCGTGCTCGTGGCGACGATGCTGATGCCGACAATAATGCCAATACGACAGCCCAAGGCGGCGACGTAATGGCTAGCACCAATGCCAATGACACAGCCGATGCTACCGGTGATGCCAGTGCCCATGCGACGGGCAGCAATAATCCGCAAGGGGCCGAGGCCACGAGCGGTACGACCACTGGCGGTAACGGCGGCATTGGTACCCAAACCGATTCGGGTAACAGCGGCGGCTCCAACAACGTCAACGAGACGATGGGTGGAGAAGCGTTGGCTGCCGCGGTTGGCGGCGACACCAGCGGCGTCCAAAACGCCAACGGTGGCGGCGTATCCAGCGGTGTCATGACAGTTGACGGTATGGAAAGTGCAGCGGGTGCGTTCGCCATGAATGGCGCGTCCGGTGCCTTCGGGGTTGGCAATTCCGCCAACGCCGTTGCAGCTCGCGTTAGCTCGATCAAGTCCAACTAAGCCACGTTCGATCGCGGAGGGGGCAACGTCCCCCTCCGTTTCGAACGCGGTTCGAACGAAGCGGAGATTTGGTATGAACGGTTTGGCTTGGGGTGTTGTGATCGGTGGAAAAACCACTGGCGGCATGGCCTATACCGTACAGACCGAAAGATTCCGTGAGGTTAAGCGTTAAGTCCTGATTCGTTGATCCCTGGGGGATCAATCGTTTGGTTTTATCGGGGCTTGTCCATGGGGAGATTTATTATGAAGGCCCAACAAATTTCCAGGCTGCTCTTTGCCGGGGTGGCTATATCTGTTGTTTACGGGGCTGCTTCGTCGGCCCGCGCCGACGACGTCGTCTCGGCGGATCCGTTCGCGACGGTCGAGTCCATCGAAACATTGGATCTTAACGCCCTGCGTGGCGCCGATGCCGCGGTTATCGACTACTACGAAAAGAATACGACGACGACCGCCACCAACAATGCCACCAACACCACCAACGTGACTATCGATACCAGCGGTGGCGCGGGTGGTGTCACCGGCGGTAACGGCGGCGCCATCACCGGCGGCAACGTCAGCTTCGACGGCAGCGCCCTGCAGAACTTCGGGGGCGTCTTTACCAGTGCCATCAACACGGCACCGGGCGGCATTTCGACGGCGCTGACGTCGATGAGCATCACACTCAACCCATAGCTATACCAACGAGCGGCCAGCCGGCCGTAAGTTACCCGCCGGGGTCCGGCGGTTGAAGTGCAAAGGTATAGCAAACTCTGGGGAGAGGTTTGATGCGCAGGATTGTGCGGTATACGTGTTTGGCGTTAGGCCTGAGCCTGCTGCCCGCCGGTGCTATTGCCGGTGAGGTCGTTGGAATGGCCATGGGCGGGGCGTTTGGGGTTCCCGTCACCAGCATGAAGGAGCTGCGGACGTCGCGGGTCGTCATGCAGCAATACGATTTCAGCTGCGGCGCGGCAGCCGTGGCGACCCTGCTGAGCTTCCACTACAACCGGCCGACAGCCGAATACGGCGTCTTCAAGACCATGTTCGACAAGGGTGACCAGGCGGTCATCCGCGAGCGTGGGTTCTCCATGCTCGACATGAAGGGCTACTTCGAGAGCCTGGGCTATCACGCCGACGGATTTCGCCTGAAGCTGGATCGGCTGCAGGCCATTGGCGTGCCGGTCATAACGTTGGTCGATATTGGCGGCTACAAGCATTTCGTCGTGGTCAAAGGCATGGATGACGGGCGGGTGCTGGTCGGCGATCCGGCCTTCGGCACCTCGGTCATGGACAAGGACTACTTCGCCGGCATTTGGAGCGGGACCATCCTTGCCATCCGCGATAAACCGCAGGAAGCCCGCAAGCAGTTCAACCAACAGGTGGACTGGAAGGTGCGCCCCCGGGCGCCCATTGGGCACGGCGTTGCCAGGGACGGCATCTCGGCTTTCACGAGATACTTGCCCAGCCCGCGCGGCTTTTAGCATCCAGGGAGGATCACGATGTGCAAGAAGCACAGTGAAGAGATCGCTGCCCTGGGAAGTTGGGGCCAAACAAGGTGGCCGAGGCGGCTGACCAGGTTCGCTGGCGGGGCGGTGTTGGCGCTGGTCCTGGCGGTTGCCGGATGGAGCAATGTCGGTAAAGCCGCCGTGCCACAGGATGATCCGTTCGCCGATCTGGAAGTGCTGGGGGCGGCCGAGATGGCGGAGAAGCGTGGCGGTTTCCTGGATGCCGCGCTTGGCATCAGCCTCAGCTTGGGGGCCAATATCCGCAGCTCGATCAACGGCAGCCTGGTCCTCGAGACCCTGGTCCAGTTCACCGGCTCAGGGGCTACCACGGTGACCAATAGGCTCGCGCCAGGGGCCGATCTAACCGGCCTGACGTTCCTCAGTGCCGACGGGACGGCGATCGCTGGCATCGACACGGTGAACTCGACCGGCCCCGTGAGCTTCTCGGCGAACGGCGCGCAGATAACCGTACCGGCGGGCTTCCAAGGCTTGGTGGCGAAAACCGACACGGGCGTCGGCGCGGCGGTGAACAAGATTACCAGCGCGCAGTTCGCCAACCTGGTGGTGAATTCAGATCCTGGCTCGATCATACAACAGGATCTGCAGATCAATATCGACGTGGAGGGCTTCTCCCGGTTGCAGCAGAACGTTCGGTTCAATGCAACGGTGGCGAAGTTCCGCCAAGCCATGCGGTCGGCAAGCCTCAGTGCCTTGGGTGCGAATTGATCATGCCGAAGGGGGCAATGCCGCATACGGGAACCTGAGGGGGACAGTTTAGCGGGTTAGCGTGGTCTCCCCACTACGCGCCTACCCTTGGGTACCGTTGTTGAACGGGCGCCGGGCCGGTCAGGCCAACCGATCCGGCGCCCGCTATTTCTCCCACCCGCTCGACCTCATCATGCCGCTGTGTCCAACGGAGGCGAAGATCCGCGCCCGCCGCCCGCCGGTCCCGCCCTCACACCTATTCGGAACAGGCTCCGCAAATGACACGGCCCCTCCCTCGCGATGGAGAAAGGGGCCGGCCTGCCGAGGCTTGAATCTATCGTGTCGGCGGGGTTGCCGTCAGCCGGGCGCCTTACAGGACGTTGAAGCGCACCGGCACGCGGAAGATGATCCGCGAGTCCGGGGCATCCTCCGTGGCACCGATTTGCACCGTCAGGTTAAGTGCAACGGCGTCCGACAGGCGGTACGAGCCGCCAAAGAGGAACGAGCCGACCGACAGCGTCTCGGAATTTACCTCGACGCCATTGGTCTCGGTCGTGGTCTCCAGCACGAAATCGTGCTGATAGCCCAGGTTGAGCGACAGTTTCTCGTTCAAGGCGAAGCCGACGCCGAAGCTCATGCCAATGGAATCGCCCGGGTCCACGTTGCCGATATTCGCGCTGCCGACGGTCGTGTCAACATCACGTGGCAGGTTGACGAGGTAACCGATGTTGGCGAACAGCACCGCCGGATCGGTCGGATAAATTACCGTCAGGCTAGGCTCGATGGCATGAAAGCCCGACCCCGTGGCCAGCTCGCTCGGGATACCGTCGGAATCACGGGCAATGTCGAACGGTCCAGTCCCTGTGGTGCTCTTGTATCGCAGGTTGGCGATAAAGAACGGCCAATCGTTCGTTCCATCGTTGATCTGGTAGTGGGCCGCGACCTCCACGTCGCCGAGACCATCACCCGTGGTGCTGTCCGTGACCGTGGCCCCGCCCGCGCCGCCAACTAGGCTCGTGGTCCGATCGTTGCGGTAGACATACGGGACGCTGACCTCGACCTCGAGGCGATTGGTCAAACCGAAGCGTCCGGTCACTTGGCTAGTGAGGGTGTCGCGGTCGGCGTCACTCGCTTCGATGACTCCGATCAAGAATCCGTCGACGATAGAAATACCTCGGAAATTCAGCCTGTTACTGGTGCTTTTCGAATAGTCGAGGGTTGGCTCGATGACGAGCGTTCCCTTTGGCGTCAGCACGCCGCCGCGCTCGGATAGGACGACCACCTCGGGCGGCCTTGTCTTATCTTGACCCGCGCCGACCGCGGCCTTGCCGCTGGACTGCGCTGTCTCGACCGCGCCCTGGCGGTTTTGCTCTTGTGCCACATGCTGGCCGCTCTTTTGCGGCACGCCGCCGGAGAGGCCAGCCAAGGGCTGGTAGACGGCCGGCTGCGCACGCGGCGTCTGGCCGGCGGCATAAACCTGTTCCTCCAAAATCTGGAGGCGACGGCGCTGCTCCTCGATCGCCTGTTCCTGTGCCTCGATTTGCTGGCGGTGTTGTTCGATGAGCGCCTGCAACTGTTGCAGGTTTGCCGATGGCTTGGCCTCCTCGGCGAAAGCAACAGTGGCTGAGAGGCCGGACACGCCGGCCATGAGGGCGGCTGTCAGGACGAACCAGCTGGCGGCGGCGAAATGCGCCCGTCGTCTCTGGTTCCTGCGTCCGTGGTTTCCCGTCACGTTAATTCTCCCCAAATAAATTGCTCGGTGGCCCTGGACCGAAATCGTCGCCGCCAATAGGCGACCCGTCCCTTTGTTCGGTCCCTAGGTTTTGGCCGCGCAAGGATCTCCGGCACACATGCTCGCTGTACCGACTTCCACCTGCGCGGGGCCACCGTGCGCCCCATCCCGGCGATCTCGTACTCTCAAGAAAATGTCCCCGCCTGGATAACTCCGGTTCGTCTTCGGTTCGATTGGGCGGCTCGACACGAATCCAATGACCCCGATATCCGGTCGAATAGAAACCACCTCACTCGAACCACATCGTCCAGAACAACTTATAACGTCTAGCACGATGCGCGACGAATGAAGATGAAACGCAAATCAAGATTAACGCATCGTTAACGGCGTAATCAACCCTTTCAAGAAAAGCCAAGTCTTATACTAAAGATGCGTCTGCTCCCGGCAACTACCAGGGGGCCGCAAATGCCGGCTTCTGCCGTTGGGCACGGCCCACCTCCGCCCGTTGGCCGAGCCCTCGCGTGGCCATTGGCGAGCTCTGGTGGACAAGAGGTAAGTCTCTGGAATCACGCAGAAATCATACGTCAGGGAGGGGTCGGATGAGGGCGGAAACGCGGCGGGGGGATGCTCTCCGGCGGCTAGCCGCCGGTCGAAATTCCGTGCTCCTTGAGCAAGCGGTACAGCGTCACCCGGGACACGCCGAGCACTTCAGCGGTCTGTTTAATATTTTGCCCGTTCTGCTCCAGGGTGCCCCGTAGCAGGTTCACCTCGGCCTCCCGCTTGGCCTGCTTGAGGGTCACCCGTTTGGCGGGCGCGCACGCCGCCGCGTGGCCATTGACCGCGTGCGGGCGTACCGGCGCCCGGGCCGGGCTGCCGTGCTGCATGCCCAGCGGAAAGCCCAGATCCCGGGCCGTAATCTTGAGCCCGTCCGACATGACCACCGCGCGACGGATGCAGCTGACCAGCTCGCGCACGTTGCCAGGCCAGCCGTAGAGGCGCAGCTGGCGCACCGCCGCCGGATCGAAGCCGTGCGCCGGACGGTTCATCTCGTCGCCGAATTTCTGCAGGAAAAAGGTGCTCAACAGGTCGATATCGTCGCCCCGCTCCCGCAGGGGCGGCATGTCCAGGGTCAGGACGTTCAGGCGATAGAACAGATCCTCGCGGAAGCGGCCGTCCTTGATCGCCTTGCTGAGGTCCATATTGGTCGCCGCGACCACGCGTACGTCCACGCTGATCGGCCGATTGCCGCCGACCCGGTCGATGGTCTTCTCCTGCAGGAAGCGCAGCAGGTGGGGTTGCAGCTCCAGGGGCAGATCGCCGATCTCGTCGAGAAAGACGGTGCCGCCCTGTGCCGCCTCGATGCGGCCGATCTTGCGCTGGTAGGCGCCGGTGAACGCACCTTTCTCGTGTCCGAACAGTTCGGAACCGATCAGGGTGGGCGGCAGTCCGGCGCAATTGATCGGAATGAAGGGGCCGGAGGCGCGCTCCGAGCGCTCGTGAATGGCCAGCGCCGCCAGTTCCTTGCCGGTGCCGCTCTCGCCGGTGATGAGAATGGGTGTGTCCGTGGGGCCGAACCGGCGAATCGTCTCGAAGATTGTCCGCATGACCGGGCTGTTGCCGACCAGATAGGGTCCCTTGGCTTCCTCCGCGCCCGCGGAAGCTCCGTCCTGGGACTCGCGATCCCGCGTCTCTCCACGATGGTCGACGATGGCGCGCTGCAAACGCCCGAGCAACTCCGGCTGCGCTTGTGTGGCTTCAAAAAGGAGGCCGGCAAGCGCTTCCGCGCCAAGCGAAACAAGATCCTCCCGCGTCAAACTGGTCGCGAGGAATTCAGACGATTGCTCCGTCGTGGACATAAACGGACCCTCCCTGGTCCTCAACCGCTCTCCGGACTCTTCCGGAAAGCCCCCTTTGTCGGCAGCCTGAAAGGCCCCCCTTTCAAGAAAATCCGCGTTCTCGTGTACCCCGATGACGTGGGCGAGAGTGTACAGATTCTGTAACAGATGGTCCAGCATGTTGTCTTCGTAAAGACCACGGTATGCTTCGTTAAACTTAGTTAAGATTCAATAATATTAATTATTTATGAATAAAGCGCGAGGCTGGGGATAAGACCTGGCGGACAGCTTTGGCCGGGGTGCGCGGGGTCCGACCGGTCGCGAATCGGGGCGCGTGCAGCCGCTGTTGAGGAACCTGGACAAGGGGCGATCGGCACCGCAAAGTCCCGCCCATGAGCGATACCGATTTTGGTAAAGAAGGCTCCCGCCTGTCGCGGCGAGTGCGGCGGTATGCCCGCGTTGGGACCAGCGTTGGCGGCTTGGCGGCTCAGGTGGTGGGGGCCCGCGTTCTCGGCCTGACCCTCGACCGGGGCCGCCATTCGGCCGATTTGCGGGCGGCCTTGGGCGGTCTCAAGGGGCCGTTGATGAAGGCGGCCCAGATCCTCGCCACCATCCCCGACGCCCTGCCGGACGAGTACGCGGAAGAGCTGCGGCAACTTCAATCCAACGCCCCGGCCATGGGCTGGCAGTTCGTGCGCCGGCGTATGCGTGGCGAACTGGGCGCGGGCTGGGAGGCGCGCTTCCGCGACTTCACGCCCGAGGCGGCGGCGGCGGCATCGCTCGGTCAGGTGCATCGGGCGACCGGACTGGACGGCCGCGATCTGGCCTGTAAGCTGCAGTACCCGGACATGCTCTCGGCGGTGGAGGCGGATCTGCGCCAGCTCCGCCTCGCCTTTTCCGTCTACCACCGCTACGACCAGGCCATCGACCCGTCCGAGATATACACGGAGCTGGCCGAGCGCCTGCGCGAGGAACTGGACTATGATCGCGAGGCGCGGCACATGCGCCTCTATGGCAAGATACTGGCCAAGGAAACCGGCGTCCACGTGCCGGAGCCGGTGGCCGAGCTCTCCACCACGCGGTTGTTGACCATGACCTGGCTCGACGGCGTGCCGCTCATGGATTTCATTGCCCGCATCGCGGATGTCGAGCAGCGCAACATGGTCGCGACCAACATGTTCCGCGCCTGGTATGTGCCGTTTTACGAATATGGCGTCATCCATGGCGACCCGCACCTGGGCAACTACACGGTGCGCGAGGACGGCACGATCAATCTGCTCGACTATGGCTGTGTGCGCGTATTTTCGCCCACCTTCGTCAAGGGGGTCATCGACCTCTACCATGCCTTCGAGCGCGACGACCCGGCGCTCGCCGTGGCCGCCTATGAAAGCTGGGGATTCAAGGATTTGCGCAAGGACATGCTGGAGGCCCTGAACATCTGGGCGCGGTTCCTGTATGCCCCTTTGCTCGAAGACCGACAGCAGCCGATTACCGGGAGTGATAGCGGCATATATGGGGCCAAGGTCGCCGGGCAGGTGCACGGCGCCCTGCGCCGCCTCGGCGGGGTGCGCCCGCCGCGCGAATTCGTGCTCATGGACCGGGCGGCGATCGGCCTGGGGTCGGTCTTCATGCACCTGAAGGCCGAGATCAACTGGCACCGCATGTTCCATGAACTGATCGAGGGATTCGATGCGGCGACCATGGCGAAACGGCAGAGCAAGGCACTGGCCGCCGTCCAATTGTCGCCGCCGGCGTAGGCGGCCCGCCCTTGCCATGGGCGCGCACACGCGGCAAGAGTAACGCCTTATGCGCCGAATCCGCCCATTACAAGAGAGGCTGTCATGAGCCTGATCGAGTCCATGAGTCTGGCTGATTCGCAAGTCTGGGTAAGCTTGCTCACGTTGACCGTTCTCGAAATCATCCTCGGCATCGACAACGTGGTCTTCATCACCGTGGCTACCGAACGGTTGCCCGAACGGCAGCGGCCGCTGGCGCGACGGGTTGGCTTAGGTATGGCCCTCGCCACCCGCATCCTGTTCCTCATGGCGGCGGTCTGGATTATCGGCCTGACGGTGCCGCTGTTTCAGCTTTTCGGCCAGGACTTCTCGTGGCGCGAGCTGCTGCTGCTGGCGGGTGGCCTGTTCCTGTTGTGGAAAGGAACGCACGAGATTCACGAGATGGTAGAAGGGGCTGGACGCACCGAGGCCCATGCCGGTTCCTCCGTCTTTATCGCCGTCGTGGCGCAAATCGCCGTGCTGGATGTGGTTTTTTCATTCGATTCGGTGCTCACCGCCGTGGGCATGGCCAAGCATCTATGGGTGATGATTGCCGCCGTGGTCATCGCCATGGGCGTCATGTTCACGTCGCTGGAGCCGGTCAGCCGGTTCGTCTCGCAGCACCCGACGGTCAAGATGCTGGCGCTCAGCTTTTTGCTGTTGATCGGCATGGCGCTGGTCGCCGAAGGACTGCATTTCGAGATTCCCAAGGGCTATCTCTACTTCTCCGTCGGTTTCGCCATGCTGGTGGAGGGGCTCAATCAGGTCGTCAGCCGGCGGCGGCGCCGTGCCCGCCAGGCCCAAGAAGGTAAAAAGGCTTGAATAGAAGCGGTTCCAAGGCCATTAAGAGGGCCGCCAGGATAAGGGGGCCCCGAGCATGAAGATTGCCATCCCGCGGGAAAGGCGGGCGCACGAGACCCGCGTCGCGGCCACGCCCGAGACGGTCAAGAAACTCGTTGCCCTGGGCTGCGAGGTCGTCATCGAAAAAGGCGCGGGCAGCGATGCGGCCATGACGGACGATGCGTACAAGGCGGCCGGCGCCACCGTCGCCAAGGATGCCAAGACGACCCTGACCGGGGCCGACGTGATCCTCAAGGTGCAACGACCAATCGTGGGCGGCGCCGATGACGAGCTTGCGTCGTACAAGAAGGGCATGATCGTCATATCAATCATGGATCCGATGCGCGCGCGGGACGATGTGACGGCCATCGCGAAGGCTGACCTGACCGCCTTTGCCATGGACCTGATGCCGCGCATTACCCGGGCGCAGTCCATGGACGTGCTGTCGTCGCAGGCCAATCTGGCGGGCTACAAGGCGGTGCTCGACGCCGCCGCGGAGTACGGCCGGGCCATGCCCATGATGATGACCGCGGCGGGAACCATCGCCCCGGCGCGGGTGCTGGTGATGGGCGCCGGGGTGGCCGGATTGCAGGCTATCGCCACGGCGCGGCGCCTCGGTGCCATCGTCTCGGCGACCGATGTGCGGCCGGCTGCCAAGGAGCAGGTGGCAAGCCTGGGTGGCACCTTCGTCGCCGTCGAGGACGAGGAATTCAAGGAAGCCGAAACCGCCGGCGGCTACGCCAAGGAGATGAGCGACGCCTACAAGGCCAAGCAGGCCACCCTCATCGCCGAGACCATCAAGAAGCAGGACATGGTCATCACCACGGCGTTGATCCCCGGGCGCCCGGCACCGGTATTGGTCTCCGCCGATATGGTCAAGTCGATGAAGCCGGGCTCGGTCATCGTCGATCTGGCGGTCGAGGCGGGCGGCAACTGCGCGCTGAGCCAGCCGGGCAAGGTCGTGGTCAAGCACGGGGTGCGCATCGTCGGCCACCTGAACGTCCCCGGCCGCCTGGCGACGGACGCCAGCGCCCTCTATGCGCGCAACCTGTTCAATCTGATGCAGCTGATGATCGACGGTGAGAGCAAATCCCTGACCATTGACTGGGACGATGAGATCATCAAAGGCATCTGTGTGACCCGCGACGGTGCCGTGGTGCACCCGGCACTCGCCGGCAAGGGGGACTGAAGCCGATGGAATCGCAAACCTTCATCGAGAAGGCGACGGACGTCGCCAACCAGGCCCGGGAACTCTCCGACAGTGTCGCCGCGCTGGCCAGCGAGGCCAGCCGCCTTGCGGTGCGGACCGGCGAGCAGGCGGGTCTCTCGCCCCTGGTCGTCGGCCTGACCGTTTTCGTGCTGGCGGTCTTCGTCGGCTACCACGTGGTCTGGCGGGTCACCCCGGCGTTGCATTCGCCGCTGATGGCGGTGACCAACGCCATCTCCTCGGTGATCATCGTCGGCGCCTTGATCGCCGCCGGTCCGGCCGAGTTCGGCTTTAGCGAGGTCATGGGGTTCTTCGCGGTGACTCTGGCGTCGGTCAACATCTTCGGCGGCTTCATCGTCACGCAGCGCATGCTGCAAATGTTCAAGAAGCGCAAGTAGGGGACCGGATATGAGCGTCGATTTCGCCGCACTGCTGTATCTGGCCGCATCGGTCTGTTTCATCCTCGCCTTGCGCGGGCTGTCGCATCCGGAAACCAGCCGGGCGGGCAACATGTACGGCATCGTCGGCATGGTGATCGCCATCGGCACCACGCTGGCCCTGCCGGGTGTGGTCAGCTACACCCTGATCGCCGCCGGTATCCTGGTCGGTGGGGCCATCGGCACGGTGATCGCCCTGCGCATCAAGATGACGGCGCTGCCGCAGCTGGTCGCGGCCTTCCATTCGCTGGTCGGCCTGGCCGCCGTGCTGGTCGCCGCCGCGGCTTTCCATAAGCCGGAGGCCTACGGCATCGGCATGCCCGGCGAGATCCGCCTGAATTCGCTGATCGAGATGGCCCTGGGCGTGACCATCGGGGCGATCACCTTCACCGGCTCCGTGGTCGCCTTCGCCAAGCTGCAGGCGTTGATTACCGGCCGGCCTCTGGTCTTCCCGATGCAGCATCCGCTGAATGCCGTCATCGGTTTGGCCATCGTCGGGCTGATCATCTGGTTCTCCGTCGATCAGTCGGCTACGGCCTTCTGGTTGATCGTGGCCCTGTCCTTGCTCATCGGTCTCTTGCTCATTCTGCCCATCGGCGGCGCCGACATGCCGGTGGTCATCTCCATGCTGAATTCCTACTCCGGCTGGGCGGCGTGCGGCATCGGCTTCACCCTGGAGAACAGCCTGCTGATCATCACCGGGGCCTTGGTTGGCTCGTCCGGCGCGATCCTCAGCTACATCATGTGCAAGGGCATGAACCGCTCGATCTTCAACGTGATCCTGGGCGGGTTCGGCACCGATGGCGGCACGGTCGTGGCCGGCGCCGGGGACGAGGATCGCACGGTGCGCTCCGGCTCCGCCGACGATGCCGCGTTCCTGATGAAGAACGCCGGTTCGGTGATCGTCATCCCCGGCTATGGCATGGCCGTGGCCCAGGCCCAGCATGCCCTGCGCGAGATGGCCGAGATCCTCAAGCGCGAGGGCGTGCAGGTGCGCTATGCCATCCACCCGGTGGCCGGGCGCATGCCGGGCCACATGAACGTGCTCCTCGCCGAGGCCAACGTGCCCTACGACGAGGTCTTCGAGATGGACGAGATCAACCGCGATTTCGCCGGCACGGACGTGGCCTTCGTCATCGGCGCCAACGACATCACCAACCCGGCGGCGAAAACCGATCCGGCCTCGCCCATCTACGGCATGCCCATCCTCGAGGTGGACAAGGCGCAGACGGTGCTGTTCGTGAAGCGCTCCATGGCCAGCGGCTATGCCGGCGTGGCGAACGAGCTGTTCTTCCGCGACAACACCATGATGCTTTTCGACGACGCCAAGAAGATGTGCGAACACATCGTCAAAGCGCTGGAGAGCTCGTAGGGCGCGACGCAGCCTTCACTGCCGTCATCCCGGCCGCAGCGCAGCGAAGAGCCGGGATCCAGAAAATGCGCGGACCGTGGGATGGATCCCGGATCGGCCCTGGCGGCCCGTCCGGGATGACGAACGGGTAGCGGGCATTTAATTGGGGACAGCATTTAATTGGGGACAGTATATATTTCGGAATGCTAAGCATCCCGACAAAAAAATTTATACTGTCCCCAATTAGAAAAGCACTAAAACTATGCGCTGTCCCTATATGGCGTCCCGGCCATCGCGTCCCGCTCACGTCATCCCGGCCGCAGCGAAGCGGAGAGCCGGGATCCAGGGATCGTGCAGACTGACGAATGGATCCCGGATCGACCCTGACGGACCGTCCGGGATGACGGGTGGGTAGCGGGCGGGCACGGCAAAATGGCCGGCGGTGGCCGGAGGCCTGAATTGATCTAGGGAATTTATCGGGACGCCGGGCGGGCTTTCTAGAAGCCTTCGCGGTCCATGCGCTTGCGGAGCAGCTTGCGGTGGCGCCGGACGGCTTCTGCCCGCTCGCGCTTGCGGCGCGCCGAGGGCTTCTCGTAGCTACGGCGCAGTTTCATCTCCCGGAAGACGCCCTCGCGCTGCAGCTTCTTCTTCAGCGCCCGGAGGGCTTGATCGACATTGTTATCGCGGACCTGTACCTGCACGTTGCCTTCAGCTCTCCTTTCCGAGATCCGGGCCGCCCTGGTGTCAGAGCTCCGGCGAGAAAGACACAAAAACCCTCCACTCCAGCGGATCGCGGGAGTGCGGACCGGTTTGGTAGCACAGGGCGGGGGTAAAAGAAAGGCCCCTCAGCCCGCGCGCCCAACCTTTACCGGCCGCGCCGCGCGCTCCATATTAGGGGTATGGCTATACTCAAGATTGCCCGGATGGGGCACCCGGTGCTGCGTCAGGTGGCGAGCTCGATAGAGGATCCCGGTGCTCCCGAGGTTCGGCGCTTGGTGGCCGATATGCTGGAAACCATGCAGGACGCAGACGGGGCCGGCCTGGCGGCGCCGCAGGTTTATGTGCCCAAAAGGCTGGTGATCTTCTCCGTCTCCGGTGCGCGCGCCGAACGGGCAGCGGAAGAAGCGGCCGACGGCGGCAGCGAATCGGAGGAAGCGGAGGAGGAGGTGCCCTTGACCGTCCTCATCAATCCGGTGGTGGAACCCCTGACTGAGGAGATGACCGCTGCCTTGGAGGCTTGCCTGTCGGTGCCCGATTTGGCCGGCTCAGTGCCGCGCTATACGGCCGTGCGCTATCGCGGGCTGGGGCTCAACGGCGAGGAAATCGTGCGCGAGGCCACCGGCTTTCATGCCCGCGTGGTACAGCACGAGTGCGATCACCTGGATGGTATTCTCTATCCGCAGCGCATGCGCGATCTGACGTCCCTGACCTTTACCTCGGAACTGCACGCCCAGGCGCGGGCCGAGGCGGCGGAGTGACCGGGCGGGGCCGGGGCGCCAAGAGCCCCGAAGACAGTCGCGGGCGCCTGTTGCGGGCCACATTGCCGCACGTGCCCTTCGATGGCTGGAGCGAGCGGGCCCTGAGGGCCGGTGCCGGCGATGCGGGGATCGATCCGGCACTGGCGCAGAACGCCTTTCCCGGCGGCGCGGCGGACCTGGTCGAGTTCTTCAGCAGTGATATGGACCGCCAGATGCTGGAGCGCCTGGGTGACCAGGACCTGGCGGCCATGAAGGTGCGGCAGCGCATTACCACGGCGATACGCACGCGCCTGGAGCTGTTGGCGTCGCACCGCGAGGCGGTGCGCAGGGGCGTCGCCTTTCTGGCCTTGCCGCGCCATGCCGCCCTCGGCCTCAGGTGCCTGTATCGGACGGTCGATGCCATCTGGTACGCCGCCGGCGATACCGCGACCGACTACAACTTCTATTCCAAACGCGTCCTGTTGGCTGGCGTGTATTCGGCGACCCTGCTGTTCTGGCTGAACGATTCGTCCGACGGGTTTGCCGCGACCTGGGCCTTTCTCGACCGGCGCATCGCCGAGGTGCTGAAGGTGGGCGCCACGGTGGGCCGGACCATGACCAGCCTGCTCGACCTGCCGGACCGCCTGTTCGCCAGCGGGCCGGGCCGTTGGCGCCGAGGAAACCAGCGTTAGCCGAGGCCCCGCCAACGTCGGCGGGAGATTTGCACGGCGGCGCTAGTTTGTACCGCAATAGATTTATGCCAGTGCGGCATCGCCCTCCACGGCCCGGCGCACCGCCGCCCGCGCCAGCAACCGTGTGGAATCGAGCGTCGGCAGGGGCGAATTCAACTCGTTCATGATCAACGGGATTTCGGTGCAGCCGAGCACGACGGCATCGCAGCCCTCGTCCTTCAACCGCCCGATGACCTGCTGAAAGTAAGCGACGGCCTCGGGCTTGAAGGTGCCGTAAACCAGTTCATCCATGATGATGCGATTGATTTCCTCTCGCTCGGCGGTGTTCGGGCGCACGTACGCCAGTCCGTGCCGGGAGAGCTTCTCGGGATAAATCTCGCTCTCGACCAGCCAACGCGTTCCGGTCACGCCGATGCGCTGGAACCCGCGCTCGACGGCCTGTTCGGCGACGACCTCGGCAATGTGCAACCAGCGCAGCGATGATCGCGGCTCGACGTAAGGAAGCGCTTGGTGGATGGTATTGTCGGGGCAGATGAGGAAATCGGCACCAATTTTTTCGAGCTTATTCGCCGAGGCGAGCATCAGCTCCCCGACGCCCTGCCAGTCGCCGTCGTAAATGCACTTCATGTAGTCGGCGAGCGACTGTGTGTGCAGCGAGACCTCGGGATGGCCGTGCGCGCCGAGAATCACCGCTCCTTCCGCGCAAATGGTCCGATAGCACAGGGCCGCGCCTTCGGCGGAGCAGGCAACAATACCAATGTGATAGGGCATGATATTTACCGTGGCACCCCGCGCGAAATCGCACAAGCCGGTTTGATGCCCTGGCGGAAGAACTCTAGTACTTTGGATTGAGGCGGGTGATGTGGCCCATCTTGCGGCCCGGGCGCGCCTCGGTCTTGCCGTATAGGTGCAACTTGGCGCGCGGGTCGCTCAGGTGCGATTGGGCACTGCCGATATCGTCGCCGATGAGGTTCTTCATCATCGCATCCGCCAGGCGGTCCGTCGCGCCGAGGGGCAGGCCGGCGACGGCGCGCACCAGTTGCTCGAACTGCGAGGTGACACAGGCGTCCAAGGTCCAGTGACCTGAATTGTGCGGCCGGGGCGCCAGCTCGTTGACCAGAACCTCGCCGTCGCCGGTGACGAACATCTCGATGGCGAGTAGACCGACCAGACCGATCTCGGCGGCCATGTGGCGGGCGATGCCTTCGGCCTTATCCAGGGCCTTCGCCGGTGCGCGGGCGGGGACGATGGTCTGATCCAGGATGTGGTTCTTGTGCTGGTTCTCCACCGGCACGTAGGTCTGCCGCGCGCCGTCGGTGCCGCGGGCGACGATGACCGAGACCTCCAAGCGGAAGTCGACGTAGCGTTCCAGAATCGCGCCGGCGCCGGTGGCGGCTTGCGCTACCTCGGCCCAGGCGGTTTGCAGATCGGTGTCGGCGATGATCGCCACCTGGCCCTTGCCGTCGTACCCCATCTCGGCGGTCTTGAGCACGCACGGGCGGCCCAATTCGGCCACCGCGGCGGCTAGAGAGGCCGCGTCGGTGACCGCCGCGTATCGCGTCGTCGGCACGCCGATCTTGCGGCAGAACTCTTTTTCCCGCAGGCGGTTCTGGCAAATCGACAGGATCGCCGGAGCGGGGTGGAAGGGGACGCGCGCGGCCAGGAACTCGGCGGTTGCCAGGGGGATGTTCTCGAACTCAATGGT
>JAJFGI010000355.1 GCA_021776215.1 Kiloniellaceae bacterium | reverse complement strand
AAAAGGGCCCGCGCCTGTCCGCGCGCGGCCAAGAGGAATTGGCGGCCCGGCAAGCCCGCCAGGCGGCGGCCTTGCGCGAAAATCTGCGCAAACGGGCCGCCCAGCGCCGGGATCGGACCGGGGCCGATCCGGCACCGCCGCGGGGGTCCGGCCATGCCGGGGCCAAGGGCGAGGCTTGAGGGTGGCCCGGTTGTACAGTAAAACCTCCGGAAATTCTTAACGGCAGTCCGGTACATGATTCCGGCCCGGTGCCCTTATACGCTTGGCGCCGACTGATGGCTGCCCACCGGCGGCCGTCCTAAGGACGAACGATGGATCGAATCAGAATTTGCGGCGGAGTGCCGATCAGCGGCGAGATTCTCATTAGCGGCGCCAAGAACGCGGCCCTGCCGCTGATGCCGGCGGCCCTGCTGAGCGACGAGACGCTGACCCTCTCCAACCTGCCGCATCTGGCGGATATCACCACCCTGGCCAACCTGCTGGTCCAGCACGGGGTCGAGATCCACATGAACGGCGATGCCGCCGGGGAGGGCCACGTCGGCCGGGTCCTGGAGTTGTCGGCGCGCACCATCACCAGCACCCGCGCCCCCTACGATCTGGTGCGCAAGATGCGCGCCAGCATCCTCGTCCTCGGGCCGCTGCTGGCGCGCGAGGGTCGGGCCGAGGTATCGCTGCCCGGCGGTTGCGCCATCGGCACCCGGCCGGTGGATTTGCATCTCAAGGGGTTGAGCCTGCTGGGCGCCGAGATCGACCTGCGCGAGGGCTACGTGCACGCCGCCGCGCCGCGCGGCCTGGTCGGCGCCGAGATCATCTTTCCCATGGTCTCGGTGGGCGCCACCGAGAACTTGCTGATGGCGGCCACCCTGGCCAAAGGCACGACCCGCCTGGTGAACGCCGCGCGCGAGCCGGAGGTGACCGATCTTGCCCTGTGTCTTTCCCGCATGGGCGCGCGTATCGAGGGAGTCGGCAGCGACACCCTGGTGATCCACGGGGTGGACCGTCTGCACGGTGCCGAGCACAGCGTCATCCCCGACCGCATCGAGACCGGTACGTACGCCATGGCGGCGGCGATCACCGACGGCGAGGTGGAACTGGTGGGCGCCAAGGCGGAGCATCTGCGTTCGGTCATCGAGATTCTCGGCCGCGCCGGGGTCTCGGTCAGCGAAAGCAACCGCGGACTGCACGTCAAGCGCGCCAATGGGCGCCTGCACGGCGTCGACGTGATGACCGAACCGTTTCCCGGTTTTCCGACGGATTTGCAGGCGCAGACCATGGCGCTCATGGCCGCCGCCGAGGGTGCGGCGATGATCACCGAGAGCATCTTCGAGAACCGCTTCATGCACGTGCCCGAGCTGTGCCGCATGGGCGCCAACATCAATGTGCACGGCGCCTCGGCCATGGTGCGCGGCCAGCCGTCGCTGACCGGGGCCGAGGTCATGGCCACCGACCTGCGCGCCAGCGTCAGCCTGGTCATCGCCGCCCTGGCGGCGCGGGGCGAAACCGTGGTCAACCGGGTCTACCATCTGGACCGCGGCTACGAGCGGCTGGAGGACAAGCTGGCCGCCTGCGGCGCGCGGATCGAGCGGATCAAGTGAGCAATCCACGGAACAGCACTGACGAGGCGTTTGCCGGTTCGGCGCCCTTGCGCCTGCGCGCCCTCGATGCGGACGATCTGCAGACCATCGCGGCGTGCCTGCAGGATGCGCTGGTGCCGCTGTCCGAGATCGCCTTTCTCAAGGCCGAGCATCGCTTCGTCATGGTCGCCAACCGCTTCCGCTGGGAGCGTCCGCCCGCCGCTGCGCCGGCGGCGCCGGCGCCCGGTACCGACGCCGGCTTTGCCGAAGGGGACGGTGACGAGGGAAGCGAAGCCCGCTTTGAGCGCGTGAACTGCGGCGTCTGTTTCGACCGGGTGCGCGCCGTCCGCTTCAAGGGCCTGGATCCGCGGCGCAAGACTCAGATCCTCAATCTCTTGACCGTGCAGAGCCGGCCCGATGCCATTACCCTGATCTTTGCCGGCGGCGCGACCATTCGCCTCGAGGTCGCCGGTATCCGCTGCCACCTGGAGGACCTGGGCGAGCCGTGGCCGACCCGTTGGCAGCCGGCGCACCCGGCCGCCGAGGGCGACCCGCCCGGCCGGTCTTGAGCCGGTCCGCGCGCAAGGGGAAGCATCCGGTGGCCGCCAATCAAGCCCTTATTCTGGCCGTTCCCAAGGGCCGCATACTGGGCGAGCTGGTGCCGCTGCTGCACCGCGCCGGCATTCATCCAGAGGCCGCCTTTTCCGACGAGGATGACCGGCGTCTGCGCTTTGCCACCGACGACCCGCGCATCGAGATCGTCCGGGTGCGCAGTTTCGATGTCGCCACCTTCGTCGCCTTTGGCGCCGCGCAGCTCGGCGTCGCCGGCAACGATGTGCTCATGGAATTCGACTATCCGGAGCTTTATGCCCCCGTGGATCTGGGGATCGGACACTGCCGCCTGTCGGTTGCCGAGCCCGCGGGCCTTGGCGCCCGCGACGATCCGGTGCGCTGGAGCCATATTCGCGTCGCCACCAAGTATCCGGCGATTACCCGCCGGCATTTTGCCGCGCGCGGCGTCCAGGCCGAATGCATCAAGCTGAGCGGCGCCATGGAGCTGGCCCCCGGTCTGGGCTTGTGCCAACGCATCGTCGATCTGGTTTCCACCGGTGCCACCCTGGCCGCCAACGACCTGGTGGAGGTCGAGGTGATCGCCGAGATAACCTCGCGGCTGATCGTCAACCGGGCGGCGCTGAAGACCCGTCCGGCCGAGGTGGCCGGCTGGGTCGACCGCATCCGTGAGGCCGCCGATGCCGCATAGATTGGATGCCGCGACGCCCGATTTCGAGGCGCAATTCCGGACGTTCCTGGCGGCCAATCGCGAGGCGCAGGAGGATGTGGAACACTCCGTCGCCGCGATCATTGCTGACGTGCGCGCGCGCGGCGATGCGGCGTTGCTCGACTACACCCGGCGCTTCGACCGGATCACCCTCGCCGCCGCCGATCTGCGGGTGCCGGAAAGCATGCTGACCGGTGCCGCGGCACGCTGCGCCGATGACACGATCGCTGCTCTCGAACTAGCCGCGGAGCGCATCGAAGACTACCACCGGCGCCAGATTCCCGCGGATTTGGAGTATCGCGATGCCGCCGGCGTGCGCTTGGGCTACCGCTGGACCGCCGTCGCCGCCGCCGGCCTGTATGTACCCGGCGGCACCGCCGCCTATCCGTCGTCGGTGCTGATGAATGCGCTGCCGGCGAAGGTGGCGGGAGTGGCGCGCCGGGTCATGGTGGTGCCGGCGCCCGATGGCGTACTCAACCCGCTGGTTCTGGCGGCGGCGCACCTGGCGGGGGTGACCGAGGTTTACCAAGTCGGCGGGGCGCAGGCGATCGCCGCCCTAGCCTTCGGCACGGCGACCATCGCGCCCGTCGACAAGATCGTCGGCCCCGGCAACGCCTATGTCGCCGCCGCCAAGCGCCAGGTCTTCGGCAGCGTCGGCATCGATACCATCGCCGGACCGTCCGAGATCCTGGTTGTCGCCGACGGCGCCAACGATCCGGACTGGATCGCCGCCGATCTTTTGGCGCAGGCCGAACACGATACCGCCGCGCAATCGATCCTGATGACCGACGATGCGGATTTCGCCGAGGCGGTCGTCCGCGCGGTGGACGCGCGGCTGGCGACCCTGCCGCGCGGTCAGATCGCCCGCGAGAGCTGGGCCCGGCACGGTGCCGTCATCCTACTGCCGGGCCTGGACGCGGCGCCGCCGCTCGTCGATCGCATCGCGCCCGAGCATCTGGCCTTGGCCTTGGCCGACCCGGACGCCCTGGCGGCGCAGGTCCGCCATGCCGGGGCCATCTTCCTCGGTCGGCACACGCCGGAAGCCATCGGCGACTATCTGGCCGGCCCCAACCACGTGCTGCCGACCGGCCGCAGCGCCCGGTTCGCCTCCGGCCTGTCGGTGCTGGACTTCATTAAGCGCACCTCGCTGATCCACTGCGATGCGGCCGCCTTGCGGACGCTGGGCCCGGCGGCGGCCACCCTGGCGCGCGCCGAGGGGCTGGACGCGCATGCCCTGTCCATCACCCTGCGCCTGGGCAATGATTTTGGCGGCAATGATTTTGGCGGCAATGATCCGGGTGGCAATGGTCAGGGCGATTGAACTTTGCCAGACCGGGGCAACCGCATGACCGACCGGCCAGGCGATCAGGACCCGCGGCGGCGCATCGCCGAAATCACCCTCGACGAGCGCAGTGTCGTGCGCCGCAGCGCCGACGTGGAGCATGAGCGCGCCGTCGCCATCTACGACCTAATCGAGGACAACTACTTCGCCCCCGCCGATCACCTGCATGGGCCGTACCGGGTGCACCTGTCGATCGCCGAGAGCCGCCTGATCTTCGATATCCGCGACGAGGGCGAGGCGCCGATTTCGACGGTGACCCTGGCGCTGATTCCGTTCCGCCGCATCGTGAAGGATTATTTCGCCGTCTGCGAGAGCTACTACGAGGCGATCAAGACGGCCAGCCCGTCGCGCATCGAGGCGATCGACATGGGCCGCCGCGGCCTGCATGACGAGGGCTCCGAACTGTTATGTAGCCGGCTGGGCGGCAAGATCGACATCGACTTCCAGACCGCCCGGCGGATCTTCACCTTGATCTGCGTTCTCCACATCCGTGGATAAGCGGTCGATGCGCGAGCTGCCCGATGCCGTGCTCTTTGCCTGCAGCCTGAACTCGGTCCGCTCGCCGATGGCGGAGAGCCTGCTCAAGCACCTGCTTGGCCACCGGATTTATGTGGATTCCACCGGTGTGCGGTCCGGCGAGGTCGACCCCTTCGCCGTCGAAGTCATGGACGAGATCGGCATCGATATCTCCCGGCATCGCGGCAAATCCTTCACCGATCTGGAGGACACATCCTATGACCTCATCGTCTCGCTGTCGCCGGAGGCGCAGCACAGCGCCGTCGAGATGACCCGCACCATGGCCTGCGAAGTGGAGTTCTGGAACACGCTCGACCCGACCGTCGTCGAGGGCAATCGCGAGACCCGCTTGAACGCCTATCGCCAGGTGCGCGACACCCTGAGACGGCGGATCGAAGAGCGCTTTACCCTCGACCTGAAACCGGTCGTCTGACCGGCCTTGGGCCCTGATTTGGCCGCCATTTCCGGTGTTTGTTTCCGGCGCCGGACTTCGCTATGATCCGCCGCGCCAAGTGGCGGGGTGTCTCCGCGCTAGGATTACGTAAATGCTGTTGGGATTTGACTGAAAGAGGAGTGGATGGCGAAAGAGGATTTACTTGAGTTTCAAGGGACGGTCGTCGAGTTGCTGCCGAACGCGATGTTCCGTGTGAAGCTCGACAACGACCATGAAGTTCTGGCCCATACGGCTGGCAAGATGCGCAAGCACCGGATCCGGGTCCTGGCCGGCGACCGCGTCAACGTCGAGATGACGCCTTACGATCTGACCAAGGGCCGCATCACCTTCCGCTACAAATAGCGCGCGGCGCCCGGCCGATGGCCGCTGCACAGCCCGTGCCGTTGCACCAGCGTGCGCCGCTGATTCTGGCCTCCGCGTCGCCGCGCCGGCTCGCCCTCCTGCGTCAGATCGGCATCGAGCCGCAGGCCGTCAGTCCGTCGCACATCGATGAAACGCCGCGCCCGCGCGAGCTGCCGGCGCCGCACGCGCGCCGCATGGCCGCCCAGAAGGCGGCTGCCGCGGCAGCGGCCCATCCCGATACGTTCATCCTCGCCGCCGATACGGTGGTCGCCGTCGGCCGCCGCCTGCTGCCCAAGGCCGAGGATGCGGTGACCGCCCGCCGCTGTCTCGAGCTGCTCTCCGGCCGCCGCCACCGGGTCTACGGCGGATTGGCGGTCATTGCCCCGGACGGGCGTCAGGTGGGACGTCTGGTCACCACCATCGTCTGGGTCAAGCGCTTGCAGACAGCGGAGATCGACGCCTACCTAGACGCGGGCGAATGGCACGGCAAGGCGGGCGGCTACGCCATTCAGGGCCGCGCCGCCGCCTTCATCCCGCGCATCAACGGCTCGTACAGCAACGTTGTCGGCCTGGCTCTGGCGGAAACCGCGGCGGTTCTCGCCGGCCTCGGCTATCGGCCGGCCGCTTCCGAATGAGCACCCGGCTGTTCGTCTCGGCGCTGCCCGGCGAGACACGGGCCGCCTGGCTGGCCGACGACCGTTTGCGCGACCTGGTTATCCTGCGCGACGACCGGCCGACCCTGGCCGATAATATCTACCTGGGCCGGGTGGTGGCCCGGCAAGCGAAACTCGGCGCCGCCTTTGTCGATATCGGGGCCGACCGTCCCGGCTTTTTGCCGTTGGACGAGGCGCCCAAGGGTCTTTCCGAAGGCGACTCCTTGATTCTGCGGGTGGCCCGCGATGCGACGGTGGAGAAGGGCGTGCGCCTCACCGCCCGCGTCGGCGATCTGCCGCCGGAGCTTGTGGCGGCGGCGCGGGCTGGCAAGCCGCCGATCCTGTTGCGCCGGGCCGGCGACCCGCTGATGGCGGCGCTGAGCGGCGAGGACACGCCGGCGGAGATCGTTATCGACGACCCCGCCACGTTCGCCCGCGCGCGGCTACTGTTTGCCGCGACCCCGGATAAGTTGGCGTGCCTGCGCCTGGATCTGGAACCGGCGCCGCTGTTTGAACGCGCCGGCATCGAGGCCCAGATCGAGGCCTTGCTGGAGCCCCGGGTGGACTTACCCTCCGGCGGCACACTGCTGATCGAACCGGTCCGTACATTGACGGCCATCGACGTCAATACGGCGGCTCATGAGAGTCCGGCCGGTCCGGGCGCCAGTGCCAAGGCGGTTGATTTGGAGGCAGCGGCGGAAATTCCGCGCCAGCTTCGCCTGCGCGGCATTTCCGGGCTGATCGTTGTCGATTTTCTGGAACTGGCCGATGCGGCGGCGCGCGACCAGGTGGTGCGCACCTTGCGCCGCGGCTTGGACCGCGATGCGCGGCCCGGCCGGGTCTCCGCCATGCGCCGCTCCGGCCGGGTCGAGATAACGCGCCGGCGCGCCGGCCCGGCTCTGCACGAGGTTTTGACCGAGGCCTGCGGCATCGGCGGCGGCGGGCGGGCGCACGACCCGGTGGCGCAAGCCTTTGCCGCCCTCCGCGCCGCCAGGGCTGCCGCCGCGACCGCTCCCGGCCAGGGTGTCGTTGTTGTCGGCGGGCCGCGCCTCATTGCTGCCCTCGAGGGGCCCGCTGCCGCAGCCCGCGCGGCGGTCGAGGAGCGTCTTGGCCGGCCTTTGACGCTTCGGCCGCAGCAAGGGCGAGACGGCTTCGATATCGTGCTAGAGTAGGCGGCGATGACTGACGACAAACGACGAAAGACCCGCCGTACGGCGCGCTGTCCGGTGTGCAACGCTCCGGCGCGCCGGGAAACCAGGCCGTTCTGCTCCCGCCGGTGCGCCGACATGGATTTGGGCCGCTGGCTGACCGGCGCCTACCGGGTGCCGACGGACGAAAGACCCGGCGACGGACCGGGCGCGGAGTCCGACGGCGACGGCTCGTATTCCGACAACAACGCCTGATCCAGGCGCCATGGCACGCGGTATTCGGTTGCTTCGGTGGCGCATCGTCCTGCTGGCGTTCGCCGCCATCGCGGCGTCGCCGGCCTATGCGCTCGATCCCAAGGTTATGGACTCGGTTGTTACCGTATTGCCCCTGTGGCCCGGGTATGAGCAGGGCGGGCAGACGCGGCTGGCGCCGGGTTCCGCGCCGGAGGGGACGGCGGTCGCGATTCGCCCAGGGGGCATGCTGGTTACCGCGTTGCATGTGGTCGACCGTGCCATAGAGATCACCGTGCGCCTGCCGGATGGGCGCGAGGTGCCGGCGCATATGGTCGGCGCCGATACGACAACGGACCTGGCGCTGCTCGCCGTCGACGCCGATCTGCCGGTGCTGGAAACGGCGCCCGAACCGGCCCTGGGCGATCCCGCCTGCGCCATCGGCAACCAGTTTGGCCTGGGGCTTTCGGTCACCTGCGGCGTGGTTTCCGGACTGCACCGCAGCGGCGTCGGCTTCAACCCGGTCGAGGACTTCGTGCAAACCGATGCGGCGGTCAATCCGGGGGCCTCCGGCGGCGCGCTGGTGGATGGGCAGGGCCGTCTGCTCGGCATTCTGTCGGCGATTTTCACCAAAGTATCGGATGCAAATATCGGCATCAATTTTGCCGCCTCCGTCGGGCTGGTGCAGCGGGTGGTCGACGATCTCATGGCCGGCGGTCGGGTGCGTCATGCCGATGCCGGCATGGGCCTCGCCGGCCTGCCGCCGGCCGAGCGTGTCAGCCAGGCCGGGGCGCGGATCGTCGCCATCACCCCCGGCGGCGCGGCGGCGCAGGCCGGCCTCGTCGAAGGCGATCTGGTGACCGCGATCGGCGGCCATCCGATCCGTGGCATCAATGATGCCCGGGCCGCTCTCGCGCGGGCCCGGCCGGGGGATCGGCTGCAAATTTCCGTCGGCCGCCGAAGCGGCACAAGCACCGTCGAGATCAGCCTGCCGCCGTGATGCCGGCAAAGGCTGGACAGGACACGCGGCATTGCCTATAAGCGCTCGGCGCCCGCCTCCCGGCCACGCCCCGGTTGATGTCAAACCCGGGTCGTCCGGCGGTCCCGGCTGCCCAGGTAGCTCAGTTGGTAGAGCACGAGACTGAAAATCACTGTGTCGGTGGTTCGATTCCGCCCCTGGGCACCACTCTCTCCTACGATACTGTACTTTAAACAACGGATTTTATTAACGTTTTCGGAACGGGCGCGAGAAAGTCATTTCGCGCGTGTACGCCCTGATTCTGCCCCGAACTATTGCTAGACTATTGCCAGAATCGACTCCGAGATACCTCGTGTTTTCCGGCGGCGCGGGCGGGTACAGATGGCGCCGCTAGCAATAGTCTAGCAATAGCGCCAGGAATGACAGCGGCGGATCGGGTGAAGACGAAGCTCACCACGCGTGTGCTCGACAGCGCGGCGCCGGGTGCCCGGGACTGGTTTCTGTGGGACAACGAGTTGCCCGGTTTCGGCTGCAAGGTCACCCCGACGGGTGCCTGAATCTTCTTGCTCCAATACTCGGCGAGCGGATGGGTGCGCCGCCTGCGGCTGGGCCGGTACCGCAGCGAGCTGAAGGTGCTTGCCGTCCCGGCAAACATTCTTTGAGGCCGGTGGAGGACTTGGATGTTGGGGTGCGTGCGTGACAGCGACTAGGTCGGATCCGACGATCCGCTGTGGGCAACGACGATCGCCGTGGGGCGCGGTGTCTGGCTCTGCAGCGCGTCGATCATCTGTGGCAGATATGGCCCGGGTCCATACGCCGGGATCACGACTGTCACGTCCGCTTTCGGCACCGGTATCGTCCGTTAAGTAGAACTCTAAGTGTCAGCGGATAGTTTCGCCCACTTTTGCTGCCAACGCCAAGCATCGCCGATCTGCGTGTCGAGGTTTGCCCGTTTCGGTATCCAGCCAAGACTCTGCCGGGCGGCGGTGACATCGGCGACAAGCTTGCCCGGGTCGCCGGGGCGTCGCGGGCCCATGCGGACCTCGAAGTCGCGCTGCGTCACGCGGCGCACCGCGTCGACAACCTCGCGTACCGAAAAACCACGCTGATTGCCGAGGTTGAAAACCCCGGTCGCGCCGCCCCCTTCGAGATGGCGTAGCGCCAGAACGTGTGCGTCGACGAGATCTGACACATGGATATAGTCGCGGATGCAGGTGCCATCCGGCGTGTCGTAGTCCTCGCCAAAGATGCTCATGTGGTCACGCTGCCCAACGGCGGCCTGACTGGCGACCTCGATCAAATGCGTGGCGACCTTGGTGGTCTGTCCGCTACGTGCTTGCGGATCTGCCCCGGCGACGTTGAAGTAGCGCAAAGCGATATAGTTGAAATCTTGCGCTTGAGCCGTATCCCGCAGGATCCATTCGGTCATCAGCTTGGACGTGCCGTAGGGGTTGATGGGCGCCAGCAGCGCGGTCTCCGGGATCGGCACCGTCTGGGGCATGCCGTATACCGCCGCCGTCGACGAGAAGATGAACCGTTTAACCTCGCAAGTGACACAGGCTTGAATCAGGGTATGGGTCGCACAGGTATTGTTACAATAATATTTTAGCGGATCGCTGACCGATTCCGGCACGATGATACTGCCGGCAAAATGCGCCACCGCGGATATCTTGTGATCGCTAAGCACTTTCTCCACAAGCTGGCCGTCGCCCACGTCACCGTGCACAAAGGGAATGTCGTCGGCCACGGCCGAACGCCGGCCGGTCGAGAGATTGTCTATCACGACAACAGCGTAGCCGCATTCGCGAAAGGCCAGCACGGCGTGACTGCCGATATAGCCGGCGCCGCCGGTGACGAGCACGGTCTCTTTTCGCATCAGGGCCTCTCAGTTGTTCGTCTGCGTGAGTCGAGGGGTATTCGGTTTCGCCAGTCGAGCGCCCAGCCGACCCCCCACCAGATCGCCCAGGTGCCCATGATTGCCACGTATCCGTCAATCGCGTAGTGCCAGGCAAGATGAACAGAACCGACCAGAAGAACAAAAAGATACAGGCAGGACAACCTTGGTTACAAGACCAGCCTTGTTAAACTCTTGATCCGGCAGGGCCGCAAGGACGACGCCGAGGCCTTCCTTCGCGGCGTTGCCGAATCGGTGCCATCTGCGGATGCGAAGCTGCTGTTGGTCGATTTCCTGCTCAATCGGCGAGGCTTCGCCCAAGCCGAAAAAAACCTTGCTCGGCTTTGTCGGGCAGAACCCGGCGGATCTGACCTACCGCTTTTGTTGGCGGAACTCTATCTGAGGCAGGAAGACCGGGCCAAGGCGGTCAAGGCCTACCGCGAAATCATCGAATTGGACCAGACCGGCTCCAAGGGCCTGATCGCCCGCGCGGCCCTGGCGCAGGTTTACAAGGCGCAGGGTGAAAAGGAGGCTGCGCGCGCCCTGATCGTCGAATTTTTGCAGGAAGACCCGAACAACACCGAGGCGTTGTTCCTGCGCGCCCGTGAGCGGTTGGAGGACGGCGACAACGAGGGTGCGATTGCAGATCTGCGCACCTTGTTGCGCGTGCACGCCAACCTGGCCGGCGGCCGGGCCCTCCTGGTCGAGGCGCACTTGCGCAACGGCGAGCCCGCCCTGGCAATCGAGGCCCTGCGGACGTTGCTGGAAACCAGCCTGGAAAATAATCAAGCCGTGCGAGTCGAGCTGGCCCGCCAACTGGCGGGCACGGGTGAAAGCGACAGCGTTTTGGCGCTCTTGAGTGAGGCTTTGTCGCGCGTCCCCGATGACCTGGCGGCGCTGCGGGTTCAGGCGGGGATCTATGCGCGGCAAAATAATTGGCCGGCCTTGGTTGACACCGCGACGGCGATGATCAAGCAGACGAAAGAGCCTGCCCTGAGCCATTACATCCGCGGCCAGGCGTATCTGATGCAGCGACGCTTTGACGAGGCGGCGGCCGATTTTGCCGTGGCGCTGAAGAGCGGTCCGGAGGCGATCGATCCCCTGGCTGGTCTGGTCCGGGCCCATCTTGGACGCAACGATTACAAGCAGGCGGAGGCGCTTGTTCTCAGGCGCTTGGCCGAGGCGCCGGACAATCCCGCCGTGCACAATCTCCTGGGCGAGCTTTATCTTGCCACCGGCAAGACCCGCCCGGCGGAAGCGGCGTTCCAAGCCGCAATCAAGTTCCGCAAGGACTATGCTCCGGCATACGGCAATCTGGCCAAGATGGCCGGGCAGGCGGGTAACGTCGACTAGGCGATCACGCTCAACCGCGATAGCCTGGCCGCCTCCCCCGGCGATGAGAACCTCTCGTTGGGCTTGGCCAGTGCCTACATGCTACAGAAGGATTATCCGGCGGCGACGGAAATCTATGAGGCGATGCTGGCACGCAACAGCAAACCTGCATGTGGCCGCCAACAACCTAGCGGCGCTGATCGCCGATTTCGAGCCGGAGGACAAGGCCAGGCTGGCGCGCGCCCTGGAGCTGGCAAAGCCCTTCGATACCTCGAAAAATCCGTTCTACCTGTGACACCCTGGGCTGGGTCCATTTTCGCCTTGGCAACCTTCGGCAGGCCCTCAGCTACCTGGAACAAGCGGTCGCCAAGGTGCCAGATTCGCCGCAATTGAACCATCACCTTGGCATGGCTTATCGTGCCGCCGGGCAAATCGCCAAGGCGCGCGTCGCCTTGGACCGGGCGGTGGTTGACGGCGCCGACTATCCGGGCGTGCAGACCGCCCGCGCCGCACTGGCGGACATGTGAGCCGGCGGACATCGCCCCAAATTCCATCGGTGACAATCCACCCGGTGATCCTCTCCGGTGGCTCCGGCGAGCGGCTCTGGCCCCTCTCGCGGGCGCACCACCCAATGCAGCTCCTGCCCTTGGCTGGTGACCGCACGATGCTGCAAGATACGACCCTGCGCGTCGCCGATCCGGCGCCGTACGCCGCCCCTTGCTCGTCGCCAATGCTGAACACCAGTTCATCGTCGCCGTGCGCGCATCCTGAAACATAAACCAGTCTACGTGAGAATCTCGGACGGCTGTGACGCCCTGGAAATCGGATAGTGACGTAAGCTTCGGAGGCGACATCTGCTGGTCTTTGACGAGAGGAGATCAGCGATGAGGGAGCGTAAGCAGACAAGCCCGAGTTCAAGGCGCGGTTTGCCTTGGAGACCCTGAAGTGCGATCAGATGGATGCTGAGCTGGCGAGCCGTTTCGATGTGCAACCTTGCGTAGCACATTGGCCATGCCTTGCAGATGCATAGCGAGACAAAAGTGCTCAAGGAAACGAGCGCGTGCCGCCCGCCCCAAGCGTTGCCTAGCGGCTGTGTCAGAAATCAGTGTTAGGATTTTTTCCGCCAAGTCGCCGGGGTCCCCGATCCTTGCCTGCAGACCTGCGACGTTCTCACCCACCGTCTCGCGAATGCAGCCCCGATCTGTGAAGACTAACGGTATACTGTGCGACATCGCCTCAAGGACCACCAATGGCTGCCCCTCTTGCTGCAGCCCGGGAAAGACAAAGACAGCAGATTTGGCAAAGAGAGTTTCCTTCTGTTCGGCGTCAACCTCTCCAACAAATCGAATTTTCTTACTGATGTCAAACTCTTGAATTAGTGCTTCGACCCGACGCTGCCCAGCCGGATCAGTCCAATTGCCGGCGATCACAAACTCTGCCGATGGTACAACGGATAGGACCTTTGCTGCGGCTTTCACCAGAACGACCACGCCTTTTTGGGTGCTAAGGCTGCCGACATAGAGGATTTGCAGCCCCGCCGACTCATCGTGATTTTTCGGCGGACCGCCGGCAATCGGATCCGGCAGACCATTCGGCACTACGACAACTCGATCTGCTGGGCAGAGTCCGTCAAGCAACGGCATGAAGCGAGGAGCCAAGACAATCATACGCGAGATGCGTGCGAGCACTAGTCGCAGCCAGGCCCTAACCCACCAAGGAGCACTGTCGAACCATACACGAAAGTTGCTACCATGCAGGTGGCAGACAACCTGTCGCCGAAACAGCATCGCCGGTGCTATAAAAAAGCTGTCACGCAGGACGCCGATTGTGGTCTGAGAAATTGGCAAGTATACCAGCTGCGGTCGGTGGCGGAGTAACATGTATAGCAGGCGAAACCACTGTCCAATGAAAAGCGCGACATCTTGGAGATCAGGCTTGTCAACATGCTGGATGCCGCGACGGTCGCTGGTATCGAGATGGAACACACGGAACTCCCGAGTGTCCAACCCATTCAACAAATGGCGTATCATGGCACTTACACCATGGGTCGGCGGTGGTGTAGGGCCGATAACGAGTACGCGTGTCACATGCGTCACTGACGTTGTTTCTAAACTCATCCGACAACACGCCGGTACAAACCGAGAAGCCAGGCTCGCAGTGCTTCAACGACAAATACCAACAGTGCCCGTTGACGGAGTGCTCGGCTAGGTTGGCGCATAAGGCGATAGGCCCATTCCAATCCTAGGCGCCGGAAGATGGCCGGAGCTCTGTCGACACGGCCTGCGAGCACATCAAGGGTTCCGCCAACGCACTGGCAAACGGGTACTCCGGCTTCCATGAAGTACCGATGCAGCAAGATTTCCTGCTTCGGGGTACCAAGTGCCAAAAAAAGAATCTGCGCGCCCGAGCGCTGGACGCCCTCCACTATCGTCGGCATGTCCTCGTCCGAAATGTAACCATGTTGTCGACCAACGATATTCAAGGTTGGGTATTGTCGGAGAAGAGCCTCGGAGGCACGTTGGTTTACATCCTCGGAAGCGCCGAGCAAGAAAACGCCATACCCCTTCCGCGCCGCATGTGCACATAGCCGAACCATAAGGTCCGCTCCGGCCAGTCGTTTCATGTCCGCGAGCCCAAGTAGTCGCGCGGCAATAACTACACCTATTCCGTCTGGAATCAAAATAGTACTTGCACACAGCGCATTAAATAAGGCTTTGTTCTTGCGTGCTCGCACTATCTTTTCGGGGTTTACGGCAACAATGAAACAATTTTTCCCTTGGTCAATACAGCTATCCACGATTACAACACAGCTCTCTCCGTCAACAACGTCCACGGGCGTACCAAGAATTTCGATCCGGTCAGGTCGTGTCATGCAGCGGTTCAATTGGCGGGACTCACAATCTAGAACCATGTAGGCCTGTATGTCATAAAACAAATAACTCCAGGAAGATAGTGTAGTTCAAACTGCTGCGGATCTGGGAGGTCAGTTGGTGGAAAGTCGTACGTATGAGGGGGGCTAGGGCTTGTTAAAGGGCGCGCCCGGTTGACCGGCCGCAGATCAAAGAGCGATGCCGCGCGGAAGCTGTACTGGTATTGGACTCGGATTCGCGCGATGTCGCTGCGTGAGATGCTCTATCGCGCTCGTTATCAAGTCCTGATCTATGGGCTGTCTGCGGTACCTGTGTCAGCCATTGACCGTTTCCTGAACAGAGCGGGCGTCGCCGAGCATGGTCGTTTCGCGATGCGGAAACAAGCAGTCTTCGATGCTCTGCCATGGGATGCATCATTCGATCAAGCCACTATTGATTGCCTCCTAGAGGGGGCTGGTTCGGCCTTGGGCTTCCCTTGGCGATGGCGTGGCGATCCTACAGTATGGCACCGTGCACCGGATACAGGGGAGATTTGGTCGCAGCGCATGTTCTGGCGCATTGACTATCGTCCTGGCAACGCAGTCGGTGACGCGCGGCTCGTATGGGAGCCGAGTCGTCTCCAACACCTAGTGAAATTGGCGTTGATTGCGCTACAAAACCCAGACCAAAAGGTTCGAACGCGAGCGGGTGACGTCGTTGAGGCACAGGTTCGGTCCTGGTGTGCTGCCAACCCGTTTCCGATCGGAATTCACTATGCTTCTTCTATGGAATGTGCTCTTCGTCTGATTGCTGTCTGTGTATCGGCTGATTTGATCAGGGCTACACCCGCATTCCCTCGTTTGGTCGCGTATTTAGCTAGACTGGTGTTCAGTCATGCACAACTGATCGAACGCCGACTGTCCTTGCATTCCTCGGCTGGAAACCACACGGTCGCTGAGGGTGTCGGCCTAGTTTTTGCTGGTCTACTCTTTCCGGAGTTGCCCGGCTCAGCGCGCTGGCTGAGCCGCGGCAAGGCGCTTCTGGAGCAGGAGGCCCAACGGCAGGTTCTGCCCGACGGCGGAGGGCTGGAGCAAGCATTTTGGTATCATCTTTTCGTTGTGGAACTGATAGGACTGGCTTGCTGGCTTCTCGCTCACGAGGGGTCCGGCGCGCCGGAAGTCTTGGACACAGCGTTCCAGCGTGGGCGGGGTTTCCTGCGCTCCATGGCTGATGGACCGGGGGATTTGGCATCTATTGGAGACAGCGATAATGGCAGGGCTTTGTCGGATCGATTCTCTGTTGTCTTTGATAAACCACCTACAATGCGCAAGGAAGGTTTGCTAACCTTCGAAACGTCTGGTTATAGCCTCGTTAGGCGGCCAAAGGGCTGGCGTCTGCTGTTTGACCATGGCCCCTTGGGCATGGCCCCGAACTTTGGTCACGGACACGCTGACGCACTTTCCGTCACACTAGACATCGCTGGCCAGCCGATATTTTGTGACGCGGGAACCTATATGTATGGTGGTGATCAGGATCGACGGAAATACTTCCGAGGAACGACTGCCCACAACACTGTTACCGTGGATAGTCAGGATCAGGCAGAACAATCAAGTGCTTTCGCCTGGCAAAATCCATATCAGGCCCAACTTTTGTATTCGGGCGAAGAAGAGAATGTCTGTCTGCTCTTGGCTCAACATAATGGCTACCGACGCCTTGGAATTCACCATCTGCGCGCGATCTACGTCAGCGAAGACGGCCTCCTTTCCGTCTGGGATAGATTGACGGGTCTGGGCCGACACAGGATTACCGCGCATTGGCACGTGGCCGTGCCAATAGATGAGGCCGGCGGCAATTTCCACCTCGAAACAGCTGACGGTCCAAAGACAATTAGCTTGGTTGGTGGCACTGTCGTTCCGCACGCTGGTACTGAAAACGGGTCACTTGGCTGGCGATCGCCCTCCTACGCCAAGTTGGCGAGAATTACTACTTTGGCGGTTGGATTCGAGGGCCACTTGCCGGCAACTCTGGGTCTAGTGCTAGCGCCTAGCGCTGATGCAGCATCGCACGATCTGATAGCTGATATCCGGGCGCGAATCGAAACGCTTTTCAAAATGGCAGGCAAGTAAGCCGGCATTCGTCTGTTGACACTGGACGCTTCTCCGAGCCCACCGCCGGGGCTACACTACCTTTAACGCAGCCGGGCGGACTGATCGCCTGGGGAAAGTTGGTATATACAAATCATGTGCGGAATAGCCGGCTTTCTGAATTTCGAAAATCACTGCGGAATGGCGCACGCCGTTAATCGGCTGCAACGCCACCGGGGACCCGACGCCCAGGGAATCTGGTCAGAAGAGAGCCTTAGCCTTGCCCACCAGCGCCTAGCCATCATTGACTTGGATCCCCGCTCCAACCAACCGTTAGAAAAGAATGGCCTCATCATTGTTTTTAATGGTGAAATCTACAATTACAAGGAGCTCAGACGCCGCCTCGAGCAAACGGGGACAACCTTTCAAACGCACTCGGATACGGAGGTCGTTCTCGAAGCGTATCGTCGCTTCGGCGCCAGGGCATTAGATTTATTTATAGGAATGTTTGCCTTCGCGATATGGTCAACAAAGGAACGATCTTTGTTTATTGCGCGAGATCATTTCGGCATTAAGCCCCTTTATTATTTTGGCGACGGGCATCGGTTCGCTTTTGGTTCCGAGCTGAAATCACTGGCTCGCATTCTTCCCGTAGACCTGAATGTCTCTTCAGAAGGTTTGGCAGCCTCACTTAACTATCTTTGGTTTCCAACAGATTTCTGCATTCTTGAAGGATTCCAAAATCTCCAACCGGGCCATTATATGAGAATCGATACCTTTGGCAGGACTCAAACAACTCAATATTGGACTCTGCCAGAGAAAGAACCTGTTTCCGAAAATGAGAATGTGCTGATTGACATTCTTCAAGATGCACTTGAGAAATCTGTCGAACGACATTTGACAGCCGATGTGGAGGTTGCCGCTTTTCTTAGCGGTGGTCTGGACTCGTCCCTTATCTGCGCGCTCGCCAAGGCCAACCTTGGTCGACTTCGGACCTTTACAATCGGCACCGACGAAGCGGAAAAGAAAATAGAACAGATGCCCGACGATGAGAAATACGCTCAAATTGTTGCTAAGAAATTCGGCCTGGACCACCAGGCAATCATCATTAGACCAGACATAGTGAAAGACCTTCCACGTATAGTCGGGATGTTCGATGAGCCTATCGGCGATCCGGCTGCGATCAATACCTATCTGATTTCGAATGCGGCGCGAGAGGCTGGAGCCAAGGTGCTGTTATCAGGCACGGGTGCAGACGAGATATTTTTTGGATATCGTCGTCAGAAGGCATGGTTACTTGCCCAACGCTATCGCCGACTACCCGGCAGTTTGCGCGCTGCCGCCAACATCATCGGGAATAGCCTGCCTGTCCGGGTTGGCCGGCGCGGAATCCGGGTGAACCGCTGGGCGAAGAAGTTCTTGTCCTTCGCAAATCTACCGCCAGGCCCAGCCTATCGAGCAAGTTATTCCTACTATTCCGCACAGGAGCTTCGCAATCTCTTGATGTCTCCCTGGGACAAAGGCGCGGACGTCTTGGAGGATCATCATCAATCAATATTTGACGAGAGATTTTCGGACGATCCAATCAATCGACTTTGTTACACGGATATCAATATGTTCATGGTGGGGCTCAACCTCACCTATACCGATCGCGCATCGATGGCGGCATCGACGGAAGTCCGCGTACCCTTCATTGATAGAGAATTGATCGAGCTGGTCATGCGCATTCCCGGCCGGTTTAAGTATTGCAACGGGGAAAGCAAGTACATTCTGAAACGGGTAGCCGAACGCTATTTACCGAAGGAAATCGTTTTCAGGCCAAAGGCATCCTTTGGCGCGCCAATTCGTGCCTGGATCTCGAATGACTTGAGGGAAATGGTAAACGACGTCCTTTCTTCCGGGCGTTTAAAACATCGAGGTTGGTTGAATCCGAAGTACTGTTCACGTATGATTGAGGAGGACCGACAAGGTCGAGTAGACTATTCTTATCAGATTTATCAGTTTCTCACGCTTGAGCTCTGGGCGCAGTCATTTCTTGAAGGCCCGAGGGCGGATATTCGCCAGGTTGCGCCTCCAGCGCCTGCAGTCTCCGACTAGCCCAGTGGACATAAAGGCAGGCGCGGGACTGGCAGGACGTCGGCGCGCTACCAATTGGGCGAGAGGTATATCTAGTGGAAGGTCAGTGAACGCGGCATAAGAATTCATTCTGTGCACGACGCTTGAATTGGAGGCGGGTCTTTTTGCTTCCTATTGTCAAGTAAAGAGCTCATCGCATATTTGCGTCATTGGAATGTTGTGGTCTGATTTAGGTAGCCTTCAGTCATTTGGAATGTGTCAATGAAGCAAATCGTCCAATACAAGAAAAACGGCCTTATCGAGGTTGTTGATGTGCCGGAGCCACAGATAACTCGCAGATCGCTGAAAGTGCGAACTGACGCGTCTTTGATTAGTGCCGGTACTGAGCGATCAAGCGTCGAACTGGCTGAGAAATCGCTTGCCGGTAAGGCCATGGCCAGACCAGACCTGGTGCGCAAAGTCGTCGACAGTATGCGAACGCAAGGTATCCAGGCGACATTAGAAACCGTACGCAACCGCCTGCAAGCGGCCTCGCCAATGGGCTACAGTATCGCTGGTCGTGTCATGGAAGTGGGCGCGGATGTGGCGGGGCTACGGCCTGGCGATTTGGTCGCCGGCGCTGGCGTGAGCTACGCCAATCATGCCGAAGTCGTGGTTCTACCGCGAAACCTGGCGGTGCCAATACCAGAAGGCGTGGATGTCGAACACGCTGCTTTTGCAACGATCGGAGCGATCGCTCTGCAAGGTTTGCGTCAATTGGAACCCGCGATAGGGGAAAATTTCCTGGTTATTGGGCTGGGGTTGATCGGGCAGCTGACCGTGCAGTTGCTTCATGCCAATGGGTGCCGTGTCTTCGCCACGGACTTGCGCGCCGACTTGATTGCGATGGCTGAAGGCGAAGGCGCCACCGGTTTGCCTAGTGACGGAGCGCTTGTGAAACGGCTGGATGATTTGACGGGCGGATACGGTGTCGACGGCGTTGTTATCACCGCGTCGACCGAAAGTTCTAAACCAATCGCTGTCGCCGGCGAAGTCACGCGAGAAAAGGGCCGAGTCGTCGTCGTCGGCGCGGTCGGCTTAGAAGTGCCGCGCGCGCCCTACTACGGCAAAGAGATAGACCTCAGGATCTCGCGCTCCTACGGCCCTGGTCGCTACGACCCGCTCTACGAAGAGGGTGGCGTTGACTACCCATACGGGTATGTACGATTCACCGAACAACGCAACATGGCGGCGTTTTTGCGCTTGATTGCTGAAGGTCGAATCAGAGTTGGGCCGCTCATTACCCATCGGTTCCCAGTCGACGAAGCGTCCCGCGCCTATGACGTCGTCAAATCAGGCGACGATACGCTGCGGCTAGGTGTTTTGCTGCGGTACCCTGAGCGGGACGCGCCATCGCAGCGCATCGTCCTGTCCAAAACCGTCCCTACAAAGGGCGCACTCAAGGTGTCATTTATCGGCGCTGGCAACTACGCAACTGCAAAGCTGTTGCCACGGCTAGCGAAGAATCAGAGCGTGACGTTCGAGGGAATTTGCACGGGGACCGGACTCTCCGCGCAAGATGTCGGAAAACGCATAGGGTTTCACTTTGCCGTGGCCGACCCCGAGGACATTTTGAAAAGTGACACCGACGTCATCTTCATCTGTACCCGGCATGACAGCCACGCCGACCTTGTGGTGCGCGCCTTGGAGGCCGGCAAGCACGTCTTTGTCGAAAAGCCACTTTGCCTGACGTCCGAGGAACTTGAGCGCTGCCGCGAAGCGCTATCCCGCAACAGCGGGCACCTTTTGGTCGGATTCAACCGACGTTTCGCACCGTTAACTGACAAAGTCATGCAATTTCTGGGTGAAGATAGCGCGCCATCGGCGGTGCAGATCCGTGTCAATGCAGGTTCAATTGATCGCGGGCACTGGCTGAATGACCCGGAGATCGGCGGGGGACGCATCATTGGTGAAGCCTGCCATTTCGTGGATCTTGCTGTACGCCTTTGCCGTAGCACGCCGGTTGAAGTGTTTGCCCGGTCAGTTGCGGACAGTGTGGATAGCCCACTACTCGCCCAGAATGTGACTATCACGTTGACCATGGCAAACGGCAGCGTCGCCACAATCGGATACTTCGCGAGTGGTGGTGCCCGCATGCGGAAAGAGTATGTTGAGGTCTTCAAAGGGGGACGCAGTGCTGTCATTGACGACTTCATACGTGCAACGTTCTATGCTGAATCTCATTCGAGCACGGTAAAGTCGCGTCGCCAGGACAAAGGGCAGGGAGCAATGATCGCTCTCTTTATGGACAGCATTCGCAGTGATCAGCCGCTCATTCCGAACGAGGAACTTCTGCAAGTCTCTGCGGCAACCATACAGGTCGTCGATGCGTTGGCGACGGGCCTGCCGCAGACAATCACCTGAGGGCAGGTCTGGTGGGGGCGCAGCGTTGAAGGCAGATCGATGACTGCTGTGCTCATTACCAATATGGTTCCGCCGTATCGCGTTCGTGTTTTTGAGCGCTGTGCTGAGATTTTAGACGGTGAGTTCCTGGTGCTCAGCTGTGCCGCCGTCGAGAAGGGGCGCGAGTGGCAGTCGCAAACAGGTGCCTTCCGCCAGGAAGTGCTGATGGGAATGCAACTCAACTTTGGTTCCAACCGCAACATTTTCATCAATCCAGGGGTCTGGAAACATTTGCGGACTGTGCGGCCCTGGGCCGTGTGCACCAGCGGCTTTTCACCGACCATGCTGCTTGGCTTTCTCTACAGCCGATCAGCGCGGGTGCCGCACCTATCCTTCCTCGATTCTTGGCAAGGGTCAGAGCGACCAGGGACCAATGTCGTGCGGCGGACCTTGCGTCGGGAAATCTTGCGAAGAACGACCGTCGGCGTGGCGGCGTCCCAGCGTACGGTCGACCTCTTTGCCGCCTATGGCCTGCCGAGTGAGCGTGTGCGACTGAGCCCGATCGTGCCTTCTTGGCCGGCTCCGGAGCATTGCCCAGACTTCGAGGACAGACCTTTCGATCTCCTGTGGTGTGGCAGCGTAAATGACGATCACAAAGGCGTCAAAGTCTTCGTCGATACCGCGCGCCTTATGGTCGCACAACATAGCAATCTTTCGGTGCGGATGGTGGGGACGGGTCCCCTTGTCAATTGGTCGATCGAAGCTATGCGGGCGGCCAAGATTCGGGTCCAATGGGACGGCTTTCTATCGCCCGACGCGGTTGCGGAGGCGTACCTTTCGGCCAAGCTGTTTCTTGCGCCCAGCCGATACGACGCCTGGGGCTTGGTGGTGAATGAGGCGGCACAGTGCGGCACGCCGGTTTTCGTCTCCCGATACGCAGGCGCGTCCGAAATGATAGAGGATGGCCGCGATGGCCGTGTTCTCGATTTGCAGCCGGCTCTATGGGCACACGCAGCCTCCGAGAGTCTTAATCACCGCGAGCAATGGGTTGCCTTTTCCCGCAACGCTCGCAAGCGGGCCGCGGAGTATACGGTTGAGCAGGCTGCCGACGGCTTGGCTGAAGCGTTTCAAATGGCGCGCAGGATTCCCACCTGACCCGTCGTAGTGGCGCTGCCGTGCAGAACTTGTCCCATAGCGCATCCTTCTATTCGCTGGAGAATAACGCACCATCACATGCCGGGACTAGTACTACAGTTGCGCATTGTGGCGCCGTCTGTAGTGAGCTCTAGCGGCGCCGGCTTGATGTCTTCGCCGCCACAATGACCATCGCATGATGAATGACTTGCTGGCAGGTGGTTTGAGTAGGAGCCTGGCCAGCAGGTAGCGGATCTCGGGGACGGTGTGAACCAAAGCCGACATGAGGCTCAGGCGGCGATTGACGGGTTCGGACTCGTTTTGTTCGGTTTACTCCATGCGGTGCGGCGCAGGTCAGCGACTAGCTTGGCGAGGAACGCGGCCGCAGTCATCACTAGGCTCATATGGCGGTGCCAACCATGCCAGGAGCGCGCCTCGCAGTGGTCGAGACCGAGATCGTCCTTGGCTCTTTGAAAGCACTCCTCGATGGTCCAGCGCAGGCCCGCCGCGCCGGCCAGTTCAGCCAGAGTGGTGCCGGCCGGGCAGAAGGCGAAGTAGTAGGCCTGCTTGGTCGGGTCGTGCCGGCTGCGGCGGATCAAGAGCCAACGCTCCCATTGTGGATCACAGCTCCAGGGAAAGCTGATCCGCGCCCAGTCATACAGCCGTAGGCCCTTGGCCCCTTCGCCCGCGGCATGACTGGTGCAGGCCGAGTGCTCCAAGGCCTCGGCCAGGGTCTTGGGATCAGTCTCCACCAGTCCTTCCTGCCTCACAAAGCGCAAGTGATGATTGGAGCGGACCGCTAGCACATAAGCTTGGCTCCGCTTTTCCAGCATGCGGCGCAGACGCGAATCCGAACCATAGAGCGCATCGGCCAGGACCCAGGCGCAGGGCACACCCGCATCGAGCGCCGCAGTGATCAGATCGCGGGCGATCGCCGGCTTGGTGGCAAACTCAACATCTTCCGGCCCCTGGACCTTTTGCCGGCGGGCCGCGTCCTTGGCCCAGGCTTCGGGCAGATAAAGCCGCCGGTCGATCAATGCTTGGCCGTAGTTGCTGGCGTAGGCCAGAAACACCCCCACCTGACAGTTCTCTACTCGGCCGGCCGTGCCCGAATACTGCCGTGCCACGCCCACCGAGTGCTCGCCCTTCTTCAAAAACCCCGTCTCATCGACAACCAGAACACCGCTCTCACATCCAAGTGCCTCGACCACATAGGACCGCACCTCATCGCGCAAAGCGTCCGCCTCCCAGCGGCTGCGCCCCAAGAGCGCCTGCATCCGCCAGGGCTGTTGCCCCGCACGATCAGCGGACCCAGTCGACCTACATCTTCGGCGCGATCTGTCCGGCCGAAGGTAAGGCGGCGGGGCTCGTCCTGCCCTTCTGCAACACCGCGGCGATGAACCTGCATCTCGCCGAATTCTCCCAGGTTGTCGCCCCCGATGCCCACGCCGCCCTGCTGATGGATCAGGCCGGCTGGCACATTTCGGGCAAGCTCGATCTTCCCGCCAACATCTCCATCGTGCTCTTACCGCCCAAGTCCCCCGAGCTGAACCCGACCGAAAATACCTGGCAGTTCATGAGCGACAATTGGCTTTCCAACCGCGTCTTCAAATCCGCGGACGACATCGTCGATCACTGCTGTACGGCCTGGAACAACCTTGTCGCCCGGCCCTGGCGCATCATGTCCATCGGAACGCGCGACTGGGCGAACGGGTTCTGATCAATGACGGTTGGTATAACGCCTGTTTAACAAGAGGGAGCGCCGACTTTCGTAGAATTCCGCCGATTAATCCCAAGGCGTTGGCGGGGCCGCAGGGCCGATCACGACAAAGCGGATTAACTGGCGGGTATCGGAGCGCACCGCAAGAGCGGTCGTCCACTTGGCCAAAGCCAACAGCCCCGTCACCGAACCAAGTTGTGGAACGCATGCCGGAACAGAATCACCCCTCGTCCCAAGATGAGCTGCCGGACCGTCTGGGCGGAGCCCAGGCTGCAGGTACTATGTCAACTAATTCCTGATTAACGCTTAACAAGAGGGGGATGTTGCAAAAATAAGATTCGGCGACTCTATAGCTTGGTTGGCGCGGCCAAGCCGCCGACAACAACGCGCGATAACGGGTGGGTAACAAAGTGGCTGGCCAGAGCTGGGAAGCCGCCGGGCCCATCGCCCAATGCTGCAATTATTGAAAGGTAGAAAATTGGCAAACCGACGGGCACCGCTGGCTCGGTCTTACCCATTGACGCCAGACACCCGCCCAGCGCTTCCAGTTCGTGACCTGAGATCCGCCACGACGCGTCCGGCGGTTTTGCCATCCCAGAGATCGGGACAAACTCCACTTGGCCAGCGCCCATCCATGACGGCCTGCACATGGTCAACCAGATCGGCGGGGCGGACCAGCCGATTCGTCCCCTGGGAAACAGTCACAGGGCGCTCTGTCGTATCCCGCAATGTCAAGCAGGGGATGTCGAGGTAGGTCGTCTCCTCCTGAATGCCACCTGAATCGGTAATGGCAAATTTCGCGTCCACAACGAGGCCCATGAACTCGACGTACCCCATCGGAGAGGTCAAAGCGAGGCCCGGAGACGCCTCGAGTTTGCCGCGCAATCCGGTCTGCTCCAACCGTTTGCTGGTGCGCGGATGCACGGGGAAAACCAATGGGCAAATTTGGGCGACGGCACGAATTGACTCGACCAGAGAAACCAGAGTCTCGTCACCATCGACATTGCTCGGTCGATGCAGCGTCAGAACGCCATAGCCCTTTGCGCCGAGACCAAATTTTTTCCGCGTCTGCCCTGCCTCGATCTTGCCTCGCAGCATCTCGAACGAATCGATCATGATGTTACCAACAAGTTGGATCTTTCCCGCCGCAACACCCTCATGAAGCAGATTCTCATTGGCATCTTTGGAGGGTGTCCACAGGAGGTCCGCAACCGCGTCGGTCACAATGCGGTTTATTTCCTCGGGCATCGTACGATCGCGGCTGCGCAGCCCTGCCTCGAGATGGGCAACTGAAATATGAAGCTTCTTAGCAGTCAAGGCGCAAGCTAGCGTGGAATTGACGTCCCCAACAACGATGGTCCAGTCCGGGCGGCGTTCGAGGCAGGCTGCCTCGTAGGCAACCATCACGCCGGCAGTTTGTACCGCATGGGAACCGCTTCCGGCCCCAAGATGGACATCGGGACTTGGCAGCCCAAGGTCACGAAAAAAGCTGTCCGACATATCCGCATCATAATGTTGCCCTGTATGCACAAGTACCGTCTCACACCAGGGCTCACGCCTGAGCAGATGATAAAGTGGCGCCACCTTCATAAAATTTGGCCTGGCGGCGGCGATTAGATGTACAACTAGCCGATTCATGTTGAGTACCTTGTTACTTGTTTGTGCCCGTCGGATACGAACCTGGCGACAGAATTAATCCTGCAATACGGAGAGATATATTGTCATCGCGCGAAGGCCCCGGCATGCTACATGAATTGTGTCCTAAGCCCCAGCCCCGGGCCAAGGCTGAGGAGCCGGTCAAATAGGCGATGCCGTGGCGAAATCGTTCAGTGGGATTTCGGATGGTGCGGACTATGCGCGGCCATGGCTCCGAGCTCAATGATACTATCGCTTTCTGCCCGCGGCCGGACATCCAATGTTGAGCGCCGGAATGCTAGCCTGAGATACGTTGCCAAGCTGTCGCACGATGTGGGGACGCTTCTGGATTTTCACTCCAAATGATCACAAAAGTAAATATTAGCGAGTTGGCGAAGAGTATCTGGCGTTGGCGGCAGGCCGCTTCATTCGGCGTACTGGATCAAGCTGTGTCTTCGATCGGGAATCTTACGTTTGCCATCCTGCTCTTGCGCTGGATGGGCATGGAGGCATTTGGGTATTTCAGTATTGTAATGGCCTTCTCACTATTGATCCAAGGTCTCGTCGCTGCGATTCTTGTGCAGACCATGCCCTATGTGGCTGCTCGTTTCAGGCATATGCACCCCAGCTCATACGAAACGGCGGCGTTTCGATTGGCGGTAGTAATGGCGCTGACGTTGGGCGTTCTGATTGCACTACTGGGTCTGGGCTTGATCGCGGCAAGCTCGCTATACGGCCTATCGACTCTGACCGCGGGAGGAGCGTTAACAGGCACATTGATTCACCTTGTTGCTCGCCGGCTTTGCTACGCTGGCGAGCGTGTGGATCGTGCCGCGATTGCCAGCCTTTTCTATACGGCGGCACTGCTTATCCAAATTTCTATTCTGGAGGCGGTGGCATGGCTCACACCGGCTACTGCATTCGCGGCATTGGGTTTGTCGGCAGCTCTCGCCGCCATAATCTGCCGCGGTGCTCTGCGCCTGCACAATCGGCATCTCAGTCTATTTCGTTTGTCGAAAGTGTTCTTACGCCATTGGCAACATGGCCGTTGGCTCGTCGCTAATTCGATTGTGTTTTGGCTCACGGATTCCGCGCTGATCCCCTTCCTTGGCGTAATGTTGGATGCTAGGGCGGCCGGAGCCTTTCGCGGTATGCAGCAACTGCTTTCGCCTCTGGTGCAAGGCCTAGGCGCGTTATACTGGGTGGTTTTGCCCCGTGCTGCTTCCGGCTACCGCAAGCAGGGCCCAACGTTTCTTCGCCGAGTGGTGGCAAATGTCACTCTTGTCTTCAGTTTTCTTGGCCTGATGTATGCGCTAGCGGTGCTCGCCGGTGGTGTATGGGTACTCGATCACGTATTCAGATGGAGCAACGCCGACGCTTACCAGATGGCAATTGTATTCGTGGCGATAGCCGCTTTCTGTAATGCAATAAAAATCAGTCTTGGCATATGCCTAGACGCCGGTGGTTTTTTCCGCGATATCTTCGCCGTCCGTCTCGTCGGGATATTGGTCATGGTTCTTGTTATCTGGCCTCTCGTCAACGGCTTCGCAGTGACTGGGGCTGTCGGCGCGCTAGCACTCGCCAATTTGGCCGTGGCGTTAGCAACCGGCGGCGTTACGTGGCGGAGGATGGCATGACGATCGAGGTCGATGTTCAAGATGGTCTCCCTAGCCGCGTGCTCTATGCTGGGCAAGAGATAGGCCCTGCCTGGGGTTGCGAGACCGCCGATACTGGTGGTTTCTTCAGTTTTGACCAGCAGGTGGCCCGATGTTCTCTACGCGAAATCTCCGTGGGTGAGGCCAACGGATGGCACCATCGAGAAGTCGAGGTCGTTTTGCCTCACGCGCGCTTTAACTTGCGTCACGAAATGTCGATAGAGAAAGATCAGATTCTCCGCCGCCAGAGTCTGCGGACCCTAGCCCCATCAGTGCTCCAGGACTTTGTGTGTCGTTTCGTATTGTGGAAGAACATCTTTGCGAGGGCTGAGATCTCTGGCAAATCTTTCCACCACCGTAACAGCAATATATGGCATCAGTATCCAGTGGGAAGCGCTACGCTTTTCGGCGACAGGTTAGCCGTGACCGTTGAGACATTGCAGTGGGAAGGTGACGCACATTTCCTTCGCTTTGCCTACGTTCGCGATGAACCGAGCGGATGCTGGATCGTCCATGTGAGACTGCTGCCGGCCCGGGAGGATCTGCTGTGGCTACGTTGGGACACTCGCTTCGGTCGCCTTATCGACCTGCAGGGCCGAGTCGCGCGGGCTTTGCTGTCTCTGCCGCCGCTGAAGCGCCGTTTATGGTATATGGCGGAGCGGCGCGGCGGTCGCCCCCAGCTCCAGGCCCAGCCGCTGGCAGTCCTGCCCGAAGGCACCCGGATCTCCATGGAGGTCGCGTGTCGAATTCGGCCGCTTTGAGCAGCCCCTCTGTCCCCTTGCTAGACAGTCATGCTCTGGCAACTACGCTCCTTGAGTCAGCACAGCGGTCTGCCGACTTCCTTGCGGACGTATTCGAGCACGAGCGAGGTTTTCCGACGCGCGACTTCTACGGTACCGCTTCCGCGGTATGGCTTTGGAGCGGCCTAGGCAAAGACTATGCACCCCAGATCGTGGCTGCGGTACGTCAATTGCGTGCATCGGCAGGCGTGGACCCATTGGATGGGGTGTACCACTGGGAATTTGTCCGATTTGCCCTGGCAAGCGCGTTGCAGGAGGTGGGGGATCTCGCAGGGGCCACGACTGTATCGGAAATCTTGGGTCAGGAGAGATTTCGCTACACCAGGGTTGCGAACTGGACTTTCTTGCGCGCCCAAGTCCGAACAATTCAAGGCTCCCTGTCCCAACGGGCTTTAGCTTGTCTGGAGACTGCTACTGCACTGATATTCTACCAGCGGCGAAGTGGCTTCATCGAAGACGAGAGGTGGCGCCCCACTCAGCAGTACCATGCGGTCTCAACAGCACTGCTAGGCCTGCAATTGGAAGCGAACCCCGTGGCCCGGCGACTCTTTGGGAGCGCATTCCGTCGCGCCATCGAGGCATTAGCGGCCCTGACCTTGCCGTCTGGTGAAATGAATATGATCGGACGGGGCCAGGGTCAGAGTTTAGGTTATGCTGCCGCCATTTTGGCTTACGTGGTGGCAGCTAAGGTGCTGGACGAGCCCGCCCTGCTTCACCGCGCAGCACGGGTGTATCACCGAATGGCCGGATTCCAACGTTCGGACGGATCTCTACCGCTGGTGCTCAGGGCGCAGGAACCCTTGACCTTTGACCGACGTGATCCAATGGATCCACGCTTTCTCGGTTGGTATTCCTACAACAATCTGTTCGACTACGTGGCACTTTCCGCTGCTCTTTTAGCCCTATCCGCACGGCGTTTGTTGGCTCGACCGCGCCTGGAAATCGCCGCACCACCACCTGTCTTCGGTATCAGTCGGGTGGCTCCCTTCCTCGTCGTACGCCTAGCCAGATATGCCTGCCTCGTGTTGCCGCCGCAAGGCTACCTGCCAGCCGCCCAGCCGCTCCCTTTCCTTGAGGTCGATGGATGCTATCCATTGCCCTGCTACGGCGGCGAACCTGGGGCGCGCTCCCTGGCGAGCGCTGAAAGTCTGCCGCTTCCCTGTCTCGTTGGCCCGGACGGTTACAGGGAGTCGCTTGCTGCTTGCCGCCACCGCTGGCTAGGCCTAACAACATTCGGTGCGGAAGGTAACGGCTGGACGTTCCGACGGGATTTTGCCTTCGATGCCGAGGGCGTGACGATCAAGGATAGGATCGAGGTATCCGCTGTCCACCGCGGCAAAACTCTCGAGGCGTTGCGCCTATTCCTGCCGGAAGGCACGTGGAGCCGGCTGAGCCTGACACGCGTGGCTTTACCGCTGATTGAAGTGGAAAGCGATCGACCTTTGGTCGAGAGTCCAGAAAAGTATTACGGCCCTGTCGGCCCGTTGACTCTGCTACACGAGGCGGCGTTGCCCATCAATATCATTAGTGGAAGCGACGTCCATGAAACACGACTGCGCATCTGGGTCAGCGGCGATATGGAGACCTGAGGACGTTTCATGGCGCCCCCCCCCTTTGTTTCCTTCGTAATGACCGTCTTCAACGGAGAGGCCTACTTGGCGGACACAGTGGACGCTATCCGGCAAGTCGACTACCCCGCGTTCGAGATCGTCATCATAGATGACGGCTCGACCGACAAGACGACTGCGATCGCTCACCGCTTGACAGAGGTGGATAAGCGCGTTCGTTTCCTGACGCCCGGAAAGCTCGGCCGTGGTGCGGCGCTCAATCACGGGGTCTCCAGCGCCCGAGGGCCATTCATCGCCATCAATGACGTGGACGATTGGCCACTGCCGCATCGTCTGTCCGAGGCGGTCCCTCTTCTCGCGGAGAAGGAGGATCTGTCTTTTGTCGCGTCAGGGCATCTTCCGGTGACGGATACTGATTGGCATCAAAAAACCGCCCGCGTACCCCTGCGATCGCCCCACCCGCCTGTCCCAATCGTTCCTGCGCGCCTTTATCGCAGCAATTACATTGCCCATTCTACAATTCTGTTCCGGAAACGTGCCTGGACGGCTGCAGAGGGCTATGACGAGTCTTTGTCGTCCTGCATCGACTATGACTTCTATTTCCGCCTCCTCGCCCAAGGTCCGGGGGTTTATCTGCCTGAGGTAGCGGCGTTTGTGCGTCGGGAGAATCCAACGACTTTCAAGGCCATGTCCACATGGAGTTACTGGCGCAATCTCAGTCGCGTGAGACGTACGGCCCGGCGTCTCTGTCCGATTGGTCCCCTGGCCCGCTTCTGTGGCCTTGCGTTTTTCTTGGTGATAGCGAAGCAAGTTGCGCGCGCTGCGGTCCGGTAGACCGATGCGGCGAGGGTCGAGCAGCCTGCGCCGCTTGAGGCTCGGC
>JAJFGI010000354.1 GCA_021776215.1 Kiloniellaceae bacterium | reverse complement strand
GCGGCGCGAACGGACTGGGCGCGCGCCTCGCCGCGCGCATCGCCCGGCTCGGGCCGATGACCCTGGCCGAGTACATGGCCGAGGCGCTCACTCACCCGCGGCACGGCTACTATATGCGCGGCGATCCCTTCGGCGCCGGCGGCGATTTCGTCACCGCCCCGGAGATCAGCCAGATGTTCGGCGAGCTGATCGGCCTATGGTGCGCCGACGTGTGGCAGCGCCTAGGCGGCCCCGACCCGGTTCTGCTGGTCGAACTTGGCCCGGGACGCGGCACCCTCATGGCGGATGTCCTGCGCGCCGCCCGTACCCTGCCCGATTTCCGCCGCGCCGTGCGCCCGCACCTGGTGGAGATCAGCCCCGCCTTGCGCCGGCGCCAAACCGGCACCTTGCGCGCCGAGACCGCCGATGTGCCGCCGGTTTGGCATAACAGCCTGGCCGCGGTGCCCGACGGCCCGCTGCTGCTCATCGCCAACGAATTTTTCGATGCCCTGCCCATCCGCCAGTTCGCCCGAACCACGGCCGGCTGGTGCGAGCGGCTGGTGACCCTCGGCGCCGATGGCCGGACCCTGGAGCTCACCCTCGGCCCGCCGAGCCCCCAGGCCGAGATTCTGGTACCGCCGGCTCTACGCGCTGCGCCGGAAGGAGCTGTCGCCGAGGTCTCGCCCGCGGCCGTCGGCGTCGCTACCGAGATTGGCCGCCGACTGGCCGGGCACGGCGGCGCCGCGCTGATCGTCGACTACGGCGCGGCCCGTCCGCCGGGAGAACCGACGTTGCAGGCGGTGCGCGGCCACGCCCGCCACGACCTTCTGGCCGACCCGGGTAACGCCGATCTGACCGCGCACGTGGATTTCGCCGCCCTCGCCCGCGCTGCCGAGGATGCCGGCGCCCGCCCCCATGGTCCCGTGCACCAAGGCGCTTTCCTTAGCGCCCTCGGCCTCGAGACGCGGGCCGAGACCCTGCGTCGCAGCGCCTCGCCGGCCCAGGCCGCGGCTCTCGATGCCGCCGTGCATCGGCTCACCGACGCGGTCGAGATGGGGACTCTGTTCAAGGTCCTGGCTTTGGGCCACCCGAACCTGGGTCCCTTGCCCGGTTTCCCGAACCGGCCCGACTAAGGTAAGCTCGCCGCCGAACCGGAGAGACCGCCCCGATATGCTAACCATTGGACCGCTGAACGACCTGCCGGGAGTCCGCCACGCCTTTTTCGAACGCTCGGGCGGGGTCAGCGAAGGTCTGTACACCTCGCTCAACTGTGGCTTCGGCTCCGGCGACGAGCCCGATCGGGTGGCGGAAAACCGCACCCGCGCCCTGGCGCAATTGGAGCTCGACCGCGACGCCCTGGTCACCGCCTATCAGGTCCATTCCAACCGCGTCGCCGTGGTCGAAAGCCCGTGGCCGCGCGAGGCGGCCCCGAAGGTCGACGCCCTGGCGACCCGGACACCCGGGGTGGCACTGGGCATTCTCACGGCCGACTGCGTCCCGGTCCTCCTGGCCGATGCCGAGGCGGGCGTGATCGGCGCCGCTCATGCCGGCTGGCGCGGCGCCCTGGACGGGGTTCTCGATGCGGTGGTCGCGGCGATGATCGACCTCGGCGCGGCGCCGGAGCGCATCGTCGCCGGCGTCGGCCCGGCGATCGGCCAACGTTCCTACGAGGTCGGGCCGGAATTCCCGCGGCCGTTCCTGGCGCAAACCGGCGCCAACGAGGATTTTTTCTGCCCGGCGGCGCGGGCCGGCCATTTCATGTTCGACCTCAAAGGCTATGTGGCCCGGCGCCTGGTCGGGGCCGGACTCAGGAAGGTGCAAGTCCTGCCCTGCGATACCTGCGCCGAGGAGGCCCGGTTCTTCAGCTACCGCCGCTCTTGCCAGCGCGGCGAGCCGGACTATGGCCGCGGCCTGTCCGTGATCACCCTCGAACCCTGACGGTCGGCTCGGCACATGGCCCTGCACTTTACCCCTGAGGAATTTGCCGAGCGACGCGCTCGCACCTGTGCGGCGATGGCCTCGGACGGCCTGGACGGCCTGCTGCTCTTCCGCCAGGAGAGCATGTATTACCTCACTGGGTTCGACACCTTTGGCTATGTCTTCTTCCAGTGCCTCTATCTGGGCGCCGATGGCCGCATGACCTTGCTGACCCGGGCGCCGGATCTGCGCCAGGCACAGCAGACCTCGGTGATCGAGGATATCCGCATCTGGGTTGACGGCCCCGAGGCACGGCCCGCCGAAATGCTGCGCGATATCCTGGCCGAGCACGGCCGCCGCGGCAGCCGCCTGGGGGTGGAATACGAAGCCTACGGGCTCACCGCCCGCTCCGGCCAACGTCTCGATGCGGCGCTGGCGGGTTTTTGCACCCCGGCCGATGCCTCGGACCTGGTGAGCCGGCAGCGCGTGGTGAAAAGCCCGGCGGAGCAAGCTTATGTGCGCCGCGCGGCGGTCCTGGCGGATGCGGCGCTGGCCGAGGCGCAGCGGCTGGCACGGCCGGGCGCTTTCGAGGGCGATATCCTGGCCGCCATGCACAGCGCCATCTTCAAGGGCGGCGGCGACTACCCGGGCAACGAATTCATCATCGGCTCCGGTCCGGGGGCTTTGCTGTGCCGCTACTACGCCGGCCGCCGTCATCTCGATGCGGACGACCAGCTCACCCTGGAGTGGGCCGGGGTCGACCGCCACTACCACGCGGCCATGATGCGCACCATCCGCATCGGCCGGCCACCGCCGCGCCAGATCGAAATGCACCAGGTCGCCGAGGCTGCCCTGCGGGCCGTGGAGGCGAAGCTGGCCCCCGGCCATACCTTCGGCGATGCGTACGCGGCCCATGCCCGGACCCTGGATGCGGCCGGCTATCAGGCGCATCGATTGAACGCCTGCGGTTATTCGCTGGGCACGACCTTCGCGCCGAATTGGATGGACTGGCCCATGCTCTATGCCGACAACCCGGTGGCGGTGGCGCCGGGCATGGTCGTCTTCGTCCATATCATCATTTTCGACAGCGAGCGGAACCTGGCCATGACCCTGGGCCGCACCAGCCTGGTGGGAGCGACGGGCGCCGAGCCGCTCTCGCAAGCGCCCCTCGATCTTTTCGTCGTCTAGCCGGCCATGCCCCATCTGGCGATGCTGATGATGTTCGTTTTGCTCGGCCTCCTCGCCAGTTGTGTGTTCCTGTGAGCCGAAACATCCAGCGCCTCACCCTTTCCTTGCTGTTCGCCGGTGCCATGCTGGCCGCTTGCGGCCAACTGCCGCAGCCCTTTCAGCCGGAGGAGAAATCCGGCAACGCCCTTTTGCAGTTGCGGGACCGGGCGGGGATCGTGGTTCAGCCGGTGGCAAGCGATGCCCCGGCCAGCGGCACGGCCCTGGCCGAGGCGATGGCCGAACGGCTGCGCGATCTGGATATTCCGACGACGACCAGCGGCGGCAATCGGGGCAGCCAGCGCCTGGCCGGCCGCGCGGCGGTGCGGCCCCTGCCCGGGGGCCGGGAGGAGATTATTCTGTATTGGGAATTGCGCGATCCGGACGGCCGCCGCGCCGGATTCCACAGCCAGCGCCACGAGCAGGCCGCCGGTAACTGGGCGGCTGGCAGCCCAGGGCTGCTCGCCGAGTTGGCCGACACGGCGGCGCCGGCGCTGGCGGCCATGGCCCAGGACCCGCCGGTCAAGGCAGCGCCGATTCCCGGTTTCCCGGACGCCCGCCTGGTGATTCTACCCCTTAGCGGCGCCCCGGGGGACGCGGCCAAAAGCCTGCCCCGCGCCTTGCAGGCCGAACTGGCGGCGGCCAAATTGCCGGTGGCCGATCAGATCGGCAATGGCGATCTGCTGATCCTGGGCGATGTGGCCGTCGGGCCGGCCGAGGGCGGCTTGCAAGCCGTCTCGATCCGCTGGTCCCTGGTCAGTGCCAGCGATGACCGGCAATTGGGCGAGATCGCACAACAGAACCTTGTTCCGGCCGGCAGCCTGGACGGTCCCTGGGGCCCGGTCGCCGAGGAGGTCGCGCGCGCCGCCGCCAGCGGCCTGGCCGACCTGCTCGGAGCCGCGGGAAAGCTTTAAGAAACCGCTGCCAAGGGCGTTTACAGGGACTGGACTCGTTGTTAAGTTCCGCCCGCCCGGCGATGGCCCCCAAAGGCCGCCCAGGCAGTACGCGCCAGGCAGCACCCGGATCGGGCGAACAAGCAGTATGAAAATCCTCACTGGCAACAGCAATCGGCCTTTGGCCGAGGCGATCTCCGCCTATTTGAATCTGCCGCTGACCAAGGCCAGTGTGCGCCGGTTTTCGGACATGGAGATTTTCGTCGAGATCGACGAGAACGTGCGCGGCGAGGATGTCTTCGTCATCCAGTCCACCTCGTATCCGGCGAA
>JAJFGI010000353.1 GCA_021776215.1 Kiloniellaceae bacterium | reverse complement strand
AGAGCCCACTCGGATGTTGTCATAGACCGGGGTATCAGAGCCACTCCAGTTCGCCCAAGCGGAGCCACCCGTAGTTCGGTCAAGTGGAGCCAGGCCAGTTCGGCCAAGTGGAGCCACCTTGGTTCGGCCAAGCGGAGTCACCGTGAGGGAGAGCGTGAAAGCTGATCTGGTCCTTGGGTGAGCCCCCTGCCGCCCGAGATTCTCGTGGGATCACCAAACCCACACGAGGACCCAGATGGGCTTCAGGAGACTCACGATGCATCGTCTACAAGACTTCGTCCGACTTCACCGCCAAGGTCGCCCGGTGCGTGAAATCGCGCGGCTGCTGCGGATGGGGCGCAACACGATCGCGCGCTACAGGAAGGCTCTGCGGGCCGCAGAGCTGCTCGACGGCGACCCAGAGGACCTGCCCGATGTCGCGACACTGCGGGCCGCTGTGGACCGGCACGCGCCCGCGAGCCTCCCGCCTCAGCAGCAGACCTCGATTGAGCGTTGGTTGCCGATCATCGATGCCAAGTGCGACTCCGGCGTCGGCCCGACGGCGATCTACGACTTTCTCCGTCTCGAGCACGAGGACTTCGAAGGCTCCCTCTCTGCGGTGAAGCGCCGCTGCACGGCTCTTCGCCGAGGACGCGCCGTCGCGCCCGAAGACGTTGCCATCCGCGTCGAGACCGACCGCGGCGATGTCGCCCAAGTCGACTTTGGCTACGTCGGCAAGCTGTACGACCCCGACCAGGGTGTCCTGCGCAAAGCCTGGGTCTTTGTGATGACCCTCGGCTTCAGCCGCCACATGGTTGCGCGGATCGTCTTCGATCAGAAAGTCGAGACCTGGCTCCGGCTCCACGTCGAGTGCTTTGAGGAGCTCGGCGGCGTGCCGAAGACAGTCGTCCCGGACAACCTGAAGGCTGCGGTGATCCGTGCCGCCTTCGGGATCGACGAAGAGACGGCACTCAACCGGAGCTACCGCGAGCTCGCGCGCCACTACGGATTCGTCGTCGATCCAACCCCGCCGCGCAGCCCCGAGAAGAAGGGCAAGGTCGAGTCGTCGGTGCGTTACGTGAAGTCCAACTACTTCAAGGCACACGCACCCGAAGACATCCGTGAGGCCCGTGCGGGACTGCTGCGCTGGCTTGTCGAAGTCGCTGGGCAACGCCGCCACGGCACGACCGCACGTAAGCCCGCGGAGACCTTTGAAGCGGACGAGGCGCAGCATCTTCTCCCTCTTCCTCGGGAGCGCTTCGATCTCGTCGCCTGGCAGCGAGCGAAGGTGCATCGCGACTGTCACGTCGTGTACCGAGGCGAGTTCTACTCGGCTCCTTGGAAGCTTGTTGGGCAGCACATCGAGCTGCGGGTGGCCCGCAACGCAGTCACGGTCTACCACGACGACCAGCACATCTGCACGCACGACCGCGTCCGCCGAGGCCAACGGGCCACGCTGGAGTCACACCTGCCCGATGTGCGCTCCTCCCTGAGGCACCGCAGCCGCGCACATTGGGAGTCGCAGGCGTACGCGATCGGCAAGCCAGTCGGGGACTACGTGCGCGCGATCTTCGACTCGGACGACGTGCTCAGCAAGCTGCGCCGCGTGCAGTCGATCGTTACGCACCTGCAGACCTTTCCTGAGCATCGCGCCCGTGCCGCATGCGTGCGTGCGCTGCATTACGGCAACTACACCTATGCCGGGATCAAAGACATCCTTCGGCGTGGCCTGGACCTCACACCGCTCCCCGGCGGCGGCAAGAGTCTCGCCGACCACTGGTCGGCCAAGCCGCGCTTTTCCCGTGTCCCATCCGGAGCCACCGATGACCACGATCCAAGACCTGACCAGCGTCCTGAAGAAGCTGAGGCTGTCCGGCGTCCTGCAGACCATGGACCTCCGCGCGCGGCAAGCGACTGATGACAACATGACGCACCGCGACTTCCTCTTTCATCTACTCCACGACGAGGTCGAGCGCCGCGAAGCGAAGCAGTTGCACTTACGGCTGCGCCGCGCGTCGTTTGACAGCGAGAAGACGCTCGAGGACTTCGACTTCGCCTTCAACCCGCAGGTCCCAAAGGCGAGAGTCGTCGACCTCGCGACATGCAACTTCGTCGAGCGTCACGAGAATGTCGTGCTCGTCGGACCGACTGGCGTCGGTAAGTCGCACCTCGCGCAGGCGCTCGGTCACCGGGCGTGCCGCGCTGGGCACATCGTGATGTACGTGTCTGCGCACGAGATGCTCACCAAGCTCCGTGCGTCGCGGGCCGACCAAAGCTACGACCGCTGTCTTGCCCGCTTCGCGAGCCCGGACCTGCTGATCGTCGATGACTTGGGACTACGCCCTCTAGAGAACGACGAGCCCATCGACCTCTACGAGGTCATCCGACAGCGCTACGAACGCGGCGCGATGGTGATCACTTCGAACCGGGCTTTGGAGGAGTGGCCACCGCTTTTTGTGGACGAACTCCTCGCGAGCGCGGCCATGGACCGAGTCATGCACCACGCTCATGTCGTGGTCATCGAGGGCCGGTCTTTCCGACAGCCGAAGAGCGCCTGAAGTGGCTCCGCTTGGCCGAACTGAGCGCGGTTTGTGCCAGGCGCGATCGCGGCTCCGTGCCAGACGCAATCACTCGCTGTGCCCACTACCAAACCGGTCCCGACAGGTGGCTCCGTTTGGCCGAACTGGGGTGGCTCCGAACAGGCGGTCCTTGACAGATGTGCCACACGCCTCGTCGCCGTCAAGGCCAAGCTCGCTGCGCTCGTTGCCTTCGGCAAGCCCTGACGGCTCCTGCGGCGCGCGGCCCAGCCCCGGGAGCCAAGCCGCGGGGCGGCCTTGGCATCCTGCCACCCCAGTTCACTGGCGAGCGCACGTGTACGAGCAACCGCGCGTCTTCCAGAGTCAGGAGACGGGCTCTGGATGCCGCTGGCGAGCGTTTCCAACCGAATCGACATCTGCGGCGAGCGACACCTGCTTTAGGAGAGCCCAAAGTTTGGATTGCCGATGAACGGAGTCGAGTTCGTGCGCGTGCGCAGAAGGCCGCTGGACCCCGGGCAACCCTGCCCGTAACTCACGACA
>JAJFGI010000352.1 GCA_021776215.1 Kiloniellaceae bacterium | reverse complement strand
TACCGACCGCGACGCCGCGTTCGTCCTGGACGGCCTGCTCTACAACGAGAGCGAGTTGGAGCTGGAGGAGCACTACACCGACACTCACGGCTACACCGAGATCAACTTCGCTGCGTTCGCGATGCTCGGCCGACGATTCTGCCCGCGGATCAAGGGCGTGCAGCACCAACGCATCTACCGGATCGATCGAGGGCGCGACTACGGTGCGCTGGGCGGCCTCGTCGACCGCGCCGATCGGACCATCGACACCCGTGTAATCGTCGAACAGTGGGACCGCTTGGGTCACCTCTTCGCCTCGCTGGAGTCGGGGTGCTCGTCCGCATCGGTCGTCCTCAAACGCCTCGTCGGCTACACCGGCAAGAACAAGATCTATCGCGCCAGTCGTGATCTCGGCCGGATCTTCAAGACCGAGTTCATCCTCGATTACATGTCCACACCCGACCTGCGCACCCGCGTCCGCCGTGGACTGCTCAAGGTCGAACAGCTGCACGCCTTGGCGAGGACCGTCTTCTACGGCAAGGGGGGCCGGATCGGCGCTCGGGAGGTTCGCGAGCAGATGAACAGCTGCAGCTGTCTGACGCTGCTGCTGGCGTGCATCATCTACTGGCAGGCCAAGGAAATCACCCGCCTCGCCCGAGAGGTCGACCCCGAGATCGACGACGTCGACCTCTCGCTGCTCAAGCACGTCAGCCCCATCGAGTGGGACAACATCGTCATCTACGGCCGCTACCACTTCGATCGAAAGCTGATCCGCGGCCGCAAGCCGAAGTCCTCCGCCCAGCTCACCCTCTGAGCCTCGCGCGAAAACCGCTAGAGTGCATTTTTACACCGATCTCGGCGCAACCCTAGCTCGTAGAGCTCTGTGCGCGTGAGTCGTATCGGATCGGGCACCCGAGGGCATGTAGCACCCATGGCTTGCTGCAACGGTAGATGACGGACGATGCCGGCCAGCGCATCGCCCTGCCCCGCGTCGCCAGGCCGCAAGGAGTGGCGAAAGTGTCCGGACTAAGTCCACGGTCTGGCGAGAGCCAGAGAGTGCCGCGCCTCGCGCGGCCGCGAGCCCGCGGCCTCAGCGATCAGACCGTCCACACAGTCGCCAACGAGCCGACGCGCCGACCCGGTGCTCGACCGTGGTCCCGAGACCGAGGCGTTGTTCACTGCCTCTTACGACCCCTCGCCAGGGCCAGCGCGCAACTCGTGGACCGGGTCGGCCGCTGGCGAGGGGGCGTTGCAGGTTTTCAGTAGAAGTGGAGCACGAGCATGTCGAGCCTCTCGCCCTCGCAGTACTGGATGCACGCAACCATGAACTCCCGAAGCATGTGCTTGCGGCCGCTCCACTCGTCGCGCCCCTCTGAGCTACGCCGACCGGCGGGGTCGTGGGTGTCTAGAGCCCTGAGCGCTTCGCGGATCCGGAAGAGCGGGATCGGGATGCGCTCCCCTGTCCCGGATGCCCCGCCATCGGCTCGGCTCGCGCCCAGAAGCGCAAACCAGTCGAAACCCTGTTCACGGAGCATCCGGAACGCGCCCATGTACGTGTGGAAGGAGGCAACAGTGTTCTCCTGCTCCCACGCCGTGAAAGCCGGGTCGTCGTAGAACTCATCGGGGGGCGGGACGACTCCCTTCTTCAAGGCTGCGATATCGAAACCCATGGCGGGTCGGGGAAGCTAGCGCGCTCCAGCCGACTTGCAAGGCAAGGCTTGGGGGTCCGACGGGTCGGCAGCTCGCGCGGGGCCGTCGCAGGCTTTCCTGGTCGGCCTGCCGCCTGCAGGCTGGTCCATCGTTGGGAGACTCTCAGGCTGTTCGCCGTCTGCGAGTCGCCCGTCAAAGGCGCAAGCCAAGACAGCGTGTCTTCCGTCGGTCGCCGAGGCCGTGCGGCCAAGAAGGCGACGTCAAGAAGGCGACGTCGACCAAGTTGGGGGGCGCGTGTCGACGAAAACAGAATGGTGACAGTCAGACCGCTCACCAATACGCCGCCGGACCGGGGTGTCGTCTTGGCGTTGGCGCCAGCAATGTCCGCGCTGCCGTCGGCGCGCCGCGAACCATCCGCAGCATATCGAGGCGGACTCCCACCCGCTTGAGGTACTCGCTGGTGGTCGACAGCGATGCATGACCCAGCTGCCGCTGAATGGCGAGTTCGGGCACACCCGCGATCGCGAGATCGGCCGCGTGCGTGTGCCGCAGTGCGTGGGCGTGCACGCGCCGTTCAATGCCGACCCGGCGAGCGAGCCGAGGCATTAGATGCCTGATGTAGCTGGTGGCGGTCCGCGTGGCGGCGAGCGTGCAGAACAAAGAAGCACCTTCCCCTGCCCCGGCAAGCTGCTCACGGAGTCGCAGCCAGTCTTGAAGAAACGGAACGCAGTCGAGATTGTTGAGCACGGTAGTCCGCGGCTTCAACCCCTTGCCGAGGCGGACGCGGACCGTGCCCCGTTCGTAGTCGACGTCGTGGGGCATGAGGTCGAGAGCTTCCGAGATGCGGATGCCGGTACGCCAGAGCACAGCGAGGAGCGCCTTGTTGCGGATGCCGGTGACGGCCCGTTTTGAGCACGCGCCGATAAGCGCCCGCACCTCGCCTTCCGTGAGCACCTCAGGTACGAGCGTTTTTCCGCGTGTCGGATGCGGCTCCAGCGTCGATGAGCGGCTGCTGTTGTGGAGCTTTGGATTATCCTCGAGAGCGGGTGCCGGCGCAGACGTTCCGACTCCAGTCGCTGGCGTGCCAAGGTCCGGGACAGGATCCGTCGGCGGTGTGGGTCCAGGACGCGACACCGGACATCGACCGGAGCGAAGCAGCGCGGGCGCCGGCGGCCCATCGTCGACCAAACGAAACGACAGCCTCGGGTCCGACAACACCTCGCCAACATCCTTCCGCCGAACCTCATGCTGCGCCGGCCATCGCCGACGAGCCGAGGTTCGTTTCAAGGAACGGCCGCTGCCGTTCGCGTTGGGGGTGGGCCCCTGCCCTGCTTCGAAGAGTGCGAGTTGCATCGCGGGATCGAGGATCCCACGCCCGATCGCCGATTAACAGGCCGGGCTTGGGCACCACCGAGTCACACTTTGTCGGCTTTAGTGTGATCGTATTGCACGTGGAGTGAGGTTGATCCGAACTGCTCGTTCGATCCTCGACCCTCAATCAGTAGGACCAATATTTTGATCCTGCCGTCGGCCCCCTCATTCGTCGGGCCCGCAGTGGTCGGTTGCTTCGTTGCTTCTCCGTCGACCCAGTGACCCAGTCTTCTTCCTGCCGCAACATTTTCCTTGCGGCCTGACACTTTTGGGGTTGGGCCGGGCTTGGACAGGCTGCAGCTCTTTGGGCAGCAGCAGTGCGTCCTACTGCTACGACGTCGCCCCTGTGCGACACGCGGTCCGCGCGCTACGCGGCTCCGGCATGGCCCGGCAAAGGTTCGGCAGGGAGTGGCGAGGTGCGAGGTATCAGTCGCTCTCAAGCACTCAGCGGAGGCAGGCGGGGTGTTCCGGCGCACCACACGTGGCATCACGGTACCCCAGGGCCGAGAAGCGGCGCGCACAACGATTCGCCGTGTCACAACGCAAGCGGCGTGCCTCTAACGCTTGGGCGCTGCTAATCCGAGCCAGTCGTGACGAAGTCAAACCAAAACACCGGGCGCCATGCAGATGGCTCCCAGGGGGGCCGCACCGGACGCCCATCCTCGACCGCGATGCCTTCCATCTCGCTCCCCAAAGGCGGTGGGGCGATCCGGGGCATTGGGGAAAAGTTTGCCGCCGATCTGGTCACCGGTCGCGGCGCGATGACCGTGCCAATCGCAACGACGGCCGGCCGCTCAGGGCTCGGAGCCGCGCTGTCGTTATCGTACAGTTCCGGCGCCGGGAACGGCCCCTTCGGGTTCGGCTGGTCTCTCGCTCTTCCCGCGATCACCCGCAAGACGGACAAGGGCCTGCCGCAGTACCGCGACGGGACCGACGTGTTCGTTCTGTCGGGCGCCGAGGACCTCGTGCCGGTCCCAGACGCGGACGGCCCTACCCCGTCGGGTACGACTCATGTCGAGAGCTACACCATCGACCGCTTCCGCCCTCGCATCGAAGGTCTGTTTGCCCGGATCGAGCGCTGGACGAGAACCTCCGACGGTGACGTCCATTGGCGGTCGATCTCCTCGGACAATGTCCTGTCGATCTACGGTCTGGACGACGCCTCGCGGATCGCCGATCCGGCCGACCGCCGACGTGTGTTCAGCTGGCTCATCTGCGAGACGCGCGACGACCGCGGCGACGCCATCGTCTTCGAGTACAAGACGGAGGATGGCCACGGGGTAGACACCACCCGCGCCTCCGAGCAGCACCGCGGCCCCATCGACGCGGTGGGTCGCACCGCCAATCGGTACATCAAGCGGATCCGATATTGCAGCGCGGCCCCGCTGCTCGACAGCAGCGGCCGCCGTCCACGCCTGCTGTCCGATCTGCCCGCAGCCCAGACGGACGATCCCGGCTGGATGTTCGAGGTGGTCTTCGACTACGGCGAGCACGATCTCGAAACGCCCAGTACGACTGAGACCGCACCGTGGACGTACCGGGATGACGCATTTTCGAGCTATCGATCTGGGTTCGAGGTGCGGACGAGTCGGTTGTGCCGACGCGTCCTGATGTTCCACCACTTCGCCAACGAGACGGGGGTGGGAGCCGACTGCGCCGTGCGTTCGACCGACTTGAGCTACGCCGCACCGGGGCCGTTCGCCAACGGTATCTACACATTTCTCACCACGGTGGCCACGACCGGTTATCGGCGCCAGGGCGCCGGCTACCGCAAGCGAACGTTGCCGCCGGTTGAGTTTGAGTACAGCCAGCCGACGATCCAGGACGACGTGGTCGAGGTCGATTCCGAGTCTGTGCCAAACCTCCCGATCGGCGTCGACGGGACCACGTACCGGTGGGTCGACCTGCACGGCGAGGGCATTCCCGGTGTCCTCACCGAGCAGGCCGAGGCCTGGTTCTACCAGCGAAACGTCAGCCCGCTCGCACATGGGCATGTCGCGCTTGGCCCGATGGAAGCGGTGCACCGGCGCCCAAATCTCCCCCTCTCCTCCGGTGCCGAGTTCATGGATCTCGCGGGCGAAGGCCGGCCGGACCTCGTGACGTTGGACGGGCCCGCCCCCGGCTTCTACGAGCACGGCGACGCCGAGGGATGGCGGTCGTTCCGTCCCCTTGCGGCTCGAATCACGCGCCCGGTGCACGCCGCCGACACTCGGCTGGTGGACCTTACGGGCGACGGTCGTGCCGATCTCTTGATCACCCACGACGACGAGCTCGTTTGGCACCCGTCGCTCGGCGAAGCAGGGTTCGGCCCCGCACGTAGGGTCGCGGCGGCCCTCGACGAGGCCCGCGGGCCGCGCGTCGTGTTCACGAATGAATCGGAGTCCGTGAACCTCGCGGATCTCAGCGGCGATGGACTGACCGACATCGTCCGGATCCGTAACGGCGAAGTCTGCTACTGGCCGAATCTTGGATACGGCAACTTCGGACCGCGCGTCACCATGGACGACGCGCCACAGCTCGACGAGCCAGATCTGTACGATCCGAGGCGACTTCGACTTGCCGATATCGACGGGTCCGGGACGACCGACCTCATCTATCTACACCGAGACGGCGTACGAGTTTTCTTCAACCGGTCCGGAAACGGGTGGACGAGGAGGAACGCACTGCCAGTGGCGCCGCCGGTCGTCGACGGCGTTGACGTCACGGTTGCGGACTTGCTGGGCAACGGGACCGCGTGCCTGGTGTGGTCATCGCCAATGCCCGGTGACGCCGCGCGGCAGTTGCGATTCGTCGATTTGATGGGCGGCACCAAGCCGCATCTGCTGACAGCGGTGGTCAACAACCTCGGGGTGGAGACTCGAATCGAGTATGCCTCCTCGACGCGGTTCTACCTCGAAGATCGTCGCAACGGTCGCCCCTGGATCACCAGGCTGCCATTTGCGGTGCACGTCGTCGAGCGTGTCGAAACTGTCGACCGGATCAGCGGCAACCGGTTCGTCACACGCTCTGCCTACCACCACGGGTACTTCGACGGCGTCGAACGCG
>JAJFGI010000351.1 GCA_021776215.1 Kiloniellaceae bacterium | reverse complement strand
GCAACGCGCTCGTCCTCCGCGACGCCGCTCACCGCCGCATCGATCATCCGCCTGATGCCCTGCGCCGCTTTTGAGCGGCGGCGCACGTCGGCCAGGCTGGCGCCCCGATCGATCGCCTGCGCGACCACGCGGTAGTCGTTGGCGATCAGATAGTCGATCGGCCGACCCAGCGCGCGCTCCGCGTCCTTGACGCCGACGGGGCGGCGCCAGCCGCTTTCGAAGCGGTTCACGGCCACGTGCACCGTCACTTCGCCCAAGCCGTTCGCGGCCATGGCGTCGAGTTGGCGGCGCGCCTGACGAATGCCGGCAACGCCGAGCTGGGTAACGAGAATCGCCAAGTCGCAACTCTGCACGGCCCGGTATGTCCACGGCGTCCACACACCCGGCAGATCGAGGATCACGGTCTCGTACTCGGCACAGGCGAGGCGGAGGCACGCATCGAGCAAATCCGGCGTTACCGCATCCACCCCGACGACCTCGCGCGGCGCCGCCAGCAGATCGAGGCCGCTGCGGTGCTGCGCCATGACGCTGCGCAGAAGCTCGCCATCCAGCCGCTGCGGATCGTCGAGCAGGTCGGCCAGGCCGATCCGATCGTCCAAATCCAGGTGCAGGGCCGCCGCGCCGAACTGGATATCCAGGTCGAGCAGGCAGACGCCGCCCCGGCCCGGCTTGCGTCGCGCCGCCAGTGAGACCGCCGCCTGCGTCGCCAAGGTGGTCGCACCGACACCGCCGCCCGCTTTCAGGAACGCCAGCACTTTGCCGCGGGCCGGCGGTATCGGCGAGGCCCGGCGGGCCTGCGCCGCGTAGGTCAAAGCAATTTCCAGATCTTCGAGCGATAGGGGCTGCGGCAAATAGTCGGCCACACCAAGACGCATCAGTCGCCGCACGACGGGAAGCGCCGCGTCGCCCGCGGTCACCAGCACGGGCACGCCTGGGAAATGCCGGCCCGTGATTTGCCCCAGAGCATCGATGTCCCGCGTCTCGCCGGGATCGATCTCAAGCAGCAGAACATCAGGGGCCTGCAGGAGGTCATTCGACGGAAACAGCTCGGACAATGGCACGGCGGTGACGCTGAGCTCCAGCCCGCGCATGGCGGCGCGCGCTTGGTCCAGGATCGCCGCAACCGCCTGCGAGCGGATGGCGGCCACCACATGGAGGGGGCGGCCCGTCATGTCGCCGTCCCGTCTTCGCTGCTCAAGGTGGCGGCAAAATCCGGCAGGGCGAGGGAGAAGAGTCCGGCCAGGCCAGGCGTGACGAACTGAAACGTCATGGCGCGCAGACGAACCGTAACCGCCGGTGTCAAATCCGGTCCTAGCGGGTTGCCCACGAAACCCTGACCGATGTGCCGGTACTCCACCACCACATTGGCCGCCGCAATGCGATCGTCGACCCGCCGCATCCGGGTGACCAGGGCGGCAAATGCCGCCGCGTCCATGCGCCCCGGATCGCCGGCGCACCCATTGGAATCGCAGACGACGGCGAACGTGCCGGGCGCTCCGACAGGAATCTCGGACCCCGTACGACGGCCGAAAGACAAGCCGCGGAAATTCCTGAAATCCAAGGCGATCGGATCGGTGACGGCGGCGAAGCGGGCGCCGGCCTGGGTCGCCTTGGCCGCGGCGTTCCATTCCCACATGGCACGGGCGAAATCCGTGATGCCCAGGACGACCGTGAAGAACAACGCCGCGACCAGGGCGAATTCGACCGATGTCAAGCCGCGCACATCGCCGAACCATCGCGGCCGCGGCATCTAGAGCCCCCATCCGCCGCCGACGTGCGGCTCCCGGTGCCGGACGGTGAAGGTCAACGTCCCATCCCGCCCCAGGAGCCAACCGTTCAGCAAGGGGAACGGGATGGCGGCACTGACCTGCAGGCTGGGTACTAAGGCTGTCTCCGCATAAAGGCCGCGCAGCGCACCGGCGCCGTTGTCTTGGCATAGCACCGTGACAGATATGCCCGCCGCCGCGAGGCTCGATGAATTCGTCCAATAGCCCAGCGCATAGCCGGCCGACCCGTCGACGGTTCCCGTCATGGCCAAATTCATGGCGGCGCGCGCCGGCGCTGAGCCGTCGTCGACCACACCAAGAGCACAATCGACTCCGAGCACTGCCGGATCGGCGCGCGATAGGTAGCGCCCGGCGTCGCGAATACCTTGCGCCGCCGTTTGATAGTCTGCCAATAGCCGGCCGAGGTCGATGGTGCCGAACAGCAGGAGTGCGAGGATCGGCAGAATCATTACGAACTCGACCGCGGCGGTGCCGCCACGCGCGGCCCAGAGAGAGCGCAGCCAGGCGATTGTCCGTCGGGTGCCGGTCATTCGACCAACACCACGCGGTCGCGGAACAGGGCGAATCCCTCCCCCGCCCCGTCGCCGAGAGAGCGCGGATCGACGATCTCGCCGTAAATCCCATCCGGGACGAGGGTCCCCATCGGCTCGGTGAGAAAGACCGCCACGCTGCCGACCGGCGCCGCGCGAAGGGCTACCGTTTGCGCGCCCCCGGCACTGGCGCAGTTCACTACGGCGGCCAGGAGCAGGCGACGGTCCGGTTGATTGACCGCGGGCGGCGCCGGCAGGGCGTAATCCGCTGCGAAAGTCTCGCCCGGACGGTAGCACTGCGGCGCCCCGCCAACCGGCAGGTTGGGATAGGTGCCCGCCGCCGCCCGCGTCTCCCACGTATACAATTCCCAGCGGCTGATCCTGCCGTCCGGGCCGCGGAATGGGACCAGCGAGTTGGGCAGATCCGCACCGTCCGCCAGGAGGTCCGTCTCGTCGAGCCCCGGATGATGGACCGCCAGATACGTCGCCAGGTCGTATTGACCGCTGCCGACCTGGGCGCCGGCCGGCGTGGGATCGGCGGGCGGCGGCAGAAAGAGGCACCCGCCAATGCCGTTCTGGATGGGTCCGAACACGCTTTCGTCGACCTGACTGCTGGTGTAGGCACAGGCATCGCGCGGATACCCCATGGTATCGACCGGGTTGTAGTTGGGCCCGCCGGGATCGCTCAGGTTGGCATGCAATCCGGGACCGTCATAAGGGTTCGCCGGCGGCAGCCAGTCGCTGACCGCCGGGTCGGGGGCGCCGCCAACCGTGGTGTACCGGCACTGGCCGGTGCCGGGTGTCCAGCCGGGGGGCAGCACCAAGCCTTTGACCGTATTCACCGCGGGTTGGATATCCGGGTCGTTGCGATCCAGTCCGGCGGCAAAAATGTCCAGGCGCACATTGATCCGGTCGGCGATATCGGCCGGGGCGGCCGGCCCGATCGTGACCCGCCTGTCGGCGGCGCAGGTCTGCGGCGTCACCGCGTCAGCCAAGGCCATGCCCAGGGCATCGGCATCGCCGACTACCGTGGTGGATCCGCTGAGGGGATCGACCACGTCCAAGGTCAGCAGGCCCCAGTGGCCCGGCGCCAGCGGCCCGGATCCCACATGCTGCCGCAGCGTGATGCCGCGGCCGACGCAGGAGCCCCCGCCGCACGCCGTTGCCGGATCGAACACAGCCACCGGATCACCGCCAGGGTCCTCGTTCGGGTTGCATACGAGAATGGACGGCGCATCACAGTACTGGCGCTGCCAGGTGGCCGCCGCCCGCGCGTGCGGCACCACCGATGGGCCGGCGCCGACGAGAGCGGCCAGGGAAAAATCAAGCCGCCGCGCCGGCGCCGACACCTGCACCAGCCGAGCATCGGCATCGCTGCCCGCCTCGTTGTCCGGGTTCGACAACGGTACGTCGCTGAAGAAGCGGATGTCCGGGTTCGTCGTTTTCCCGGTGCCCGGATCAACCGCCTGATCCGGATCGAAGAGGACGTCCGCCCCCAAGCCATCGGTGGCGAACACCTGGACATTGCGTGCCAGGACGCCGACGGCGGCCTGAAGCGCCCGCTGCCGGGCCCCCGCCGAACCGTCAAGCTGCGTCGCCGCGGCCAGCGCGGCGGCGTCCGAGGCGGCTTCCAACTGACTTTGCAGGTTCCAGGCCCGGCCGAGTTCCAAGGCCAGGGCCAGGGACCCGGCCAGCGCCGCCAGTGATATCGCCAACAGGATCGCCACGGCGCCGCCACGGGCTCGCCCAAGAGCGACAACCAGCGACAACAGGCGCCCCTCGGTCCGATCTTGTTGACAGGCGGTATGTGGCGATCGTGGGTGCATCGCCGCTTCCATTCATTCGGATTGACGGTCCGACGTGCGTTCGATCTCCAATTCCCGTACGGCATTGCGCTGATAGCGGGTCATCGCGGCCGCGGCACGCATGCCGTCAAGCGCCGGCGCTGGCTCGTCCGCGGCTGCCGGAGTCGGGTCGATGATGTGGGCCGCCTCGTTTTGCCGGACGGCGTTGCCGAAATCGGCGCCAAGGGGGCTCGATGCGGCCGGCTGGTCCGTATCATCCGCAGCACACGCCGCCAGGAGAGAGGAGACGGTCACCACGATGAGAAAACGCCCTCGCGCCACGGGGCCCGCTCCGCCGCTCATTTGATGATGTGGCCAAAGCGGCCGTCGACACCGCCGGCGCCGTCGCGCGCCAGCATATGCCGTCCGACCTGTGGACGGCCCGACGCCGGGCTCTCGACGCGGCCGTAAAGCCACAGATCGACCTCGCTTGGCGGGACGAAATTGTCGCCGGGTGTCGCCAGCGATCCGGCGGGCGCCGGCTTGACCAGGTGTGGCTCGACGATGATAACCAGCTCGGTTTCCCGCCGCTGGAACTCGCTGCTGCGCAGCAAGGCGCCGAGAATTGGAAGGTCGCCGAGGATGGGCACCTGGCGCACCGAGTCCTGGAAATCTTCCTGCAGCAAACCGGCGATGGCGAAGGCCTGACCGTCGCGCAACTCCACCGTGGTCTTCGCCCGCCGGGTGGTCAGACCCGGCACACCGTTGCGGGCGACGGAAAAATCCAAGGCACTGACTTCAGGACTCACCACCAGGTTGATCAACCCGCCGGCCAGCACCGTCGGCGTGAACGCCAAGGAGACGCCGAATTCCTTGAACTCGATGGTGATCGCGGCGGTTCCGGTGGACGTCGCGCCGCTCTGCGCCACTTCGATGGGGAATTCGCCGCCGGCAAGGAAGCTCGCCGTATCGCCGGACAGGGCAATTAGATTCGGCTCAGCCAATGTCTTGGCGACGCCCTTGGTTTCCAACGCCTCGAAAAGCAACTGCAGGCCCGCGCCGCCCAAGTTTCCCGTCAGCAGGCCCGCGCCGAAGGCGTTAGTCGCCAATGTGAAGTCGTCCGTGCCTCTGAGGGCATCGGGGTTGGTCAGGAAGGTATCGCCGGTGGCGACCGAGAAATCGCCGCTGAACAAATCGAAATTGAGGCCGAGCTCCTTCATCACCGAGCGCGAGACTTCGACGAAGCGCACCTTGAGCATGACCTGCTGGCTGCCGTCCACCGACAGCAGGTTCGTGACGTTGCCGGGGGCGAAGCGTTCCGCGATGGCGAGAACGGCGGCAACCCGCTCGGCACTCGAAACGGCGCCGCTAAGTGTGACCGAGCCGTTGATCGAGCGAACCTCGATCCGTTCGTCCGGCAGAAGATCGTGCAGGCGGTTTTTCAAGCCGCCGATGTCGGGGGCAACCACCAGATCGACGACGGCAATCAGCCGCTTGTCCCGGCCGTAGATGGTGAGGCTGGTCGACCCCTGTGTCCGGCCCAGCACGTAGATCGTCCGGTCGCTCAAGGCCAAGACGTCAGCGATCTCCGCGTTGCCGACCAGCAACTCGGCGAAGGGCGCATCGAGCTGCAGGACCTGCGATTTGTCGATGGGCACGACGAACTCGCCGGCATGCAGGGCATCGGCGCCGCGCACGGTTGTCTGCGATTGCGCCCATGCGGGCCGGGCGAGCAGCAGGGCCACAAGGCACAGGACGGCCAAGCCGACC
>JAJFGI010000036.1 GCA_021776215.1 Kiloniellaceae bacterium | reverse complement strand
ATCCTGAAAGAGGGTCGCCGAGTCGGCTTCGCCTTCCTCAACTCTGATTTCGTGAATGCGGCGGGGTACTCTGGCAAGCCGATCCATGTTTTGGTCGGGCTCGACCTGGAGGCGCGGATCACCGGCGCGCGACTGATCGATCATTCCGAGCCGATCGTCCTAGTCGGCATCCCGGAGAAGAAGATCCGCGACGTGATCGACGGCTACGCCGGATTCGACATCGCGGCCTTCGTCCGTGCCAAGGGTGCCGAGCACGACGTCGATATCGTCAGCGGCGCGACGGTCACCATCATGGTGATCGACGATTCGATCCTGCGCGCCGCGATCAAGGTGGCGCGCCGTTACACGCTGGGCGGCTTGCAGCCCGACGCCCGTGTGACGGCCGGTCCGCGCTTCGAGGTCGATCCGACGGTCGATCAGGTGGCGGATTGGGAAACCCTTCTCGGGGAGGGGTCGGTACGGCGCCTGCGCCTGAGCGTCGAGGACGTGAACCGTCTGTTCGCCGAGTCCGGCGACGCCGAGGCGGCGGCGCGCCCCGAGCTCGGTGGCCCCGACGACGACTACATCGACCTCTACGCCGCCGTGGTCAGCATCCCGTCGATCGGCCGCTCACTCCTGGGCGAAGGCGAGTACCGAAACCTGCTCAAAGCGCTCAAACCGGAGCAGGCGGCAATCCTGCTCGCCGCCTCCGGCCGCTATTCGTTCAAGGGCTCCGGCTATGTACGCGGCGGGATCTTTGACCGCTTTCAGATCATCCAAGGCGACGATTCGATCCGTTTCCGGGACAAGAACCACAAGCGCCTGGGCGGGGTCGCCGCCGATGGCGCGCCAGAGCTTACCGAGGTCGACCTGTTCTACCTGCCGCCCGACGCCGCGTTCGATCCGGCCGCCGAATGGCGCCTCGAGCTATTGCTGACCCGTGAGACCGGGCCGACCCAGAAGGCGTACCAGACCGTCGACGTCGGCTACAAGCCGCCACAAAAATACCTGAGGCAGATTGCCGCCGCGGAACCGCCGGCCGCCGCCCCCGAGTTGCCCGGGTTGGAGGACGGCCCGCCGTTGTGGCAGCGTCTGTGGCTGGGCAAGATCCCGGAAATTGCCGTCCTCATCGCCGCGCTCGGCGTTCTGACCCTGATCTTCTTCTTCCAGGACTGGCTCGTCAAACGCCCGAGGCTGACCGATTGGGTGCGTAACGGGTTTCTGCTCTTCACGTTGTTCGGCATCGGCTTTTACGCGAATGCGCAGTTGTCCGTGGTCAACGTGATGACCTTTTTCAACGCGCTCGTGCACGACTTCCGTTGGGACTATTTCCTGATGGAGCCGCTGATCTTCATCCTGTGGTTCTCGGTCGCGGCCCAGCTGTGGTTTTGGGGCCGCGGGGCGTTCTGCGGCTGGTTGTGCCCCTTCGGCGCGATGCAGGAGCTGCTGAACAAGCTGGCCAAACGCCTGCGCATTCCGCAGGTGCGCGTGCCCTGGGCGCTGCATCAGCGGCTGTGGCCGGTGAAGTACATGCTGTTCCTGGTCCTGTTCGGCTTGTCGCTGTACTCCCTGGCGTTTGCCGAGCAGATGGCGGAAGTTGAGCCGTTCAAGACCGCGATCATCCTGAAATTCGCGCGCGAATGGCCGTTCGTCCTGTTCGCTGTCGCGTTGCTTGCCGCCGGTCTGTTCATCGAGCGATTCTATTGCCGCTACCTGTGTCCGCTCGGCGCGGCGCTGGCCATCCCCGGGCGCCTGCGCATGTTCGATTGGCTGCTGCGGTATCGGGAGTGCGGCCATCCGTGCCAGCGCTGCAGCAATGAATGCATGGTCGGCGCGATCCACCCCGAGGGTCAGATCAATCCGAACGAGTGCCTCTATTGCCTGCACTGTCAGACGCTCTATCACGACGACCATCGCTGCCCGGTGATGATCCAGCGGCGCCTGAAGCGCGAACGGCGCGAGGCGCAGGCATCGAAAACCCTACCGACCAGTGAGGCCAAGGAGAAGGAGCGCGCCTTGGAGCTGGTCGACTTCCTACCCGAGTGAATCGGTTCGCCGAAGCCGGGAAAGCCTCGGTGACGGCGACATACGAGAGGAGAACGTAAAAATGTTGAAGGACGACAAGATCAGGACAGGATTGTCCCGGCGGGACCTTCTGAGCAGTTCCACCAAGGTCGCGACCCTGGCAGGCCTTGGCGGTGCGGCCGGCGGCGCCTTAGCCGGTTTGGCCGGCGGCGCGCTGACCGCTACCCCGGCAAGGGCCGCCAGCCCGGTCGATATCGCCCCGGGCGAGCTCGACGACTACTACGGCTTCTGGAGTTCGGGCCAAACCGGCGAAGTGCGCATCCTCGGCGTGCCCTCGATGCGCGAGCTGATGCGCATTCCGGTATTCAACCGGTGCAGCGCCACCGGCTGGGGCCTGACCAACGAGAGCCGGAAGATCCTGACCCAGGACCTGACCCCCGAGACCCGCGACTTCCTCAAGTCGCGCGGCGGCATCTACACCAATGGCGACGCGCACCATCCGCACATGTCGTTCACGGACGGCACCTACGACGGGCGCTATTTGTGGATCCAGGACAAGGCCAACACGCGCCTGGCCCGGATTCGCTTAGACGTGATGAAGCCGGACAAAATCATCGAAATTCCCAACGCCTCGGACATCCATGGCATGCGGCCGCAGAAGTACCCGCGCACCGGCTACGTCTTCTGCAACGGCGAGCATGAGGTGCCGTTGCCCAACGACGGCAAGATCCTGGACGACCCGTCGAAGTATGTGGCGATATTCACCGCGGTGGACGGCGACACCATGAAGGTTGCTTGGCAAGTCATCGTCGACGGCAATCTCGACAACTGCGACGCGGACTATCAGGGTCTTTACGCCTTCTCGACCTGCTACAACAGCGAGAAGGGCGTCAACTTGGAGGAGATGACCGCGTCCGAGCAGGACTGGGTCGTCGCCTTCGACATCAAGGCGATCGAGGACGGCGTCAAGAAAGGCGACTACAAGGAGTACAACGGCGTGCCGGTGCTCGACGGCCGTCATGGCTCGCGCTATACCGCGTACGTGCCGATATCGACCAGCCCGCACGGCTGCAACACCGCGCCCGACATGCGCCACGTGGTGATCAACGGCAAGCTGTCGCCGACCGTCTCGGTGATCGACGTGACCAAGGTGCCGGACGTCTTTGCCGGCAAGATCGAGCCACGCGGCTGCATCGTGGCCGAGCCGCAGTTGGGTCTCGGCCCGCTGCACACCGCCTTCGACGACAAGGGCAACGCCTTCACCACCCTGGTCCTCGACAGCCAGGTCGTGAAGTGGAACATCGACAAGGCGGTCCGCAAGTTCCAGGGCGAGGACGTCGATCCGATCCTCGGCAAGGTCGATGTCCATTATCAGCCGGGCCACAACCACACCTCCATGGGCGAGACCAAGGAGGCGGACGGCAGGTGGCTGGTGTCGCTCAACAAGTTCTCCAAGGACCGCTTCATCAACGTCGGCCCCTTGAAGCCTGAGAACGAGCAGCTCATCGACATTTCCGGCGACGAGTTCAAGGTCGTGCACGATAGCCCGACCTTCGCCGAGCCGCACGACTGCATCATCGTCCGCCGCGACATCGTCAATCCCCGCAACACCTGGGAGCGGGCCGACCCGATGTGGGAGGACGCCCGGCAATGGGCGGTAAAGGATGGCGTCGATCTGGATTGGGGCGAGAACGTTATCCGTGATGGCAACAAGGTGCGGGTCTACATGTATTCCGTCGCGCCCAAGTTCAGCCTCGAGAAGTTCACGGTGAAGCAGGGCGACGAGGTCACCATCTTCATCACCAACATGGATGACGTCGACGACTTGACCCACGGCTTCTGCTTAGCAAACCATGGCGTCGCCATGGAGATCGGGCCGCAGGCGACCGCCTCCGTCACCTTCACGGCGGATCGCCCCGGTGTGCATTGGTTCTACTGCCAGTGGTTCTGCCACGCGCTCCACATGGAGATGCGCGGCCGGATGCTGGTTGAGCCGCGGAACGTCTAATGCCGGGCGGGCCGAGCGGCAGGATGTTCGACCGTCGGGGGGCGGCCTTCGCGGCCGCCCTCGGCGGCTTGCTGCTCGGACTTGCCCCCGTTGGCATTTTTTGGGCCGGGCCGGCCCATGCGGCTGAGCGGGTGGTCCGCCCCGGAGCGGATCATTTGGCCCGCGCGGTGGCGGACGCCGCGCCCGGCGATACGTTGCGCCTCTTGGGGGGCGACCATACGGGCCGTCTGATCGTCGACAAGCCGTTGAGCCTTGTCGGCGAGGCGGGTGCTCGCGTGGTCGGGCCCGGCCACGGCCGCGTCATCACGCTGGACGCCCCGGATAGCGTGCTGCGCGGGTTGACCATCACCGGATCGGGCCTGACGTTGGCCAGCGAGGATGCGGCCGTGTTCCTGACCGAACGCGCCATCGGCGCAAGGGTCGAAGGCAACGTGATCGACGACAACTTGATCGGCGTCTACGTGAAGGGGGCACGGAACGCGCTGATTCGGGGCAACAAGATCCGCGGCCGGCGCGACCTGCGGGTCAACGAGCGCGGCAACGGCGTGCAGATCTGGAACGCGCCGGGCACGGCGGTCGAAGGCAACGACATCAGCTTCGGCCGCGACGGGATTTTCGTCACCACCAGCCAGCGCAATGTTTTTCGCGGCAACACCTTCCGCGACCTGCGTTTCGCCGTGCACTACATGTATACGAACCAAAGCGAGGTCACGGACAACCGCTCGTTCGGCAACGACATCGGCTATGCGATCATGAATTCGACCGGGTTGACGGTCACCGGCAACCTGTCGCAGGGCGACCGCGATCACGGCATCATGCTCAACTACACTAACGATTCGCGGATTGCCCGCAATACGGTGCGCGGCGGCCCGGAGAAGTGCGTGTTCATCTACAACGCCAATAAGAACGTGTTTGAGGGCAATCGGTTCGAGGGTTGCGGGATCGGCATCCATTTCACCGCGGGATCGGAGCGTAACGCGATCGATGGCAACGCCTTTGTGGCGAACCGGACCCAGGTCAAGTACGTCGGCACGCGGTATATCGAATGGTCGCGCGACGGCCGCGGCAACTACTGGAGCGACAACACCGCCTTCGACCTCGATGGCGACGGCATCGCCGACGCGCCGTACCGACCGAACGATTTGGTGGACCAAATCGTCTGGCGCCACCCGCTGGCCAAGCTGCTGCTGAACAGCCCGGCGACCCAGGTGGTGCGCTGGGCCCAGTCCGTGTTCCCGGCGATCTATCCGGGCGGCGTGACCGACAGCTTCCCGTTGATGGCGGCGCCGGGCGAGGGCTGAGCATGACGAACGTCTTTGAAACCCACCGCCTGACCAAGCGATACGGCGCCGAAGCCGTGCTCAGGGATGTTGGCATATCGGTCGGTGCCGGCCATTGCGTCGCGCTGCTCGGCCACAACGGCGCGGGCAAGACGACACTGCTCAAGATCCTGCTGGGACTGACCGCGCCCAGCGAGGGGCACGTCAGCCTCCTCGGCCGCGATCCGCGCGGGCGCGACGCCGATGAGGTGCGCCGTGCGGTCGGCTACCTGCCGGAGAGCGTGACGTTCCCGCCGGGCATGAGCGGGCGCGAGCTGATGCGTTTCTATGCCCGGCTCAAGCGGGTCGATTTGGCGCAATGCGATGCGCTGCTGGACACGGTGGATCTCACCGGCGCCGCGCGGAACCGCGTGAAAACCTACTCCAAAGGCATGCGCCAACGCCTGGGCTTGGCGCAGGCCTTGCTCGGCCATCCGCGTCTGCTGTTTCTGGACGAACCGACCAACGGCCTCGATCCGCCACTGCGCCGGCAGTTCTACGACATCATCCGCTCGCTCACAGATGCCGGCGCCACCGCCGTCGTCTCGTCGCACATGCTGACGGAGATCGAGGCGCGCGCCGATCTGATCGCGATCCTGTGCGACGGCGTGCTGGCCGCCTTCGGAACGCTGGACGAGCTGCGCAGGTCCTCCCATCTGCCGTACCGCCTGCGGCTTCAGGTCCAAA
>JAJFGI010000350.1 GCA_021776215.1 Kiloniellaceae bacterium | reverse complement strand
TATTTCAGACTGATGATATGTAGTATCGTTGTTATCTCTGCGGTGTCGACATCGTCCAGTGCTGGCATTGCCAGGTCGGCCTTTTTGCTCACCCAATAGCCGTTCAGGGCCAGCAGCCGCTGGTCCTCGATGATCTTCTCGGAATCATTGTGCATAGCTGCCGGAACTCTACTTACAGCCGAATTTCGGCATTCTTAGCACACACTGCCGTATGCCCGCACTAGATGATGCGATACCGGCCGGGATCTTGTGTTGCCGGTGGGCGGCGGTCGCCACCCCTTGCTCCCACGTTGGCCATCAGGCAAGGTCGCGGCGGTGTGCTTAAGGGGGGTGTGATGAGCGACTCAGCCTACGACGTGATCGTGATCGGCGGCGGCCCCGGCGGCTATGTGTGTGCCATCCGCGCCGCCCAGCTTGGCCTCAAGACCGCGTGCATCGAAAAGCGCGGCGCCCTCGGCGGCACGTGCCTGAATGTGGGCTGTATCCCGTCGAAGGCGCTGTTGCATGCCTCGGAGCTTTACGCCGAGGCGCACGGCGGACTGGAGAATCTGGGTATCAAGCTGGGCAAGGTCGGGCTCGATCTGGCCGCCATGCTGGGCCACAAGGACAAGGTGGTCGGCGATCTCACCAAGGGCATCGAATTCCTTTTTCGCAAGAACAAGGTCGACTACATCAAAGGTACGGCCACATTGGCTGGCGACGGGACGGTCGCCGTCGCTGGCGGCAAGGATAAGAGCGAGTTGAAGGCGAAGGCCATCGTCCTTGCCACCGGCTCGGATCATGTGGATCTGCCGGGCGTTGCCATCGATGAAAAGCGGATCGTCAGTTCGACCGGCGCCCTCTCCTTGGCCGAGGTGCCCAAGCATCTGGTGGTCATCGGCGGAGGCTATATCGGGCTCGAGCTGGGTTCGGTGTGGATGCGCCTGGGGGCGAAGGTAACGGTGGTCGAATTCCTCGACCGCATCGTCCCGGGCATGGACGGGGAAATCGGCAAGACTTTTCAGCGGGTGCTGAAAAAGCAAGGAATGACCTTCCGCCTGGGCACCAAGGTGACCGGCGCGAAGGCGAGCAAGTCCGGCATCGCCGTGAGCGTGGCGCCGGCGGCGGGAGAGGCCGGCGGCAAGGCGGAGACCTTGGAGGCCGACGCCGTCCTCGTGGCGATCGGCCGGCGACCCTATACCGACGGGCTCGGTCTGGATAAGGCCGGTGTCAAGGTCGACGGCGGCGGCCGTATCGAGGTCGATCAGAAGTTCCAGACGAACGTCTCCGGCATCTATGCCATCGGCGATGTGATCGCCGGCCCCATGCTGGCCCACAAGGCGGAAGATGAAGGGGTCGCCCTGGCCGAGATCCTGGCCGGCCAGTCGGGCCATGTGAACTACGAAACCGTGCCCGGCATCGTCTACACTTGGCCGGAAGTGGCCGCCGTCGGCAAGACCGAGGAACAGCTCAAGGAAGCCGATATCGCCTACAAGGTCGGCAAGTTCCCGTTTTCCGCCAACAGCCGGGCGCGGGTCGCCGCCCATACCGAGGGGTTTGTAAAGATCTTGGCGGATGCGGCCAGCGACCGCATCCTCGGCGCCCATATCATCGGGCCGGATGCGGGGACGCTGATTCACGAGGTGGTGGTGGCCATGGAATTCGGCGGCTCCGCCGAGGACCTGGCGCGCTCGTTCCACGGTCATCCGACCCTGAACGAGGCGGTGAAGGAAGCTGCCTTCGCGGTGGACGGCCGGGCGATTCATAACTGAGCCGCGCGGGCGCGCCCGGTGATGGCGGCAAGCGGCGGCAGGGTTCGGCTATCCGGCGGCCGCTTGGCGGCGGTGGTCAGCACCGCCGAGGGATTGTCGGTCCTCGGCTTCAGCACCGTGCCGGCGCTCCTCCCCACGTTTCTGGAAGAATGGAGCCTGTCGAACACCGAGGCCGGCTGGATGACCGGCGTCTATTTCGCCGGCTACATGGCGGCGGTGCCGATCCTGGTCAGTCTGACCGACCGCATCGACCCGCGCCGGATCTATCTGATCGGCGCCGGGACCAGCATCCTGTCCTCGCTTGGCTTCGCCGTGTTCGTCGACGGCTTCTGGGGCGCCCTGGCATTTCGGGCTCTGGGCGGAATCGGCCTGGCGGGCACCTACATGCCCGGCCTCAAGGCGCTCACCGACCACGTGCCGGAGCGTATCCGCTCCCGCGCGGTCGCCTTTTATACGGCGAGCCTGTCGATCGGCTTCGCCTTGTCCTTCCTGCTCAGTGGCGAAATCGCGGCGGCGTTGGATTGGCGCTGGGCATTCGCGCTGGTGGCGCTCGGCCCGGCCATCGCGCTGCTGGTCTTCCAATTGGTGGTCCCGCCGAGCGAACCGCATCACCTCGGCGCGGCGTCCGGCGCGCTGCTCGACTTTCGCCCGGTCCTGCGAAATCGCGCCGCCATGGGCTATGTGCTGGCCTATGGCGTGCATAGTTGGGAGCTTTTCGCCTACCGCTCGTGGACCGTCACCTTTTTGGTTTTCTCGCAAGGTCTGCAAATACCGGGTGCCGTGGGCATCGCCTGGAGCGCCACGGCCCTGGCCGCCTTGATCAACGTGATTGCCCTGCCGGCCAGCGTCCTGGGCAACGAGGCGGCGGTGAAGTTCGGCCGCCGGCGGGTGCTCGCCCTGGTCATGGCCGCCTCGGCGCTGGTCGCCGTGGGCACCGGCTTTTCCGCGCCGTTGCCGTTCATTCTGGTAGTGGCCGTGGCGCTGCTCTATTCGGTGACGGTGAGTGCCGATTCGGCGTCGCTGACCGCCGGTGCGGTGGAGGCGGCGGCGCCCGGCCAGCGAGGCGCCACCATGGCGGTGCATTCCTTCGTCGGCTTTGGCGGCGGTTTTGTCGGGCCCTTGATCTTCGGCGTCATGCTGGATCTTGGCGGCGGCCGCGACAGCCTGTTGGCGTGGGGCGTGGCCTTTGCCGGCCTGGGCCTGGTGATCGCGCTGGGACCGGTATTCCTGGCCGTCTTCCGGCAGGCGCCGACGGGCGGCTAAGCGCGCCGCCCGGTTTTCGCGCGCGGATGCGCTTGCTCGTAAACCGTCAGCAGGCTGGCCACATCCACATCCGTATAGCGCTGCGTGGTGCTCAGCGAGGCATGGCCGAGCAACTCCTGAATCGCCCGCAAATCGCCGCCACCGGCCAACAGATGGGTCGCGAAACTGTGGCGCAGGGCATGCGGCGTGGCCGTTTCGGGGAGTCCGAGCAGAGCGCGCAACTGGGCCATGCGCTCCTGCACCCGCCGGGCATTCAGCGGGCGGCCGCGGGCGCCGCGGAACATCGGCGCCTCGGGGGCCAGCACGTAGGGGCAGTGCGCCAGGTAATCGGCGACCGCCTCGATGACGGCGGGGAGCAGCGGGACCAAACGTTGCTTGCGGCCCTTGCCGGTGACGCGCAGCATTTCCTGGCCCGCGACCGGCGCCTGCCGGCGGGTCAGCGCCAGGGCCTCGCCAATACGCAAGCCGCAGCCGTAGAGCAAGGTCAGGATCGCCGTATCGCGCTTGCCGATCCAATCCTGGCGGGCCAGCTCGGCCACCGTATCCACCGAATCGATGGCCTCCTCGGCGGTAATCGCTTTGGGCACCGAGCGCGGCACCCGCGGTGTGCGCAGGGCCGCGAGCGCCGGATTGTCGCCGCGCCCGTCGCGTGCCAGCCAGCGGAAGAACCCGCGCACCACCGACAGACTCCGCGCCACCGAGGCGCGGGCCAGGCCGCGCCCGTGGCGCGCCGCCAGCCAGGCCCGGAAGTCGGCCGGGCGCAATTTCTCCAGATCCGCCAACGACGAGGCCCCGCCCAAGTGGCCGGCGAGGAAATCGAGGAACTGAAACAGATCGCGCTCATAAGCTGCCAGCGTATGCGGCGAGGCGCGCCGTTCGTCGCGCAGCCAGGCGCGCCAATCGTCGATGGCGGCCTGCAGGTCGGCGGCGACGGGCAGGGGGCTCAAGCGGGCAGGTTCAACCATCCGCGAATACTGCATTCCACGACCCGGGCCAGGAAGGCGAGCAACTCGGTTCCTTGACCCTCCTGGAAATGCTCGGCATCGCGCGAGCCGAGGGCGAGCAGCGCCACGGGCGTTGCCTCGCTGACCGACAGGCGGATCAACGCTTCCGAACGGACCAGGCCGGCGGCGGCGCCGAAGATGGCCACGTCGCCGGCAATGTCGGCGCGCAAGGCGATGGCCTGACGCGGTCCGAGCAAGCAATCGACCATGTTCGGCTCCAGCCGGCAGACACCGGCCGTATGCGGTCGCGACCCGTTGTCCTTGGTCTGCTCGACACCGATTGTGACGATGTCCAGATCCAGGATGACCGCCACATCGGTGGTCAGGGTCTCGATGAAATGCTCGAAGCTGCGCGCCGCCAGCAGGGCGAGGATCGCTTTGTGCACGCGGGCCTGGGCGCTGAGATTGCCGCGCCCGGTGGTGACCAGCGCATCGCGCGCCGCGGCCATCTCGGAAAGCTCGCCGCGCAACCGCTCGACCATGAACTGCTGCAAATCGAGGACGCCATCGCCTCGATCGCGCGCCGGCGGCGTGAGCACGTCCAAAAGGTCCGGGTGCCGGGCCAGAAAATCGGGATGACGGCGCAAGAAGTCCGCGACGCCGTTAGCGGTGAGCGCCTCGCTTTCCGTAGCCCCGAGTGGCGCCTTGCCGGCGCCGCCGTTAGGCGCGGCGTCTCGCTGGTTTCGCGTCATCCGTGCCCTGCGCTGGCTGTTTCAGGATAGTTTGGCCGGTCTTGGCCCAATCGGCGAGGAACGCTTCCAGGCCCTTGTCGGTCAAGGGATGCTTGAACATGGCGCGCAACACCGCCGGCGGCAAGGTGGCGACATGGGCCCCCATCTTCGCCGCCTCGACCACATGCTCCGGGGTGCGGACCGAGGCGACCAGGACCTCGGTGGTGAATGTCGGATAGGCGCTGTAGATCTCCACCAAATCCGCGATCAACCCCAACCCGTCGGCTCCCATGTCGTCCAGGCGGCCGACGAACGGCGAGATGTAGCGGGCGCCGGCCTTGGCGGCGAGAATGGCTTGCGCCGCCGAGAAACAGAGGGTGACGTTGACCGGTGTTCCTTCGTCGGTCAGCACCCGGCAGGCCTTCAGGCCGTCGGGGGTCAGCGGCACCTTGATGACGACGTTCTCGGCGATACCGGCGAGATACCGACCTTCGGCGAGCATGGACGGGGTGTCGGTCGCCGCGACCTCGGCGCTGATCGGGCCCGGCACGATGGCGCAGATTTCGCGCAGAACCTCGACAAAGTCGCGTCCGCTCTTGGCGATCAGCGACGGATTCGTGGTCACGCCGTCCACCAGCCCGGTGGCAGCCAGGTCACGGATCTCGCCGACGTCAGCGGAGTCGATGAAAAAACGCATGGTCCTTGCGGCAACCTCTCTGAAAACCTCACATGCCCTAGTGTGGCGATAGCCTCCACCGGGCGCCTCGACTAGAGTGTAGCTCATGCCTGATCGCCATACCAGCGCGGCCAAGACGAGCCCGAATGCCGCGGAATCCGGGCCAATTCCGGGGGCCGAGTCGGCGCCCGACGTGGTCTCGGTGCTGCTCCCCTTGCCCTTGCCCGGGGCCTACGACTACCTGGTTCCGGCGGGCCGGCCGCTGCATCCCGGAGACGTGGTGCGCGTGCCGCTGGGCCGGCGCGAGGTGGCCGGCGTGGTCTGGGATCGGCCGGCGGATGGCCCGCCCGCGGAGGTGCCCGCCAACCGTCTGAAAAGCGTCCTCTCCCGTTACGAGGTGCCGCCGTTTCCGGCGGTACAGCGCCGTTTCCTCGACTGGGTCGCGACCTACACCATGGCATCGCCCGGCGCCGTGCTGCGCATGGCATTGAGCGTTCCCGCGGCGCTCGAGCCGCCGCGCCCGGTCGCCGCCTACCGGCTGCGGGCCGGGGCGCCGCCGGCGAAACTGACCGCCGCCCGCCGGCGGGTCCTCGCCGAGCTGGCGGATGGCCCGGCACGTCCCTTGGCCGAGCTGGCGCGGGCGGCCGGTGTCAGTCCCTCGGTCATCAAGGGCCTCTGCGATCTCGGTCTGGTTGAGAGTGTGGCATTGCCGCCACGGCCGGTCGTCGCGGCGCCGGACCATGGGCGGGCCGGACCATCCCTGTCCGCCGATCAAGCGGCGGCCGCCGCCGCCTTGGTCGAGACGCTTGCCGGCGGCTTCGCGGTCACGGTGCTTGACGGGGTTACCGGCTCGGGCAAGACCGAGGTCTATTTCGAGGCCATCGCCGCGGCCCTGGCGCGCGGCCGCCAGGTTCTGGTTCTCTTGCCGGAAATCGCCTTGTCGGCGCAATGGCTGGCGCGCTTCGCCGAGCGCTTCGGGGCGGCCCCGGCGGTCTGGCATTCGGAACTGACCACAACGCAACGGCGCGCCACCTGGCGAGCGGTGGCCTACGGCGAGGCGCGCGTCGTCGTCGGCGCCCGGTCAGCCCTGTTCCTGCCCTTTGCCGAGCTTGGCCTTATCGTCATCGACGAGGAACATGACGCGGCCTTCAAGCAGGAGGACGGCGTCGCCTATCACGCCCGCGACATGGCCGTGGTGCGGGCGCAACTGGGGGCCTTTCCCATCATCCTTGTCTCCGCCACCCCCTCCTTGGAAAGTGCCGTCAATGCCGATGCCGGCCGCTATGGGCGCCTGCATTTGCCGGACCGGCACGGCGGGGCGCGGATGCCCGAGGTGACGCTGGTCGATTTGCGCCGGCACAAGCCGCAACGGGTCGAGGGTGTCGGTCAGGGATGGCTCTCCCCGCCCTTGCGCCAAGCAGTGGCCGAGACCTTGGCGGCCGGCGAGCAGACCATGCTTTTCCTCAACCGCCGGGGGTATGCGCCGCTGACCCTGTGCCGGACCTGCGGTCATCGGCTGCAATGTCCGCAGTGTACCGCCTGGCTGGTCGAGCATCGCCTGGCCGGCCGCCTGCAATGCCACCACTGCGGTCATCAGGCGGCGATACCGGAGGCCTGCCCGGCGTGCCGGACCGAGGGAGCCCTGGCGGCGTGCGGCCCGGGGGTCGAGCGCCTGGCGGAGGAGGTCGCGGCCTTGTTCCCCGAGGCCCGGACAACGGTGATGGCCAGCGATACGGTCTCCGGCCCCAGCGCCGCGGCGGCGCTGCTAACCGCCATCGTGGCGCGCGAGATCGACATCGTGATCGGCACCCAGATCGTCGCCAAGGGTCACCATTTCCCGTATCTGACCCTGGTCGGCGTGGTGGACGCCGATCTGGGCCTGTTCGGCGGCGATCTGCGCGCCGCCGAGCGGACCCACCAGTTGCTGCACCAGGTGGCCGGCCGCGCCGGTCGCGCCGAACATGCCGGGCGCGTGCTCCTGCAGACGGTCGAGCCGACGCATCCGGTCATGCAGGCCCTGGCATCGGGCGATCGCGATCGCTTTATGGACCTGGAGATCGAGACCCGCATTCGCGCCGGGCTGCCGCCGTTCGGGCATCTGGCGGCGCTGATTCTCTCCGACCCGGATGCGGGCCGTGTGGATGGGGTATGCCGCGCCCTGGCGCGCGCCGTGCCCGGCGCCGACGGCATCGATGTGTTCGGCCCGGCACCGGCGCCGCTGGCCATTCTGCGCGGCCGGCATCGGCGCCGTTTCCTGCTCAAGGCTCGCCGCGGTTTGCGGCCGCAGCCGTTCCTGCGCCAGTGGCTCGCGGCGGTGCGGATACCGTCTCAGACGCGCCTGCAGATCGACATCGATCCGTACAGTTTCCTCTAAGCTGCCGGCACAACGAAGAATAGGGTATAGGTTCTAGATCACCGGTCTATGCAACAACAAACAAGGGAGCAAACGATGGGCCAAGACGTCCCCTATATGCCGCCTCCTTTCCACAACGTCACACCACATATCGTGGTCAAGGGCTGCATTGCGGCGATCGACTTCTACAATAAGGCGTTTGGCGCCGTGGAACGCTTCCGCATACCCAACCCGGACGGCAATGGCCTGATGCACGCCGAGATCATGGTCGGCGATTCTGTCATCATGCTGGGCGAAGAGATGGCTGAGTACGGGTACCATTCGCCGATCAGCCTCAACGGCTCATCGGTGACGCTCATGCTTTACGTCAAGGACACGGACGCCGCCTTTGAGCAAGCCCTAGCTGCCGGGGCCGAGAGCGCCATGCCGCCCCAGGATATGTTCTGGGGCGACCGCTACGGTCAGGTGATCGATCCATTCGGGCATAGGTGGGCGATTGCCACCCATTTGCGCGATCCCAGCCCCGAAGAAATCGCCGCCGGTGCGGCGGCCTTTGGGAAAGATTGCTAGTGGGAGCCTAAGCCGCACCCTGGCCTGAAAAGGGCGCGGAAAAGCGCCGTCTTCGGGTGGCCGAGTCGGCTTGCCACACCTAGGCGTCTATGATACCAAACGCCCGCCCGCGGCTGGGGAAGTGCCGCGCGGCTGATGTGAATGACGTTCAATCGGCGGCCCCTTCGCCCGGGGCCGCGATCCACGATTTCTGGGGGAATCGGGCTTGGCCGGCGCAAACACCAGCTTAAGCGGCTTGGCCGGGCGTTATGCCCTGGCCCTGCTTGACCTCGCCGATGAGGACAAGACCCTCGATGCGGTGGCCGACGACCTGCGTGCGGTACGTGAGATGATCGGCGAGAGCGAGGATTTGCGCCGGGTGCTGCGCTCGCCCATGTTCTCGCGCGAGCAGCAGGCAACCGCCCTGGCGGCGATCCTGGAAAAGGCCGGGCTGGGCGAAACCACCCGCCGCTTCGTGCAGGTGGTGATCCGCAACCGGCGCTTGTTCGCGCTGCCGCAGATCATCGAGGCGTACCTGAGCGAGCTGGCCCGCCGGCGCGGCGAGGTGACGGCCCATGTCACCAGTGCCGTGGAGCTGTCCGAGGCCCAACGCCAGGCCCTCGTCGAGAGCCTGAAGTCGACCGTCGGCGGCAAGGTGCAAGTGGACGTCAAGGTCGATGACAGCTTAATCGGCGGCCTCATTGTCAAGATCGGCAGCCGCATGATCGATAATTCGCTGCGCAGCAAGTTGCAGAGGCTGCAGCTTGCCATGAAAGGGATGGGGTGATGGATATTCGCGCCGCGGAAATTTCCGCGATCCTGAAAGAGCAGATCCGCAACTTCGGCGCCGAGGCCGATGTCGCAGAGGTCGGCCAGGTGCTCTCTGTCGGCGACAACGTCGCCCGCGTCTATGGTCTGGACAATGTGCAGGCCGGCGAGCTGGTGGAGTTCCCCGGCGGCGTCATGGGCATGGCGCTCAATCTTGAAACCGACAACGTCGGGGTCGTGCTCTTCGGCGAGGATCGCGGCATCAAGGAAGGCGACGTGGTCAAGCGCACCGGCTCGATCGTCGACGTACCGGTGGGCAAGGGCCTGCTCGGCCGCGTGGTCGACGCCTTGGGCAATCCCATCGACGGCAAGGGGCCGCTCAAGGACGTCGAGCGCACCCGCGTCGAGGTCAAGGCGCCGGGCATCATCCCGCGCCGCTCGGTGCACGAGCCCATGCAGACCGGCCTCAAGGCCATCGATTCGCTCATTCCCGTCGGGCGCGGTCAGCGCGAGCTGATCATCGGCGACCGGCAAACCGGCAAGACGGCGATCGCCATGGATACCATCCTCAATCAAAAGGCGATCAACGACAGCGGCGACGAATCGAAGAAGCTGTATTGCATCTACGTCGCCGTCGGCCAAAAACGGTCCAGCGTGGCGCAATTCGTCAAGGCACTGGAAGAGCGCGGCGCCCTGGACTATTCCATCATTGTCGCCGCCACCGCCTCCGAGCCGGCGCCGCTGCAGTTCCTCGCCCCCTACGCCGGCTGTACCATGGGCGAGTACTTCCGCGACAACGGCATGCACGCGGTGATCTTCTACGACGATCTGTCGAAGCAGGCGGTGGCCTACCGGCAGATGTCGCTGCTCCTGCGCCGTCCGCCGGGGCGCGAGGCCTATCCGGGCGACGTCTTCTATCTGCATTCCCGCCTGCTCGAGCGGGCGGCGAAGATGAACGAGGACCACGGCAGCGGGTCCTTGACCGCCCTGCCGGTGATCGAGACCCAGGCCGGCGACGTGTCGGCCTATATTCCGACCAACGTCATCTCCATTACCGACGGGCAGATCTTCCTCGAAACCGACCTATTCTACAAAGGCGTGCGTCCGGCGGTGAACGTCGGCTTGTCGGTCTCGCGCGTCGGCTCTGCGGCTCAGATCAAGGCGATGAAGCAAGTCGCCGGCTCCATCAAGCTGGAGCTGGCCCAGTACCGCGAGATGGAAGCCTTCGCCCAGTTCGCCTCGGATCTGGACGCGGCGACACGGCGCCTGCTGGCGCGCGGCGCGCGCTTGACCGAACTTCTGAAGCAGGATCAGTACCAGCCGCTGCCGGTCGAGGAGCAGGTGGCCGTCATCTTCGCCGGTGTGCGCGGGTACCTGGATGATCTCGCCCTCGACAAGATCACCAGTTTCGAGGAGAAGCT
>JAJFGI010000349.1 GCA_021776215.1 Kiloniellaceae bacterium | reverse complement strand
ACGGCCCCGATCACCAAATCGGCACTGACCACATTCGTCTCGATGGCATCGACCGTCGAATAGATCGTGTTCAGCATGGCGCCGAACTGCAGGTCCAGGGCGTAAAGCCGCGCCAGGCTTTTGTCGATGACGGTGACGTGCGCCTCCATGCCCATGGCCATGCGCGCCGCGTTGGTGCCCGAGACGCCGCCACCCAGGATGACCACGCGCGCCGCCGGGACGCCGGGCACGCCGCCGAGCAGCATGCCCGATCCGCCCTGCTCCTTCTCCAGGCAGTGGGCTCCCACCTGCACCGACATCCGTCCCGCGACCTCGCTCATGGGCGACAGCAGCGGCAGGCCGCCTTGCGCGCCGGTGACGGTCTCGTAGGCCACGGCGATGCAACCGGACTTCTGCAGGCCCTGGGTCTGGGGTAAATCCGGCGCCAGGTGCAGATAGGTGAACAGCACCTGGTCCTTGCGCAGCAGGCCGTATTCGCTGGCCTGCGGTTCTTTTACTTTCACCACCATGTCGGCCTTGGCGAAGACATCCTCCGCCGTTTTGGCGATCTCCGCTCCGGCCGCGCTGTAGACATCGTCGTCGAAGCCTATGCCGGCACCGGCGTTGGTTTGCACCAGCACCTTGTGGCCATGGTGCACCAGCTCGCGCACCGAAGCCGGCACCAGGCCGACGCGGTATTCGTGCGTTTTGACTTCTTTCGGAACCCCGACCAGCATGACGAAAAGCCTCCCGACTAGACGGTTGTGTTTTGAGTGTATCCGGCAGCTTGGCGGCGCCTAGACCTGCCCGTGCGTCCGTCCTGAACGATAAAACGGCCGCAGACCGGCGCGCGCTCCGAACCTTTCGCCGGCAACCTCGATCTCGTAATGGCCGGACCTGACAAACGCGGCATCGACCCCGCCTGGATCGGCAATGTACCCCAATCCGACGGCGCGGCCCAGGGTATGACCATAGGCTCCCGACGTTAGACGGCCGACAACGCGGCCGTCCCGCAGAACCGGCTCGTTGTGATAGAGCAGCGGCTCGGGGTCGTCCAGGGCGAAGTGAACGAGACGCCGCGTGACCCCTTCCCTCCGCTGGCGCAGCAAGGCATCGCGGCCGATGAAGGCGGTGGGCTTGTCGAGCGCGCAGGCAAAGGCCAGGCCTGCCTCGATGGGCGTATCCTCGTCGCCGATATCGTGTCCCCAATGGCGGAAGCCCGCTTCCAGTCGGCAGGAGTCCAGGGCGTGCATGCCGGCAAGGCGGGCGCCGTGGTCCGGGCCCTCGGCCAGAAGCGAGTCGAGGACCCCACCGGCATACTCGCTGGGAATGTAAAGCTCCCACCCCAGCTCGCCCACGTAGCTGAGGCGCTGGGCTCGGATCGGGGCATTGGCGATCTCGATGTCGCGAACCGCTGCGAACGGAAACGCGTCCTCCGAGAAATCCGCGACGCACGCCGCCCCCAACAGCGCCCGGCTGTTCGGCCCCATGACGCCAATGATTGCATAGGCCGAGGTTACATCGGTGATGCTCAGCCGTGCCTGGGCGGGCGTGTGGCGCCGCAGCCAATCGAGGACGCGCACCGCCGTCGCCCCGCTGGTCACCACCAGGTAGCGGTCGTCGGCCAGACGGCTGACCGTCAGATCCGCCTCGATACCGCCGCGCGCGTTCAGCCACTGGGTATAGACGACACGCCCCGGCGGGACGCCCACATCGTTGGCGCAGACAGTCTGCAAAATGCTTTCCGCATCGGGCCCTTGCAGCAGAAATTTAGCAAAGGAGGTGAGATCGAAGATGGCGGCGGTTTGCCGCGCCGCCCGGTGCTCCGCCGCGGCATGGGGGAACCAGTTCTGTCGGCCGTAGCTGTAGTCGTAGGCCGGTGTCACCCCTGCGGGCGCGAACCAGTTCGGCCGTTCCCACCCCGCCACCTCACCGAAGCAGGCGCCGCGCGCCGCCAGGCGCTCGTGCACCGGCGAGCATCGCAGGCCGCGCGCCGTCTCGTACTGGCGGTACGGCCAATGCATGGCATAGAGCAGGCCAAGCGCCTCCCCCACCCGCTCCCGCAGATACGCGGCCCCACCCTGGAACGGCATCATGCGGCGGATATCCACGTCCCACAGGTCCATGGGCGGGTGTCCCGCCACGATCCATTCGGCCAAGACCTTGCCGGCCCCGCCCGCCGATTGAATGCCGATCGAGTTGAACCCGGCGGCGACGAAAAAGCCCTTCAGCTCCGGCGCCTCGCCCAATAGATAGCGGTTGTCCGGGGTGAAGCTCTCGGGGCCGTTGAAGAAGCGGCGGATACCGGCGGTTTCCAACCGGGGCACCCGGTGCATCGCAGCCTCGAGAATGGGGGTGAAATGGTCGATATCCTCGGGCAACTCATCGAAGCAGAAATCCTCGGGAATACCGTCCATGCCCCACGGCTTGGCCCGTGGCTCGAAGGCGCCGAACAGGATCTTGCCGGCGTCCTCCTTGAAGTAGGTACAGGAGTCCGGGTCCCGAAGAACGGGGAGCCCCGGGGGCAGGTCGTCCAGGCCCTCGGTGATGGCATAGAAGTGCTCGCAGGCATGCAGGGGCACGTTGACTCCGGCCAGCCGCCCGACCTCGCGGGCCCACATGCCGGCGCAGTTGACGACGACCTCGGCGGTCACGTCGCCGTGCTCGGTGCGCACGCCGGTGGCCCGGCCATTGGCGCTGAGAACGCCGGTGACCTTGGTGTCCTCGCGGATGCGGACGCCGCCCCGGCGTGCGGCCTTGGCAAGCGCCATGGTGGTGTCGGTGGGGTTGGTCTGGCCGTCGCCCGGCAGATAGACGCCGCCCACCACATCGCCGGCCGCCAGCAGCGGCCACAGCTCGCGGACTTGGGTTGGGGAGATCACCTCCACCTCCAGCCCGAAGGTCTTGGCCATGGAGGCGCCACGGCGCAGTTCCTCGAAGCGCGCCGCCGTGGTGGCGATGCTGACACTGCCGGTGCGCCGAAAGCCGGTCGCCTGGCCTGTCTCCGCCTCCAGTTTGGCATACAGCTCCGCCGTGTAGCGGGCCAGCTTGGTGAGGTTCAGGGTCGCCCGCAATTGGCCGACCAACCCAGCCGCGTGCCAAGTGGTGCCGCAGGTGAGCGTCTTCCGCTCCAGCAGCAGCACGTCACGCCAGCCGAGTTGCGCCAGGTGATAGGCCAGAGAACAGCCGACGATACCGCCGCCGATGATGACCACCCGCGCCGCGCCGGGCAGTGGTTCCGCCACGCTTTCGCTCCTGGATTCTAGTTCTTGCCGCGACCGCACAGCCTAGTCCGGGCGCGCCGGCCGTGCCAGGCCTTCAGCCGGTTTCATCGCCGAAAAGATTGTCGTGCAAGGCCTGCCAGGCGGTGGCATCCGGCGCCATCAGCAACCCGCCGGTGCGGAAACTGCGCGCCCCGTAGTCGGCGCCGTCGAGGGTGCGTGCCAGACCGCCGGCCTCCCGGTAGATGAGGGAACCGGGCACATGGTCCCACGGCATGAGCTTGGTGAAGAGAGAAAAATGGATCTGCCCGGTGGCCAGGCGCAGATATTCGTGCCCGGCGCAGCGCAGACTTCTGATCGCGTGCACCCGGCTGCGCCGGACCTGGATCTGGCGCGCCATCTCCGGCGTCGCGAAGGTGCTGGCGTGCAGGGTGCCGCGCATATCCGCCAGGGGTGCCGCCGCGGCCGCGGCCAGACGCGAGCCGCCCAGCCAGGCGCCGGAGCCGCGCTCCGCCGTGGCGGTTGTTCCGGCGACCGGATCGTGGATCCAGGCGGCGACCGTATGCCCGTGTTCGACCAAGCCGACCATTATGGCAAAGACCGGATGGCCGCGCGCGAAATTGCTGGTTCCGTCGATCGGATCGATGACCCAAACCAGCGGCTCCTCGGCAATTTTTTCCAGTATCGATGGGTCGGCGGCCACCGCCTCCTCGCCGACCAGATAGGCATCGGGACGCAGATCGTGGAGACGGCGGGAGATATGCTCCTCCGCCTTCTCGTCGGCCACGGTGACCAATTCGCCGCTATCCTTCTCGCGGACTTCGTGGCGTTGCAGCGATTGAAAGCGCGGCAGTACTTCCTCGACCGCGGCTTCTTCCAGGATGCGGGTGACGGCGTCGATATCGATGGGCATGGCGGCGGGCATGGCGGCGCCGAGTATCGCGGTCGCCGCCGCAATTGCAAGGTCCGTCGGCGAAAGAATCGCCGTTAGACGTTATGGTCCTCGCGGGCGCCCCGGCGGTGGAATCGGGCCAGATCGGCCGGGTCCAGTCGTACCCGCAGATGCGCGCACTCGTCGGAATCGTGCCGATCCAGAACATGGCCGTGGTCGTACAGCCACGCGATCGCCGCCCCGTCGCGCAAGTCCACCGCCAGATCCACCGGCGGCCGGCTTTCGGCAAAGGTGCCGTCGATGCGCGCCAGCAGATCCGCCACGCCGTCGCCGGTGACGGCGGAACAGGCGACTTGCCGATCGGCGCGTTCCGTGCGCGCCAGCAGGGCGGACCGGGAACCGGCATCGAGCA
>JAJFGI010000348.1 GCA_021776215.1 Kiloniellaceae bacterium | reverse complement strand
GAACCGATGATGGCCGGATTCTGTCACTGCCGCAGTTGCCAGAAGCTGTCGGGTACGGCCTTTGCCACAGCTTTTGCCGTGCCCAGCGAGGCGCTGAAGATCAGGGGCAAGGTGACGCATTATAATTCCAAGGCGGATAGCGGCAACACGTCGCAGACCGGATTCTGCCCAACCTGCGGCAGCCGAGTCTTCGGTACCTCCACCGGCATGCCGGGATTGACGGCCATCATGGCCGGCAGTCTGGACGATCCGAGCGCCCTGCAGCCCGGCATGCATATTTTCACCGTCAGCGCCCAGCCATGGGATAAGATCGGCACTGATTTGCCTCATTTCCCCGGCATGCCGGAGATGGCGGAAATGCATAAGTCATAGGGAAGTGAGAGGCGCCATGGCCGATATCGTCCTCTACGGAACGCCGTTCTCGAATTTCGTGCGCTCCGCCCGACTGGCCTTCGAGGAAAAAGGTGTCGGCTATACGCTCGAACCGGCCCCTCTGAAGGACTCGGCCTACCGGCGCCTGCACCCCTTCGCCCGGATGCCGGCGCTGCGGCACGGGGAATTCCGGCTCAGCGAGTCGTTCGCCATCATGCGCTACGTGGACGAGGCCTTCGACGGCCCCTCCCTGCAGCCCGCGGATCCCCGGGCCCGTGCCCAAATGACCCAATGGGTCAGCGCCTTTAACGACTACTTCGTCGCCGTCATCGGCCGGCGGATGATCGCCGAGTGCTATGCGACCTTCCTCTTCAACCGTCCGACCAACGAAGCAGTCTTCGAGGCGGCGCTGCCGGACGCCCGCTACCAGCTCGGCGTGCTCGACGGTATCCTCGCCAAGCACCGTTATCTTGCGGGAGATTGGCTAAGTCTTGCCGACCTCATCTTCTTCCCGGAATTGTTCTATGTGGTGATGACGCCGCGCACGGCAAACCTGCTGCCCCCGTTCGAGCATCTGTATCGCTGGTTTGAGGAGATGTCGGCGCGGCCCGCCGCGCAGGCCACGGTCCCGCCCCTGCACGAACTGGACGCCGCGTAGACGCAAGTCTTAGCCGCGCCGCAATCCAGTCATCCGGGCGGCCACCTCCAGATCGCGTCGTATGATGGCGCGGCGCGCAGCTTCCCGAGCTTCCACCGACCGCTCCATCTAGAGGAGACCGCGCCTACCGCGCGACAGGGGAAAGCTTACCCGCGTCGATGCGCCCGGCATACTCGCGATGCATCGAAATGCGCATCACAAAACAATGATTTTATTTTATGGTAATGACCACCGCGAATAAACGAGAAAATTATGACCATTTGTGTAAGGACGTTACATTTAAACAATACATTGAGATATCAGCATAGGCTCGATGATAGAATAAATATCATTTTTGTATATTCAAAGCAATTTTTCCAAACACGCTCAAATCTTTCCTTAGTCTATTTTCCAATTTTCAGAACTAATACAAACAATTACAATATTTATTGACATCTTCAAAATCGGAATGTTAGAAATTATTCCGTAGGAGACGATATGCGAGTCTAGAAATGGGAGGAAATTATGGCACGACCTGTTTTTTCTCTATGTCTAGTTGGCGTTATCTTGGCCTTGTCTGCCTGCGCGGTCTCCGAGGAAAAATTAATAGAGTCAGGCGCTAAGCCAATGACCATGGATGAAATCAAAGCGCTTCATGCCGACAAGACCGTCAATGGTGTGAATGAGAAAGGCTCCAAATGGGTTGTCTACTACGATCCGTCCGGCAAGGTCCGGGGAAGAGCCAACTGGTCAGGTGGGTCAGAGACGGACACAGGTATCTGGGAGGCAACTCAAGACGATATGTTCTGCATAAAATTTGAAAAGTGGCAGGACGCAAACCGCCGCTGTTGGCAGGTCTATATGGTCGACGGAAAACTGAACTATATTGGCAAAGTCGGTGATGCCAAATCCGAAGTGGATAAGGACACGTGGAGACAAGGAAACCCTGAAAATCTATAATGTAGATTAGGTCTTCTGGGTTGGCAGCCGCGCGCTGCTTATGTGCGGCTACATCTGGACGCTCGGCCCGATTTGATCGTCGGCATTTTTTCCCGGGTCGGTGTTTGTGCGACGCCTGGCATCCCGCCACGAGGCGCGCGCCACGTAGGCGCCGCTTATGGGCGTAGCAAGTTCACCAGGCGTGCAACGGCCTCCAGATCGCGCTGCGTGGCGGCGTGGCGGCGGACGGTATCCCGGTCCTCGCCCCACCGTTCCATCTGATAGGTCTCGTCGAGTTGGGCGGCGTCAAAGGCCGCCTGCGCATCGATGTGCCCGGCACACAGGGCCAGGCCAATCACCAGCGACCCGGCGGCCTTGACCGCGGCGCACAGGGCCACCAGTTCGAACTCGTCGCGATTGGCAAGAATCCGGCACAGCGCCGCCAGTGCCGCTTCCGGCTGCGCGACCGAGACAATTCCGGTTGTCACCGTCAGCGGCGCATCCAGCTCTTGCGCGGCCCAATCGAGCAAGGGTTGCCATGCGGCTTGCTGCCGCGCCGCCAGATCCGCTGGCCCCTCGGCGCGATAGCACACCAGATCGTGCCCGCCATAGGCAACCGCCTCGGCGATCGCGCGCTCGCGGCCGGGGCGCACCTGATCGATGGCGGCCCAGGCCAGCACCGTCAGCGGCATCGCGGCGAGATCGATGGTTTCATCTTGAGCCGCCCATTCTCCGGCAACCGCCTCTGCTAGCGCCTGCGATGGCAGCAACATTTCGACGCGGCCCGGCGTTTTCACCGGCCGCCCATCCAGACACACCCGGTACGCCGCGCCAACGGCTTCGACACCGGCTGTCTTGTAGAATCGCTTGGGTCCGCCGCGGGCCACGCTTGACCTACTCACCAAACAGGCTCTTCAGGCCTTTATCCAGGCCCTCGCCCACCCCTTTTAGGGCATCGGTGACGCCGGTGGCGGCTTTGTCCACGATGGTGCCTTGCCCGGTCGCACCGCCGCCGCCTTCATGGGCGGCGACGCAGGGGTTTTGGTCGGCCGTTTCCGACTCGAGCAGCAGGGCAGCGCCGGCGACCAGCGGATTGAACAGAATACCCGCCACCTTTGCGGCGCCCACCGCGGTCCCCAACGGATCAGGCCCGACCTGCGGCTGCCGCAGCGGCCCGGTAATACGGAACGGTACCGCCAGGCTCAGCAGGCTGGCTTGCTTGGCTTGCGGAGTCACCCGGAGATTCAGGGTTTCGTCGCGGAGATCGATGCTCCCGGCGCCGCCGACCGTGACGGTGCTGGTGTCCAGAAGGATGGCCTCGCTGGTCGCCACGCCGTCCTGCACCGACAGGCGGGCTAGGCCGCAATTCAAGCGAAGATCCTCCCCGGCGGCGCCCCAGCGGGAGAACATGTCGAGCAGCCCGGTGTCCGCCCCACGTAGCAGCTTTCTGTCGATCCGCCCTTCGCCGGCGACCACGTCGACGCGCCCGTTCAGGTCCGACGCGACCGCCCGCGGCGAGGCGCCTGCTCCCCGCACATCCACCGTCGCCTGCAAGGCCCCGGCCACACCCTGCATATCCTTCAGCTCGGCGAGCAGTCGGCCGTAGTCCACGTCGCTGGCATCGAGTTGCAGGGCAACCGCCGGCGGGTCCAGGCGCCCATTCAGGCTCAGCGTTCCGGTTACCGTCCCGCCCGACAGCTTTGCCGAGAAGGGCTGGACCACCAACAGCCGGTCCTTGAGCGCCAG
>JAJFGI010000347.1 GCA_021776215.1 Kiloniellaceae bacterium | reverse complement strand
GGTGCACGCGCGGACCGTGAAGTGGGCACGCGCCGGTCGCGCCGCTCGCCGGCGCTGGTTGTCCTGCGCGCGCAGGCGGATGTCAGTGCGCACTGGTCACTCGACTAGTATGCGCGTGTGACTCACCTACACGATCTTGTTCGTGCGTGCTCAACGCGCGATTTGGGTCACACTGCGGCAAAAAAAATGCGTTTCCGATTCGATCCGCTTGCCACACATGTTCGTGACGGTTAGAGTTGAATTCTTGGCTCGTCGGTCGCTCACGTAAGTAATTCCGACGCAAGTATAAATAAAGATTACCTGCCGAAGTGTCTCGTTGGGAGGCTTTCTTCAAAGCGGGAATGAACGCCGGGGAACAACCAATTTAAAGAAATATTCTTCGTGGGGCGGTGCGGTATTTTTTTTGATCCCCGCAAGAGTTCGACAGATCACGACTACATGGTTGTAGGGGCCAATCTTACGCAATGATCGAGGCTGGCGATCTTGCATTCTGCCGCGGACGCAAAACCGAGCGTCGAGGCGCGCAGCGCGCAACGGAAAAGTTTCGACGATACGCGGATCGTGGCCGTACCCTCATGCGTTGGTGTGTTCAGGCACATGATGGCGGTCCGCCATGGAGTGCGCGGCGGCTGGTCTGATGGCAAGCTAGTCCGACGGGGGCGGCTTTGATGCGGGGGGATCAAAAGTGAACGACATGGCCGGCGAGGATCGAGCCACTTCGCTTGACGAACAATGGGCGAGGGTGCGCGGACGGCTGCGCGCCGAGGTTGGCGAGGCGGCCTATCGGAGCTGGCTAAAGCCCCTGACCATGGTCAGCGTCAAGAAGGACGTTGTCCGCTTGGCGGTGCCGACTCGCTTCATGCGCGACTGGGTGCTGAGCAACTACGCGCAACGTATCGAGACCCTTTGGCACGACGAGGACGACGAGGTCTCCCGTGTCGAGATCGTCGTGCAGCCGCCGGAGCGGCCGACCCCGCGACCCCAGGGCATGTCGACGGCAAACGCGCCGAAGACTGGCGCCTCCAAACGGAAAGAAGCGCCGGCGGCGGAGACCACCAGCCCCAGGGCCCGCGCCTCGGTGCCGCCGGCGGCGGAAAGCGAGCCGACCTACCGGGACGTCAGCGCCCCTCTCGACGAACGCTTCACCTTCGACAATTTCGTGGTCGGCAAGCCGAACGAGCTGGCCTACGCGGCGGCACGGAGGGTGGCCGAGGCGCGCACCGTGCCCTTCAATCCCCTGTTCCTCTATGGACCGGTGGGCTTGGGCAAGACCCACCTCATGCACGCCATCGCCTGGCAGATCAAGGCGCGCTCGCCGAAGCGGCGGATCATCTACCTCTCGGCCGAGAAGTTCATGTACCAGTTCGTGCGCGCCCTGCGCACCAAGGACACCATGGCCTTCAAGGAGCAGTTCCGCTCCGTCGACGTGTTGATGATCGACGATGTGCAATTCATCGGCGGCCGCGAGGCGACCCAGGAGGAGTTCTTCCATACCTTCAACACGCTGGTCGATCAGAACCGGCAGGTGGTCATCTCCGCGGACAAGAGCCCCTCGGACCTAGAAGGCGTCGAGGAGCGCATGCGCTCGCGCCTCGGCTGGGGCTTGGTCGCCGACATCCACCCGACCACCTACGAGCTGCGCCTGGGCATTCTGCAATCCAAGGCCGAGCAGTTGGGGGCGTCGATCCCGGCCAAGGTGCTCGAGTTCCTAGCGCACAAGATCGTCTCCAACGTCCGCGAGCTGGAAGGGGCCCTCAACCGCATCGTCGCCCACGCCACGTTGGTCGGGCGGCCGATCGCCCTGGAGACGACGCAAGAGGTGCTGCACGACCTGCTGCGCGCCAACGACCGGCGGGTGACCATCGAGGAGATCCAGAAGCGGGTCTCCGAGCATTTCAACGTGCGGGTGACCGACATGCACTCGCCGCGCCGCGCCCGCGCCGTGGCCCGGCCCCGGCAGGTGGCCATGTATCTGGCCAAACAGCTTACCGCCCGCTCGCTGCCCGAGATCGGGCGCAAATTCGGCGGCCGCGACCATACGACGGTGATGCACGCGGTACGCCGCATCGAAGAACTGAAGGCCACGGACCCGAGCTTCGCCGAGGACGTGGAGCTACTGCGGCGCATGCTGGAGGCGTAGAGGACGAGGTCGCCGAACCGGTCCCGAATCCTCGACTCCTGCCCCCCGAATTAGGGGCGGCGGCTACGCATTATCCTTACTTTTCGGGGATCGCCGCGCTATACTGGCTCCCCGTAACCCTGGGTGGCATCACTCGATCCCCACAAGCGGTGCGGACTGGTCCTGACGGCCTTGTCTCGGGGCGCCTTTGGGCGGCCTGGGACTTGGGGCGTCTCAAAGGTTCGACCGTTTTCACCACAGCGCCCGAAGGGGCGCGATCACGCTGACCGCAAGAGGCTGGCACTATGAAGTTGACCATTGAACGCGCCGCCCTCCTCAAGACCCTGGCCCACGTGCAAAGTGTGGTCGAGCGCCGGAATACCATCCCGATCCTCTCCAACGTCCTGATCGACGCCGGCGACGGCGAGTTGGCGCTGACCGCCACCGATATGGACCTGACCATCGTCGAGACGGTCGCCGCCGAGGTGGCGACGGCGGGGGCGACGACGGCGCCGGCGCATACCCTGTACGACATCGTGCGCAAGCTGCCCGAGGGGGCGCAGGTGGAGATCGGCTCGTCCGGCGACGGCGCCCAGCTCACGGTGAAGGCCGGCCGCTCGGTCTTCACCCTGGCGACTCTGCCGAAGGAGGATTTTCCGACCATGGGGGAGGTCGATCTGCCGCACGACTTCCGCCTGGCCGGCCGCGATCTGCGCAACCTGATTGACCGGACACGTTTTGCCATCTCGACCGAGGAGACGCGCTACTACCTCAACGGCATCTATGTGCATGCCGCCGAGAGCGAGGGCGTGGCGTGCTTGCGCGCGGTGGCGACCGATGGCCATCGCCTGGCCCGCTTTGAGATGCCGCTGCCCGAGGGGGCATCCGGCGTGCCCGGGGTGATCATCCCGCGCAAGGCCGTGGCCGAGCTGCGCAAGCTGATCGACGAGACCGAGGAGCCGGTTTCCGTCTCGCTCTCGGATACCAAGGTGCGCTTTGCCTTCGGCCCGACGGTGCTGACCTCGAAGCTGATCGACGGCACCTTCCCCGACTACGAGCGGGTCATTCCGTCCGGCAACGACAAGGTGATCGAGGTGGATTGCCGGGCCTTTGCCCAGGCGGTCGACCGGGTCTCGACGATCTCGTCGGAAAAGAGCCGGGCGGTGAAGCTGGTCATCGAAAACGGCGGCATCACCCTGTCGGCCAGCAGCCCGGAGAACGGCACCGCCACCGAGGAGATCGAGATCAGCTATGGCGGGCCGGGTCTCGAGATCGGCTTCAATTCGCGCTATCTTCTCGACATAGCCCAGCAGATCGAGGGCGAGGCGGCGGAGATCACGCTGGCGGACGCGGCATCGCCGACCATCGTCCGCGACCGGGCCGATCCGAGCGCGCTGTACGTCCTCATGCCCATGCGGGTTTGAACGGCAAGACGCAAACATTGACGAGCAAATCCATTCTTCAGACCACACAAGCGGCGGCCCCAGCGGCGACCATGGCGGCGGCGCCCGGAGCATCGGCGTGGCTTGCCCGCCTGTCGCTCAGTCAATTCCGCTGCTATGTCCACGCCGAGATCGAAACCGACGGCCGGCCGGTGGTGATCACCGGGCCCAACGGCGCCGGCAAGACGAATTTGCTGGAAGCGATCTCTTTCCTCGCGCCGGGGCGGGGCCTGCGCGGGGCGCGGCTCTCCGAGGTCGATCGACGCGCGGCAGCGATGAACGGGACGGGTAACGGCGCATGGGCGGTGGCTGCCACCGTCATCGCACCCGAGGGGCCGCGCGAGTTGGGCACCGGGCGCGAACCGCTGGCCGGCGGTGCGGTGCCCGAGGCGAGCCGTGAGCGCCGATTGGTGAAAATCGACGGCGCGTTCGCGCGCAGTCAGCAAAGTCTGGGCGAGATCGTCAGCATAACCTGGCTCACCCCGCAGATGGATGGGCTGTTCCGCGACAGCGCCGGCGGCCGGCGGCGGTTTCTCGACCGTCTCGTCTATGGCTTCGATGCGGCCCACGCCGGCCGTGTCGCGGCCTATGAACAGAGCCTGCGCGAGCGGGCGCGGTTGCTCAAGGCCGGCGGCGCCGAGGCGGCGTGGCTGGATGCTCTCGAGGACAGCATCGCGCGGCATGGGATCGCCATTTCCGCCGCCCGGCGCGATCTGGTTGGCCGCCTGGCGCGGGCCTGCAAGGTGCGGGTCGGCGGATTTCCGGTGGCCGGCTTGGCCGTGACCGGCGAGGTCGACCGTTGGCTCGATGACATGGCGGCCTTGCACGCCGAGGAGCGCTTGCGCGAAACGCTTGCCGGTACCCGCCGCCGCGATGCCGAGGTGGGCGGTGCCGCTCTCGGCCCGCACCGCAGCGATCTGGCGGTCCGGCATGTGGATCGGGACATGGCGGCCGCGGACTGTTCCACCGGCGAGCAGAAGGCGCTACTTATCTCCGTCATCCTGGCGCATGCGCGGCTGATCGCGCTGCATCGTGGGGCGGCGCCGGTGCTGCTGCTCGACGAGGTGGCGGCGCATCTGGACGAAACCCGCCGCGAGGCGCTCTACGACGAGATCCTGGCACTGGGCGTCCAGGCCTGGCTGACCGGTACCGATGCGGCGGTCTTCGCGGCACTGGGCGATGCGGCGCAGTTTCTGAGCGTGCGCGATGCGGCGATCGCGCCCGCGCCGCCGCCCGGAGGTGCGCCGGTCAAGGTACCGGGGGGCAGGGTATGAGCAAGATCAGCGAAGTTGTGGACGGTAGCGCCCCATCCGCCTATGGCGCGGAGTCCATCAAGGTTCTGCGCGGCCTCGATGCGGTGCGCAAGCGGCCGGGCATGTACATCGGCGATACCGATGACGGCTCGGGCCTGCATCACATGGTCTACGAGGTGGTGGACAACTCCATCGACGAGGCCCTGGGCGGCTATTGCGACAAGATCGAGGTCGTCCTCAACGGCGACGGCTCGGTCACCGTACGCGACAACGGCCGCGGCATCCCGGTGGGCATCCACGCCGAGGAAGGAATCTCCGCCGCCGAGGTCATCATGACCCAACTGCACGCCGGCGGTAAGTTCGACCAGAACTCGTACAAGGTCTCCGGCGGTTTGCACGGGGTCGGCGTCTCGGTCGTCAATGCGCTGTCGGAAACCCTGGATCTGACCATTTGGCGGGACGGCAAGCAGCACTTCGCCCGCTTCCGCGACGGTGTGGTCGAGGCGCCCCTGGCGGTTACCGGCGAGGCGGACTCGCGCACCGGCACGGAGGTCACGTTCCTGCCGTCGAAAAAAACCTTCACGATGACCGAGTTCGACTTCGCCACCCTGGAGCACCGTCTGCGGGAGCTGGCGTTTCTCAATTCCGGCATTCATCTCACCCTGACCGACGACCGGCACGCCGAGCCGAAGGCAGTAGAGCTGCATTACGAGGGCGGGTTGGAGGCCTTCGTCCATTACCTCGACCGCACCAAGAGCGCGCTTGTCGAGCGTCCCATCGTGATACAGGCCGAGCGCGATGGCATCGTCGTGGAGGCGGCCCTGCAATGGACCGACAGCTATCACGAGACGGTGCTCTGCTTTACCAACAACATTCCGCAGCGCGACGGCGGCACGCACCTGGCCGGTTTCCGCGCCGGCCTGACCCGGCAGGTGAACGGCTATGCGGCCGCGGCGGGCATCGCCAAGCGCGAGAAGGTGACGCTGACCGGCGATGACGCGCGCGAGGGGCTTACATGTGTGCTCTCGGTCAAGGTGCCGGACCCGAAGTTTTCCAGCCAGACCAAGGACAAGCTGGTCTCCTCCGAGGTGCGGCCGGTGGTCGAGAACGTGATCAACGAGCGCCTCGGCCAGTTTTTCGAGGAGCATCCGGCCGAGGCCCGGCGCATCGTCGCCAAGGTGGTCGAAGCGGCGGCGGCGCGCGAGGCGGCGCGCAAGGCGCGCGAGCTGACCCGGCGCAAGGGCGCGCTCGACATCTCCTCCCTGCCCGGCAAGCTGGCCGACTGTCAGGAGCGTGACCCGGCCCTGGCGGAGATCTTCATCGTCGAGGGTGAATCCGCCGGCGGCTCCGCCAAGCAGGGCCGCGATCGGAAGTTCCAGGCGATCCTGCCGCTCAAGGGCAAGATCCTCAATGTCGAGCGGGCGCGCTTCGACAAGATGCTCGGCTCGGCCGAGATCGGCACGCTGATCACGGCGCTGGGCACGGGTATCGGCGTCGACGAGTTCAATATCGACAAGCTGCGCTACCACAAGATCATCATCATGACGGACGCGGACGTGGACGGCAGTCATATCCGCACCCTGCTTCTGACGTTTTTCTTCCGGCAGATGCCCGAGCTGGTGGACCGCGGCCATCTCTATATCGCCCAGCCGCCGCTCTACCGGGCCAAGCGCGGCGAGTCGCTGCGCTACCTGAAGAACGACGACGGATTGGAGAACTACCTCATTGACAACGGCGTGCGCGACAGCGTGCTGGTGCGCGCCGACGGGGTCCAGGTCGCCGGCGCCGATCTGCGCGCCCTGGTGGAACAGGCGGTGCATGCCAAGCATTTGATGGAACCGCTGGTCCGCAAGGTGGGCAGCGTCTCGATCGTCGAGCAAACCCTCATCGCCGGCGCCCTCAACCCGGAGATCATCGCCGATTCGGCTCGGGCCGAGCAGGCGGCCCAGTACATCGCCAAGCGCCTCGACGCCCTGGCCCGCGACATCGAGCGCGGCTGGCATGGCGATTCGGCGGACGATGGCGGCCTGGCGTTCAGCCGCACCCTGCGCGGCTTGACCGAACGGCGGCTGGTCGACGGGCCGCTCCTGCGCTCCAGCGAAGCCCGCCGTCTCGACCAAATGACGCCGGCCTTGCAGGAGACCTATCAACTGCACTCGACCTTGCGGGGCAAGGACAAGGAATATCCCATCGCCGGCCCGACCTCGCTGGCCGAAGCGGTCTTCGAGATGGGGCGCAAGGGCGTTGCCATCGCCCGCTACAAGGGCCTGGGCGAGATGAACGCCGAGCAGCTATGGGAGACGACGCTCGATCCCAATGCCCGCGCCCTCCTGCAGGTCAAGGTGGCGCATGCGGACGAAGCCGCCGGCATCTTCTCGACCCTCATGGGCGATGCGGTGGATCCGCGCCGCGAGTTCATCCAGACCCATGCCCTCGAAGTCACCAATCTGGACGTGTGACGTTCCCGCAGCCCCGACACGCCCCCGGCACGTCCCCGGCACGCTTGTGACCGCGGCCGCCCGAAATCGGCTCCCTTTCGCCATGGCGGCGCCACATTGGCACTGTTGTCTGCGTGCAGGCTGCGGACAGGCATGGCCCGATTCGGACGAATGCACTAGATAACGGCACATGACAGGACGACAAGGACGGGACCCGGCCGGCCGTGGCCCTCGCCGCGCCGGTGCCGGGCGGCGCGCGGGCGGGCGACGCTGGCCCATGCGCCTTGTGGTCTGGGGCGGCAGCCTGGCCATCTGGGGCAGCGTCGCGGTGATGCTGCTGGTGGCCTGGTACGCCTACGACCTGCCGCGGATCGACGAGATCGCGGCGGTCACGCGGCGGCCCAGTGTGACGCTGATGGCCGCCGACGGAACGCTGCTAACCACCTACGGCAAAGTCTATGGCGAGACCGTGAGTGTGCGCGATCTGCCGCCGTATTTGCCGCAGGCGGTCCTCGCCGTCGAGGACCGGCGGTTCTACGACCACTTCGGCGTCGATCTGATTGGCCTCGCCCGTGCCATGGTGGCCAATGTGCGGGCCGGACGCATTGTCCAGGGCGGCTCGACGATCACCCAGCAGCTGGCCAAGAACCTGTTCCTGACCCCCGACCGCACCATCAAGCGGAAGGTGCAGGAAATGCTGCTCGCCCTGTGGCTGGAGCACAAGTTCAGCAAGGATCAGATCCTCAGCCTCTACCTCAACCGGGTGTACTTCGGCGCCGGCACCTATGGCATCGACGCGGCCGCCTCCCACTATTTCGGCAAGCCGGCGAAAGAGGTGAACTTGTACGAGGCGGCGCAGCTCGCCGGGCTGCTCAAGGCGCCGTCGCGCTACAACCCGGTGCGCGACCCCGACCAGGCGGAGGAGCGCACGGCCCTGGTCCTGCGCGCCATGGCCGAGAGCGGCTACGTCCTCGAGGCGGACGCCGCGCAGGCGCAGGCGCGAAAGACCGTCGGGCGGGCCATCGCCGGCGCCCAGGCACGCTACTTCGCCGACTGGATCATGGGGCAGGTGGCCGGCTATGTCGGCGCCGTTGACGGGGACCTGACGGTCATCACGACCCTCAACCCCTATCAGCAGCGCGTCGCCGAGGAAGAACTCGCCGCCATGCTCGACGGTGACGGTGTCAAACGGAAGGTCGGCCAGGGCGCGGTGGTCGTCCTCGATCCGGACGGCGCAGTGCGCGCCATGGTCGGCGGCCGCGACTATGGGACCAGCCAGTTCAACCGCGTCACCCAGGCCCTGCGCCAACCGGGCTCGGCCTTCAAGCCGTTCGTCTATCTGGCCGGTCTGGAAGAAGGTCTGACCCCGGACGACATCGTGGTCGATGCGCCCCTCGATATCGATGGCTGGACGCCCAAGAACTATGCCGAGCGGTACTATGGCGACGTGACGGTGCGCGAGGCCTTCGCCCGCTCGCTCAACGCCGCCACGGTGCGCATCAGCCAGCGCGTCGGGCCCGAGCGCGTGGCCGCGGCGGCCCGGCGGCTGGGCATCACCTCGGATATCGAGGTGGCGCCGAGCATCGCCCTGGGCACCTCCGAAGTGACCTTGCTCGAGTTGACCGGCGCCTACGCGGTTTTCGCCAATTACGGTAACGGTGTCTGGCCCTATGGCATCGCCGAAATCCGCGGTCCCGGTGACGAGGTCCTGTTCCGCCGCAGCGGCGGCGGTCCGGGACGCGTGGTGCAGCCGCGCATCGTCGACGGCATGACCAACCTGATGAGCGCCGTGGTCGCCTGGGGCAGCGGCAAGGGTGCCAATCCGAACCGGCCGGCGGCGGGCAAGACCGGAACCAGCCAGGACTCGCGCGATGCCTGGTTCGTCGGCTTCACCGGCGAATTGGTGGCCGGTGTGTGGCTGGGCAACGACGACGGCACGCCGACCGCGGGGGTGACCGGCGGCTCGCTGCCCGCCGTGCTCTGGCGCCGGGTGGTCGAACGCGCCGTCGAAGGCATCTCCCCACAGCCGCTGCCGGGCGGCGGCGCGGTGGTCGCGGAAATCGCCGAGCGTGACAGCGGCGGCGATGAGGGCGGCGGCAATAGCGGCGGCGGCTTCATTGCGCGTATTCTGGAAAGCCTGGGACAGGCGCCGGCCCGCGGCACCGCAAAGTCGAAATCGCCAAGACCCACCCGGCCAAACGAACCCTGATTGTCCGCGAGCGCGATTTCTTGTCCGCAGCCGGGCCATGCGCGCTAGTATTTCCGCCGAGAGTCAGGTGGCGGGGATTTGGGGAGACCGGGGGTGAGTCTACTGGGCAAGCTGACGGACCCGCTGTTTGCCGGAGCGGCGCGAGCGCGCCAACGCGATTTTCTGGAGGCGGCCATGGCCGGCGCCGCTCTTGCGGCGGTCGCGGACGCTCCGGTCAGCCTCGCCGAACGGCACACCCTGGATCAGATTCTCGACAGCGTGGACATGCTGCGTGCTGTCGAGGTCCACGTTGCGGTGGCCGTCTTCGACGGTTACGTGGATGCGATCAAGGACGCTCCCGCCGGTGCCCGCGCCAAGGCATTGGCCGCGGTTGCGGCGCTGTCCGGCGATGCGGTGCTGGCGCCGCTGTTGCTGCGCATCGCCACGGCGCTGGCGCGGGCCGATGGCGCCCTGACCGGGCCGGTCCAGGAAGAGGTCACCGCCATCGCCGCAGCCCTGGGACTGCCGCCGCCGGCACCGGATGGCGGCCCGTTCCTCGACAGCCAGCCGGAGGGCGAGGCGCCGGTGACCATCGTGCTCGGCAACGAGAAAGGGGGTACCGGCAAGTCGACCACGGCCATGCATCTGGCGGTCGCACTGCTTAAGCAGGGCCACCGGGTGGCCAGCCTAGATCTGGACGGCCGCCAGGGCACGCTCTCGCGTTATGTCGCCCACCGCGCGGCGTTCGCCGAGCGCAGCGGGGATCGGCTTCCCATGCCGCGGCATAAGTGCATCGCCGACTCCAATGCGCGCGACCGGGATGAAGCCCTGGCCTGCGACCGGGACAACCTGCGCCATGCCTTCACCGAGACGGCGGACTGCCATTTTCGGGTGATCGATACGCCGGGCAGCCGGTCATGCCTGTCGCATTTGGCGCATGCCCATGCCGACGTGCTGATCACGCCGCTCAACGACAGCTTCCTCGATGTGGACGTTCTGGCGCGCATCGACTGCGACCGGCGCGAAGTCCAGGGACCAAGCCCGTATAGCGAGATGGTCTGGGCGCAAAACGACCAGCGGGTCGGCGCCGGGCGGCCGCCCATCGACTGGGTGGTGATGCGCAACCGGCTGGCGCACATCGATGCGCGCAACTCGCGCGAGATGCGAGGTCTCCTCGACCAGCTGGCCAAACGGCTGCGGTTCCGTCTGGTCCAGGGTTTCGGCGAGCGTGTGGTCTTCCGCGAACTGTTCCATCGCGGCCTGACCCTGTTCGATTTGCCGGAGGAGGGCGCCGCGCCCCGTGCCCCGGCGAGCCATCTGCACGCCCGCCAAGAGGTCCATGCTTTGGTGCACACGTTGGGCATCGCGGCACTGGGCCTGGGGCAACAAGCCATGCGGGCCAAATCATGAAAAGCCATCCATGAAAAAGAGCCAGGTCGAGCCATGGATGGAGGCACCCGCCTATGCGCGGACCCTGCGCGGCTTCAATGTCAACCTGGTGGTGCGCGACGTGGTCAAATCGGTCGCCTTCCAGAAAGAAGTTCTGGGCGCCGATGTCGTTTACAGCGATGCGGATCTGGCGGTCTTGCGCCATGACGGGCACGAGTGGATGGTGCACGCCGCGCATGCCTATGTGAGCGAGGCGGGCGAACGAATGCCCTTCCTGACCCATACGGAGGCGGCCGATACGCGGGGAGGTGGTGTCGAATTGCGCCTCTACGGCATCGACCCGGATGCGGCGGAAGCTCGGGCGCGCGCCCGCGGCGATCGCGTCCTGGCCGAAACAGACGACAAGCCGCACGGCCTGCGCGAATGCTATCTGGTGGATCCGGACGGCTACGTATGGGTACCCGGCGTGCCTAGCGCTCAGCCGTAGCGCAGGAGGCGATCACCCCGTTCCCGCAGCCAGCGGCGCGAGCGCGCGACGTCGCCGGTCAAGCGGTCGACCAGCGCCCAGAAGCGCGGGCCATGATTCATATGCTTGAGATGCGCCACCTCGTGCGCGACCACATAGTCGAGCACCGCCTCGGGGGCCAGGATCAGGCGCCAGGTGAAGCTCAGATTGCCGTCGGCGCTGCAACTCCCCCAGCGGCTCGTGGTATCGCGCAGGCTCAGGCGCTTCACCAGACGGCCGACGATCGCCGCCTTTTGCCGCGCCCGCTCGGACATCTCGCGCCGGGCCTCAACCTTCAGAAAATCGTGCACCCGCCGTGACAGGTGTTCCGGCTGGCCGGAAACCCAGATCGTTCCCTCAGCGCGCCAGACACCGCGCCGTGCATCCGGATCGTGGCGAATGACATGTTCCTCGCCCAACAGCGGCAGGACCGCGCCGGCCGCGAAGGGAACGCGCTCGGGCAGGGCATCCAGATGGCCGAGAATCCAGCCGGCCTTGTCCTCGGCGAAATCGAGGCCTTGGCGCAGGGGCGTGCGCCGGGGCAGCACCAGACGGACGGCGCCGACGCCATCCATGCTGATGGAGATTCGTCGGGCGCGGGGGTTGCGCGAAACAAGCAGTGGGATTTCCCGCTCGGCTACACGCAAGACTTTGGTGTCATTGGGCTCAGCCACAATAGATATAGTATACCGGCGCCGTGGTGAGGGACAAGGGCGGGGGATCCCCAGCCTAACCGCGGAAATCCTAGGGTTCGGTAAACCGGCGCAACCGTTACGTGCCGCTGTGCTCCGCTTCTCGCTGCAGCAAGGCTTGCTTGCGGCGCAGGCCCCAGCGATAGCCGCCAAGGCTGCCGTCCTGGCGCAGGGCCCGGTGGCAGGGGATGACGATCGACACCGGATTGGTGGCGCAGGCCCGGCCGACGGCCCGTTGCCCGCGGGGAACGCCCAGGGTTTCCGCGATCTCCGAGTAGCTGCGCGTCTCGCCGGGCGGAATGGCGATCAGCTCCTGCCAGACCCGCCGCTGGAAGGCGGTGGCGCGCACGTCCAGCGGCAAATCCACGTGCGGGGTCTCGCCGGCCAGATGGCGCAGCACCGCGTCCACCGCCGGGGCGATGGCCGCTTCGTCCGGGGCGATCGAGTCGGCCTTGGGGAACTCGGCGCGCAACGCGGCGATCAGCGGCGCATCCGTATCGCCCAAAGAGAGGAAGCAAACACCGTGGGCGGTGGCGGCGACCAGCAGACGGCCGACGGCCGAATCGACGATGGCATAGACCACGCGCGCGCCCTTGCCGCCCTTGGCATAGGAAGCGGGGGTCATGCCGAGCTGCGCCTGGGCCTGTTCGTAGACCCGGCTGGAGGAGCCGTACCCGGCCCCATACGTCGCGCCGGCCACCGATTCGCCGTTCTTCAACTCGTCGCGAAAGCGCCGGGTGCGCCGGGCATCGGCATAGTCGCGCGGCGAGACGCCCATGGCCCGCTTGAACAGGCGTTGCAGGTGCCACGGGCTCAGTCCCACCGCCGCGGCGAGATCGGCTAAGGTGATCCCCTGCCCGTCGCGCGCGTCGATATGGGCGCAGGCGGCGCGGATTCGCACCAGGTTGCCTGCTGAAACGCCGCGCGCGGCAGTCGGCGTTGCAGTCGGTGTTGCAGTCGGGGCGGTGGCTAATTTCGAACTTTGTCCGGCCATGGTTGGACCCTTGTCATACTCATGTCATACCCCGGTTCTACGGGGAATGTATCCATCCGGCTATCCGAAGCTTGCGCGCCGCGGGGAGCCTTTTTTCTCCGCCGCCAGTCAATTCAAGCGGTTGGCAAAACGGCTCGAAAAGGATTAACGTCTTTGTAACATAACCGTCACAATCCGTCGCGATAACGGATCACGGCGAGGCCGCGGATCGTCGAAGGTGGGCGGGCGCGTAACAGTCAACGAACGACAGGGAGATAGGCTATGCGACATTTCAGGATGATGGCTGCCGCGGTGGCGGTTTCGGCCCTGGCGGCCGTCGGGTCGGCGGGGACGGCCTCGGCCAAGACGCAGATCCAATGGTGGCACGCCATGGGCGGCGCCTTGGGCGAACGGGTGGCCGACATCGCCAAGGGCTTCAACGAATCCCAGTCCGAGTACGAGGTGGTGCCCACCAACAAGGGCAACTACACGGAAAACATGACGGCGGGGATCGCCGCCTTCCGCGCCGGCAAGCAGCCGCACATTCTCCAGGTCTTCGAGGTCGGCACGGCGACCATGATGGCGGCCAAGGGCGCGATCAAGCCGGTCTACCAGCTGATGGAAGAAACCGGCGAGCCGTTCAATCCGGACGCCTATCTGACTACGGTGACCGGGTATTACATGACCAACGACGGCAAGCTGCTGTCCATGCCGTTCAACAGCTCGACCCCGGTCCTGTACTACAACAAGGAAGCCTTCACCAAGGCCGGCCTTGATCCGACTGCGCCGCCGAAGACCTGGCCGGAGCTGGCGGCCGCCGCCAAGAAGACCCAGGCGGCCGGCTATCCCTGTGGCTTCACAACGGCTTGGCAGTCGTGGGTGCAGATCGAGAATTTCTCCGCCTGGCACAACATTCCCATCGGCACCAAGGCCAACGGCTTTGGCGGCCTGGATACGGAACTGACCATCAACAGCCCGGCGCATGTGAAGCATATCCAGCAGCTCGCCGATTGGCAGAAGGACAAGACTTTCGTCTATGGCGGCCGTCGGGGCGATTCCCAGGCTCTGTTCACCAACGGCGAATGCGCCATGTACATGCAATCGTCCGCCGGTCTGGCCGGTATCACCAAGACCGCCAAGTTCGAGTTTGGCGCTGGCATGCTTCCCTACTGGCCGGATATCGGCAAGGCACCGCAGAACACCATCATCGGCGGCGCGACCTTGTGGGTTTTCGATGGCCATCCGGCGGAGGACTACAAGGGGGTCGCCAAGTTCTTCTCCTATCTGGCCTCGCCCGAGGTTCAGGCGGAATGGCACCAGGGAACCGGCTATTTGCCAATCACCCGGGCGGCCTATGATCTGACCAAGAAGCAAGGGTTCTACGACAAGAATCCGGATGCGGAGACAGCCCTCAAGCAGATGACGCTCAACGAGCCGACGGAAAATTCGCGCGGCCTGCGCTTCGGCAACTACGTGCAGATTCGCGACGTCATCAACGAGGAACTGGAAGCGATCTGGGGCGGCAGCAAGACGGCCCAGGAGGGCCTCGATGCGGCGGTCGCCCGGGGCAACGATTTGATCCGTAAGTTCGAGAAAGAGAGCCAGTAGGCGCCAGCCGGTTTTCGGGGGCGGGCAGGAGGTTCCGCCCGCCCCCGGTCCGGCGCACAGCGCCCTCGTAGCCCGCCCCACGCGGTCATGGAAAAGCGCGTCGTTTTCCGCAATCCGGTCTTGCCGTATCTGCTGCTCGCGCCGCAGTTGATCGTCACCCTTGTCTTTTTCATCTGGCCGGCGTTCCAGGCGCTGAAACAATCGGTCTTGCTCGAGGACCCCTTCGGGCTGCGCAGCCGCTTCGTCTGGCTGGAGAACTTCGAATATCTCTTCGCCAATGCCCAATATCTCGACTCCCTGAGCATAACGGCGGTCTTCAGTGTCTCGGTGGCGGCGCTGGCGCTCTCCGTCGCCCTCTATCTGGCGGTCCAGGCGGATCGCGTCGTCAAGGCCGCGGCGGTCTATAAAACTCTGCTCATCTGGCCGTATGCGGTGGCCCCGGCGGTGGCCGGTATCCTCTGGCTGCTGATGTTCAATCCGACTCTGGGTATCTTGGCCTACGCTCTGCGCAGCCTCGGCTATGACTGGAACCACCAGGTCAACGGCGATCAGGCCATGGTCCTGGTGGTGGTCGCCGCGGCCTGGAAACAGATCAGCTACAACTTCCTCTTTTTCCTGGCCGGGATGCAGGCGATCCCGAGGTCGCTCATCGAAGCGGCGGCGATCGACGGCGCCGGCCCGGCGCGGCGCTTCTGGACCATCGTCTTCCCGCTGCTCACGCCGACCACGTTCTTCCTCCTGGTCATCAACATCGTCTACGCCTTCTTCGATACCTTCGGCATCATTCACGCGGTCACCCAGGGGGGGCCGGCGGGGGCCACCAACATCCTGGTCTACAAGGTCTTCAACGACGGCTTCATCGGGTTGGATCTGGGCGGCTCGGCGGCGCAGTCGGTGATCCTGATGGCCATCGTCATCGGCCTCACGGTCATTCAGTTCCGCTTTATCGAGCGCAAGGTGCACTACTGATGGTCGAAAACCGCCCCTGGCTGACGGTCGCCACCCATGTGGTTCTGGTGATCGGCGTGCTCATTGTCGCCTTTCCGATCTATGTCACGTTCGTAGCTTCGACGCACTCTCTGTTCGACCTGGTGCGCATCCCCATGCCGGTGCTGCCGGGCAGCCACATGGTGGAAAACTATCTGCAGGCCATTTCCGCCGGCCTGGGCGAGGCATCGGGGACCGCCGCCGTGGGTGCCGGGCGGATGATGTTCAACAGCCTGGTGATGGCCCTGGGTATCGCCGGCGGCAAGATCGCCATCTCGATCATCGCCGCCTTCGCCATCGTCTATTTCCGCTTCCGCTTCCGCATGGTCGCCTTCTGGATGATCTTCATCACCCTGATGCTGCCGGTCGAGGTGCGCATTCTGCCGACCTACAAGGTGGTGGCCGATCTGGGCATGCTGGATACCTATGGCGGACTGATCATTCCACTGATCGCCTCGGCGACGGCGACCTTCATGTTCCGCCAGGTTTTCATGGCGGTCCCCGACGAGCTGGCCGAGGCGGCGCGTATCGACGGTGCCGGGCCGTTACGTTTCTTCTGGGATGTCCTGCTGCCGCTGTCGCGCACCAACATCGCGGCGCTGTTCGTCATCCTCTTCATTTACGGCTGGAATCAGTACCTCTGGCCGCTACTGATCACCACCGACCCGGAGATGGTCACCATCGTCATCAGCATCAATCGCATGCTGTCGGTCGGCGACGATCAGGCGGAATGGCAGATCGCCATGGCGACCACCATGCTGGCCATGCTGCCGCCGGTGCTGGTCGTCGTGTTCATGCAACGGCTCTTCGTCAAAGGGCTGGTGGAAACCGAGAAGTAGGGCGGAACGATGGCCGGAATCAACCTCCGCGGCGTGGTCAAGGCTTACGGCAAGACGCAAGTCATCCACGGCGTCGACTGCACCATTGCCGACGGCGAGTTCCTGGTCATTGTCGGCCCCAGCGGCTGCGGCAAATCGACCCTTCTGCGCATGATCGCCGGCCTGGAAATCATCACTGACGGCGAGATTTCCATCGGCGACCGGGTGGTCAACGACCTGGAGCCGGCCGAGCGCGACATCGCCATGGTGTTCCAGAACTACGCTCTCTATCCGCACATGACGGTCTACAACAACATGGCCTATGGCCTGAAGATCCGCGGCCTGGCGAAAGCCGACATCGATACCCGCGTGCGCAAGGCCGCCGAGATCCTGGCCCTCGACGACGATCTGCTGCGGCGCACGCCGCGCCAGCTCTCCGGCGGCCAGCGGCAGCGGGTCGCCATGGGCCGCGCCATCGTGCGCCAGCCCAGCGCCTTCCTGTTCGACGAGCCGCTCTCCAACCTGGATGCCAAGTTGCGTGTACAGATGCGCCTGGAGATCAAGAAGCTGCAGCAGAATCTGGGTATTACCAGCGTCTATGTGACGCACGATCAGGTGGAGGCCATGACCTTGGGTCATCGCCTGATGGTCCTCAACGGCGGCGTCGTGGAACAGATCGGCGCCCCCATCGAGCTCTACGAGCATCCGGCCACGCTCTTCGTCGCCGGTTTCATCGGTTCGCCCGCCATGAACCTTCTGCCGGCGCGCATCGGCGACGGGGGCGATCGCGTGGAATTATCCGGCGGCGACAGCTTGGCCTTGCCGCCGGGCCGATTCGCGGCCCACGCCGGCCAGACGGTTACCGCCGGTCTCCGGCCCGAGCACTTCGAAATTGTCACCGACGATCAGAGCGTTGCTCGCTTGGCGGTGGATGTGGTTGAGCAGCTAGGTGCCGATACTCTGGTGCACGGGCATTTCGGCAACGACCGCGGCAGTCTGACCGTGCGCCTGAACGGCACCCAGAATTTGCAGGCCCGCCAGGTGCTGCCGATGTCCGTGCGGCCGGAGCTTATTCACCTTTTCGATGCGGATAGCGGTCGGCGGCTGGAAAGCTAATTCAACCTAGGTCGCGCAAGACCCGGATAGCGCCCATCGCGGAAATTCCTACAGTCGGGTTAAACCGCTGTAAGGAGTCAACGCGATGACCAAGATCTTATTTTCGTCCATGCCAACCGATCAGGCCGAGGCCTTTTGGTCCGGCGCCGCCGATGCGCACGGCCAGACGCCCGAGGTACATATCTCTCAAGGAGACGGCGTGCCGTGTCGCCACTGTCTGCAGAACGTGGCCGAGGGAGAGCCCTATCTCATTCTTGCTTATCGGCCGTTTCCCCAGCCGCAGCCCTATGCGGAGACCGGACCCATCTTTCTCCATGCGGAGCCGTGCGAGCGGTATCCGGAGACCGATCGTATTCCTCCCATGGTTCTGTCGAAAGAGCCCCGTCTGCTGAAGGGCTATGGCGAGAATGATCGCATTGTCTATGGCGCCGGTGAGATCGTTGCGTCAGCCGATGTGGCGGCGGCGGCCGCCAAGATTTTGACGCGCGAGGACATCAGCTATGTGCACGTGCGCTCCGCCCTGAACAACTGCTTTAGCTGCCGGGTCGATCGCGCTTGAGGGTTTGATGTCGCCGGATCGATTGACCGGCGGACGCGTAGGCCGCAGAATCGATCCATGACTTGGCCTGCGCCGCCGGGCGTTTATGGCTCGGCGGAACCTTTGTTCTTGCTGCTCATGGCGCTTGCCATCGAGGCCTATCTCGGTGGGCTCTCGCTGCGTGGCGGTTGGCTGCCGCGGCCGCGCCGGGCTTTTGCCCGATGGGTGCGCGAGGTGGAGCGGCGTCTCAACCGGCCCGAGCGTAGCGCCACCGACCGCCGCCTGCGCGGCACGGTGGCCGTGCTGGTCACGGCTGTTCTGGCTCTCGTCGTTGGGACCCTGGCGGGGCTGCTTACCCGGTATTACCCGTTCGCTTGGGTGATCGAGCTTTTGTTTCTGCCGCTCGTTCTCTCGCAGCGCGGCACGTGGCGGCGTGGCGCGGCCGTGGCCGATGCGCTTAAGGACGGCAGTTTGATCCGGGCGCGCGAATCCTTACGCCCCCTGGTTCGGGAACGCATCGAGGCGGCGCGGCTGGATGGCTTGGACAGCGCCGGGATCATCGAGGTGACCATTGCCGGAATCGGTTTACGCTTTGCCACCCTGCTGGTTGGGCCGGTGTTCTGGTACGTGCTGCTGGGCTTGCCCGGGTTGCTGCTGCAGCAGGCGACCTACATCATGGATTTAGCACTGGGTGGCCGGGCCGGGGAATTCGGGCGCGCGGCGGAACGGTTGGACCGGCTTGTCTCGGCTCCGTCGCGGGCACTGGCGGCGCTGCTTCTGGCCGCCTCCGCCGCCTTCGTTCCGGGGGGTTAACCGTTGGCGGCTTTGCGTTGCTTGACGGCATCCCGGGGCGGTCCTGCGGCCGCCTTGGCCGCCGCACCCGGCGAGGCGGCCGGCAACGCCCGTCTGGCGCGCGCGCTCGTGGTTTTC
>JAJFGI010000346.1 GCA_021776215.1 Kiloniellaceae bacterium | reverse complement strand
GCTTTCTGGAGGCGGCGAAGGCCCGGGGGTTCGACTTCTACACGGGCGTGCCGTGCTCGTTCCTGACGCCGCTGATCAATCGGGTCATCGGCGATCCAACGACCGACTACGTGGGCGCGGCCAGCGAAGGCGAGGCGGTGGCAATCGCCGCCGGGGCCTGGCTGGCCGGGCGCGGGCCGGTGGCCATGTGCCAGAACTCCGGCCTTGGAAACACCATCAACCCGTTGACCTCGCTGAACTGGCCGTTCCGCATCCCGTCGTTGCTGGTCGTCACGTGGCGCGGCCAGCCGGGCTTGAAGGACGAGCCGCAGCACGAGCTGATGGGGCGTATCACGGCGGCGCTGCTGGAGACCGCCGACGTGCCGCATCGGGCTTTTCCCTCGGTCGATCACGATATCGCCCCGGCGCTCGATGCCGCGGCGGCGGCGATGGCCGAGAGCGGCTTGCCGTTCGCCCTGATCATGGAAAAGGACACGGTCGCCGAGACGGAGCTGGGGCAGACGGCGCCGCCTGCACGGCCGCGCGGGCGCCTGCTCGATTTGCGACACGGGGGCAGCCCGGTCCCCCGCATCGCGGCCTTGGAGCGCCTTCTCGCCGTCGTGCCCGACGCGGCCGCGATGATCGCGACCACCGGCAAGTGCGGCCGGGAGCTGTTCACCCTGGCGGACCGGCCGCAGCATCTCTATCAGGTCGGCTCCATGGGCGGGGCCAGCGCCATGGGCCTGGGGGTGGCGCTGAACGTGCGCCGGCCGGTCGTGGTGCTCGATGGAGACGGCGCGGCGCTGATGAAGCTGGGCAACCTGGCGACCATCGGCGCCCAGGCGCCGGACAACTTGGTCCATGTGATACTGGACAACGGGGTGCATGATTCCACCGGCGGCCAGGCGACGGTCTCGGCGAACGTGGATTTTGCCGGTGTCGCCATTGCCTGCGGCTACGCGCGGGCTTTCGCGTGCGATGATCTGGCCGGCCTCGAGCAGGCGCTGCGGACCGCCCTGGTTGAGCCAGGCCCGCATCTGGTACATCTGCGCATCGCCCCGGGCTCCATAGCCGAACTGGGCCGTCCGACCGTCACGCCGGCCGAGGTGGCGCGCCGTTTCCGTGAATTTTTGCGGAGCGCGCCCTGAAGGTCCGCTGAGGACCGCCGGTGCGATTTATTCGGCGGCCGCGATCGTTGGGGCCGTGGCGGCTTTCGCCAGTTCCCCGCCGAGGTAGCGGGCGATGGCGCGCATTCCGGTCAGGGGCACTGCCGCCAGGGATTCGGCCTCGGCGTTGTAGTTGGTGTTGGTGTTCACATCATAGGTGAAGATGTCGCCGGCTTGGTCGGCGATGAATTCGATCCCGGCAATCTCGATGTCGTTGGCCGCCAGGAAACCGGCGTAGCGGTCCAGAATCGGGTGCGAAAAATCCGGCAGGACGGTGAACCGGCTGGCTTTCGGCGCATCGACCGGGCAGAAGGCGTCCTCGGCGGCACATTCATCGGCCGGGCACAGCTCGAAGCCGTCGCTGGTGTCGACGCGCACGGCGTAGAGGAATCGACCGCCAACGAACTCGCAGCGGGTGATATACGGCGCCGCGGATCGAATGTACTCCTGGATCAGCCAGATGCCGTCGATGGGGGCCTCGTCGATGGCCTTCGGGCTGTTCAGAAAGGCCTCTATCGCCGCGAGCGACTGGAAGAGTTGCACGCCGAGGCCTTTGCCGCCGCGGTTGGGTTTGAGGATGTAGGGGCCAGGACCGAACTCGCGTGCCGCCGCCAGAACGTGGGCGCGGCCGACCGCCGCAACCGTGCGCGGCGTCTTGATGCCGGCTTTTTGCAGCGCCGCGTATTGGGCCAGCTTGCTGATTTCCAGATACAGCGCCCGGCTGCCGTTGACGACGCGGCGGCCATGGCTTTCCAGCCAGTTGAGAACGCCGTGCGTCAGCTCCGGGGCAAAGCGGTGGCCCCGCGTGTGCGAGGAGGCGCTCATGCGGTTGTAGAAGACACCCTCGGGCGGCGGGCGGTCGAAGGCGAGCGTGCCCTGATCGAGGAACCATTCAGCGTACGGCAAATCGGCCGCCTCGAAGGCCGCGCGCAGGGGCACGACCCAGGTGCTGTTCTCGTGCAGAACGTAGATTTGGTTCATCTCAATAACACACGGCGTGGCTGTAAAATAAAATAAACAACATCATCTTATGTTGAAATAGACCTCCTGCGGTGCTTTTGCAAGAGGGATGTTGTCCTGGGCCCGGACAGTTGAGGATGGCCGGATCGGGCGAATCTGTTAACTTTCCGGCGATAGCCTGGGCCGATCGCCGGGACATGGGCAGGAAAGGCCGCCCCATGATGCGAACTGTTGTTGTCGCACTGCCGCTCCTGCTGGCGAGCGGGCCGGTGGGCGGGGCGGAGATTCCGCAGACCCTCCTCGATACCGACCAAGCCCAGTGTCTTGCGGCCTGTAGCGAGTCCCGGGAGGAGTCCCAGTGCGCCAGCTATTGCTCCTGCGTTACGGACGGCATGCGAACCGAATTCACCCTTGAGGAATACAACCCCATGGCCACGGCATTCGCGGCGGGCCAACAGGCCGATGCGGATTCGGTGGCCAGACTCGGCAGCATCGCGACAGCCTGTGTTCAGGACACATTCCAGTAGGGCGACCGGCCGTGTTTCGGCAACGGGTGACGGCAGATGAACATCATTGTCGCCGCCTTCGGCGGATATCTGGCCATTGTCGGCGCCGTCTTCGTGATGCAGCGCTCGTTGCTCTATCCGGCGGGCCGGATCGTGCCCGACGCGGCCGTGGCCGCGACGGCGGGCATTCGGACGGTGACGACGCGCACCGCGGACGGGTTGGATCTGACCCATTGGTACCGGCCACCGGTGGATGACGAGGCACCGGTCCTGGTGGTCTTCCACGGCAACGCCGGGCACGTGGGCGACCGGGTGCCGAAGCTGGGCGAGCTTATGCAGGCGGGATTCGGCGTGCTGCTGGCCGGCTATCGCGGCTATGGCGGCAACCCTGGGCAGCCGAGCGAAGAGGCCCTGAGCGCGGATGCGCGGCTGCTCCTCGACTGGCTGGCGCGGCAGGGGATAGCGCCCGAGCGGACCGTGCTCTACGGCGAATCCCTGGGCACCGGCATCGCCGTCAAGATGGCGACCGAGCGCGTGGCCGCGGCGGTTATCCTCGAGGCGCCCTATACATCGGTCGCCGAGGTGGCGCAGGCGCATTACTGGTACTTGCCGGCCCGTTGGCTGGTGTTGGACAAATGGAATTCGCTGTCCCGCATCGCCCGGATCGAGGCCCCGCTTCTTCTCATGCACGGTCTGCGCGACCGCACGATTCCGGCGCGCTATGGCCGCCGCCTGTTCGAGGCCGCGGTCGAGCCCAAGCAGCTCCTGCTCGTCGACGACGGCCAGCACACCGACCTTTACGACTTCCCTGATGTGGCCCGGCAAGTGATCGACTTCGTGCGCACCCATGCCGCCCCGTCCCGACAGCTTGGGCCCTGAATTCAACGCGAAGTTGCGGGGTTGGCGCGGGCGTTAACAAATTAAAAACCTTTCTTTGTCCCAATCTCCCTAGGTTTTTGTGGCATCAGGGTGGCCTTGTGCGATGAGTGGCATCGAAGAACTACGCCAACGCGTCCAGGACGCGGAAGATCATTTCGGCTTGGCCCGGGAAGAACAGGCCAAATACAGCGAACGCCTCATCGGATTGATCGACACCGTCGAAGGCAGACTGCGCGATCAGCAAGCGGAAATCGACCGGCTGCAGGCGATCGCGGTGAGCCATGATGAAGCGCTCGCCAAGGAGCAGGCCCAGATCGGCCGCTTCGAGCGCGAGAACGAGCATCTGCGCGAGATGCTGCACTCCCTGCTGCGGGCCATCGAGTCCGGCGGGCGCAGCGGCGTCGTCGAGATCATGCAGACCCTGGACCAGAAAGTCAGCGCCCTGATCGCCGGTGATGACGCGCCAGCCGAGGCCGCGGCGCCGGAGCCGGAAATAGACGTGACGCCGGAGCCGGAGATCGAAGCGGAGTTGCCGGAGCCGGTCGAGGAAGCGGCAGTCGAGCCTGTTGCCGAGGCGGCGCCGGAGCTGGAGATGGAAGCGGAGTTGCTGGAGCCGGTGGAGGAAGCGGCGGTCGAGCCTGCTGCCGAGGCGGCGCCGGAGTTGGAGATGGAAGCGGAGTTGCCGGAGCCGGTCGAGGAAGCGGCACCCGAGCCTGTCGCTGAGGCGGCGCCGGAGCCGGAGATCGAAGCGGAGTTGCCGGAGCCAGCGGAGGAAATTGCCGCTGCGGCGGTCGTCGAGCCGGCGGCCGAGCTAGCCGCCGGTGCCGCAACAGCGGAAGACAATTCGACCATCGCGGCATTGGAAGAGATCGCCAGCCAACTGGCGGCGCCATCGGCCGGCGACTCGGCGGCCGTGTCCGATAGTCTGCACGAGATCATGGATCGGGTGTCGAGGCTGGTCCGCGATTCCGAGGATGCCGAAGCCGCGGCCGCGGCCGCGCCGGCGGAGGCGGCCACGCCTCCGGAAAAGAAGTCAGCCGCGGGCTAACCGACGTCGGACGGCCGGCCCGCCCGGAGCGCCGCCAGGGCCTCGGGCGTATCCACGTCGAGCAAGATCCCGTCGCCGGAGTGCGTCCCATCCATGGCGACTTCGCACAGCAATTCCGGATAGTCGCCGACCAGGGCGCGGGCCCCGATGTCGCCGGCGATCTCCTGCATCTCGGGGATGAAGCGTCGGGCGAACAGCACCGGATTGCCGCGTTTGCCCTGCCACGTGGGGACGCAGATGGCGCGCCCTTCCAGCGGGTCGAAGGCGGCCATCAGCCGGGCGATCACGGCGGCGGAAAGGCGCGGCATGTCGCCGAGACAGACCAGCACCCCATCGACATCTTCGGGCAACGCCGCCAAGCCCCGGTGCAACGACGTGCTGAGGCCCGCCGCGAACTCCGGGTTGTAGACGGGCTTCACCGGCAGACCCGCGAGCGCCTGATCGACCCTCTCGCGCTCATGGCCGGTGACGACGATCACCGGGTCCGCCCCGGCGGCGACGACTTCGGCAACCACATGCGCCACCATGGGCTTGCCGTCGACGACGGCCAGAAGCTTGTTTT
>JAJFGI010000345.1 GCA_021776215.1 Kiloniellaceae bacterium | reverse complement strand
CGGGCGCCGCCGAACGCGGTGCCTTTCCAGACCCGCCCGGTGACCAGTTGGAAGGGGCGGGTGGCGATCTCCTGACCGGCGCCGGCAACGCCGATGATGACCGAAACCCCCCAGCCCTTGTGACAGCATTCCAGGGCCTGGCGCATGGTTTGCACATTGCCGATGCATTCGAAGCTGTAGTCGGCGCCGCCCTTGGTGATCTCCACCAGGTGCGCGACCACGTCGCCGCCCACCTCTTTCGGATTGACGAAATGGGTCATGCCGAATTTTTCCGCCAGCTCCCGCCGCGCCGGATTGAGGTCGACGCCGACGATCATGTTGGCGCCGACCAGACGCGCGCCCTGCACCACGTTGAGGCCGATGCCGCCGAGGCCGAAGACCACGACGTTGGCGCCCGGTTCGACCTTGGCGGTGTTGATCACGGCACCGATGCCGGTGGTCACCCCGCAGCCGATGTAGCAGACCTTGTCGAAGGGCGCGTCCTTGCGGATCTTGGCGACGGCGATCTCCGGCAGCACCGTGTAGTTCGAGAAAGTCGATGTCCCCATGTAGTGCAGCAGCGGTTTGCCGCCGAGGGAGAACCGGCTGCTGCCGTCCGGCATGACCCCCTGGCCCTGGGTGGCGCGGATGGCCTGGCACAGATTGGTCTTGGGGTTCAGACAATACTCGCACTGGCGGCATTCCGGCGTGTACAGGGGAATGACGTGGTCGCCCGCGGTGACCGAAGTAACGCCCGGCCCGGTTTCGACCACGACACCGGCGCCCTCGTGGCCGAGGATGGCGGGGAACTGGCCCTCGGGGTCATCGCCGGATAGGGTGAAGGCATCGGTGTGGCAGATACCGGTCGCCTTGATCTCGACCATGACCTCGCCGGCCTTGGGCCCCTCGACCTGCACGGTCTCGACCGACAGGGGTTTGCCGGCTGCGAACGCGACCGCGGCGCGTGACTCCATAGCGATATCCTTCCCGTTTCTTGTCCGGCAGTGTTTCGAGCGGCATCCTCTCAGCGCCCGCCGCCCATGGCAAGTCCGCGGGCGTGGGTCGTGGGTCGGATTGAAATTCTGCCGCAAAAACGCCAGGACGATCGGCTTTTCAGCGGTTTATGTCTGATTTGTGCCCAACGTCAGACCATGGCGCACCGTCATCGGCACAGCTGCTCCTGACCCGACTCGGAAGTGACCGGTTGCTCGTTGCGAGCAAATGCGGGCGACCCCGCCCCATAGTAAGCGGCCGATTGTCGTGCTAGCTATCTCGCTAGCGGGAAATGCCTTGCAGGGATTCTCCGCCGCTTGGGCCGACCTCGAACACCAGCGCCAAGCCGGACCAAGCCAAGCACAATGGCTGCGGCCGGCTCAAAGAGAAGCGGCGATTTCGCGTAGAGGGCCATCCACGCTGCGCCGAGGCTTGGCCATGATTTCGCGAAGCGGAATCGCGTCAGCTTCGAGGGCGGGCCGCGCGCAAATCAATTGTGTCTGGTGGTATTCATCGAGCTTTGGCGACGGCAGGCCCATTTCTCTGAGGTGTTTTGCCGCATTGCAAAGCTCGGTCTCGTCAGCAAAGCGCCTCTGCGCAAAGGTTTCGTGTTCCCATACTTCGGTCCGAAGGCCAAAACGGGCGAATAGACGGCGGAACGGCTCGAGAGGCGTTGTGCGCAGGGGAAAAGCCACGACCCACGGGGCGTGCCGCGCACGCACATTGGCGAGGATGTGCTCGAACGTTTGCGGTCCGATGTATCCCATGCCGCCGGTCACCGTGATCAAGGTGGCATTCGCAAGCCGTTCGCGCAGCGCGCCGCTGGGCGCCCCGCGCTCGAGATTTTCACTTGCGCCATAGTCGAGAAGACCGACATTTTCCGCGTAACCCACCGCGTGCGCCGCCACGTCGATACCGATCACCTTATCGACCGGTGCGCTCTTGAGACGTCTGGAGGCGAAGAACCGTTTATCGCTCTCGATGAAAGGCGACTGATCCGTCGCCGACGGTGTCGTGGTCTCGTCATACAGGTCGTAAAGCTCGTCGAGACTGACTTTGTGGCGTAGCAAGGCTGCATTGACGCCATAGCCAGCACAGAGATCGACCATGGTGACACGGCGCAAGTCCCGCTGACGCGCCAGTAGATTGGCGCACCGCGCGAATACGGGAATCGCCGTGCGGTGGATCCGGTAATCTAACGGGCGCAGTGTGCTGAAGTACGAGCGAGGATCGCTGCGATTATAGGTTTGATCGAAGTTGTGCTTCGCGAAACGTTGCGTTTTAAAACTCAAGAAAGATCTCCTGTCCGGCCTGTTGCTTAAGCCGACAATGCTTCGTTAGGAGCGCGATCCGTGGACCAGTGCGCCACCAGGTTGAGAAGAGGGGCGGGCTCGTCGAAGGCGGAGGCGAGCATGCGTCGATAGGCCGCCTCCTCAGCCGATCGTCCGATGTTGCTCCCCTGGACGAAGGGTGTGGAAGCTACCGTGCTGCGCGGCGCCAATGCCTGCAGGAGATCGGCCGTCCCGCTTCCTTGATCAAACTGCTCTTTGTCGCGCCAGACGATGTCGCGCGGTAGGAGATCCTCGAACGCCTTACGTAAGATCCACTTCTCCACAAAGCCGCCCTGTGCCGCGCGGAGCTTGAGCTCGGGTGAGAGGCGCGCGGCTAATGCAATCATGGCGGTGTCGAGGAACGGTACCCGCGCCTCGAGCCCGTGCGCCATGGTCATCCGATCGACCCGTTGCAGATTGATGTTGTGCATCGTCGAGATCGATCGGCGTAGCTCCCGCTGGAGCGCGTCAGTCGGGCCATAGCTCTTGTGGTAGGTGTACCCGGCAAAAAGCTCGTCCGCGCCTTCACCCGTGAGAACCACCTTGACCTCTTGAGACGCGATCTCTGAAACAAACCAGCACGGCACGGCACTACGCACGAGATCTTGGTCGAACGATTCGAGGTGATACAGAATGCGCGGCAGCGCCTCCCTGACGGCGTGCTCGGTCAGAATTAGCTCCCGATGATCGGAGCCGATGTGTCGCGCGACGCGGCGGGCGGCCTCTATGTCGGGGCTTCCTTCCACGCCCACGGAGAAAGTCTTGAGCGCGCCGGCTTCGCGGATGGCTAGAGCGGCAATGATGCTGGAATCGAGGCCGCCGGAGAGAAACGCGCCAAGCGGGACGTCGCTCTGTAGCCGTTTTCGGATCGCATCGCCAAGAACATCCCTGACCAGCTCCATCGCCTGGTCAGCGTGGCTGATCGTCGGCGTGTCTTGGGGGATCTCGTAGTAGGGCGTTATCTTGCCGTCACCATCGATGAAATGCCCGGGAGGGAACTCCTCGATGTCGTCTGCCACCGGGAGGAGCGCCTTGATCTCTGAGGCGAAGAATTGCCCCATCGACGACCGGCCCATATAGAGCGGCTTGATGCCGATGGGGTCGCGCGCAGCGGAAACCGTCGACCCATCGCTAATAACATAGGCAAACATGCCGTCCAAGCGCGCTGCCACCTCGGGTCCGTGCGCGGCGTAGCCGCCCAGAATCACCTCTGAATCGCTGCCCGTAGCAAACCGGCTGCCATGGTTTGCCGTGAGCTGATCACGCAAGGCGCCATGGTTGTAGATCATTCCGTTCGCGATGAGCGCAGCACCGTCGGACTGGTCGACGAGGGGCTGCGCCCCACCTTCAGGATCGATGATCGAAAGCCGCCGATGGCCGAGCGTGGCGCCCGAGCGGGGATCGCGATAGATTCCCCGACCGTCGGGCCCCCGATGCTTTAGCGCCCCCAGAGCATCTACGGTCAATTCGTGCGCGCGCGAATCCGAGCAAAAGATGAAACCACACATGGCTGTTTCCGTTTTTCTGGGGCAGACGCAAGCGGACAGCGCCCATGGGATGGGCGCCCGCGAAAGATTGGTCTAGATTGATTTCTGAGTGGTATTCTATGCCTTGGAGTGTTTAGTTGCAACAAGAATGTTTTCGGATCTATATATTTTAGTTCAAAGTTTGTCGACCCATTCGGAGGGTGCCTGTCGTGACTAAGAAGTTAGAGAGCGGCAAGAAACGCCCTAGGCAGGGGAAAAAGAACCCCGACGATAAGCGCGCGGAGGCGGTGCTGGTTTCGTTGCGCCGGATCATCCGGGCAACCGACCTTCATTCGCGGCGGCTTTCGATGGTGTCGGGCATGACGATCCCGCAGATCGTCGCGCTCCAGGCGATTCGCGACCTGGGTGAGGTCACGTTAGGCAAGCTCGCTCAACATATAAGCCTGAGCCTGAGCACAGCGACGACTATCTTTGACCGGCTCGAACGGCGCGGCCTGGTCGAACGCTACCGCAGTGCCGCGGATCGCCGCGTGGTCCACGCCCGCCTGACGCGAGATGGACGCAAGGTTCTGCGGAAGGCGCCCGCTCTCCTGCACGATCGTTTCACTGAACGCTTCTCCACGCTTGGGACGGCCGATCAAGATCGCATCGTCGGTACCTTGCGAGACGTGGCGGAGATGATGGGGGCGGATGAACTCGATGCGGCCCCGGTTCTCGACGTCGGCCCGCTCGTCGAAAACGACTCAGGCAAAACCAAGACGTGATGGTGGCGGCAGCGTTGGGATACGCGCCGCCGATTAGCGACAACGTGAAATTTCCGCTCCTGGCACGTCTCGGACTCAACGACTGCACCGGAACGACGACCGCGTGCCGACGATAAGCCGACATGCGGATCCGCTGCGGGCTTTCAGCACGTTAAGTTACAGACTGACCCATTGCCCGCCGCCGATGGCAAGTCCACCCCTTGCCGGCGCCGAGTCCGGCGGGTAAAGAGTCTCGTGGGGCAGGGGGATCTTGTGTTGCGTTAGGGAGAAGTGATGTCACCGGTTCCACAGAAAATCGTGTCGCTCGATCGGCACCGCGCGCCCGAGCCGACCAAGGCCGAGCGGTTCCGGGCGCTGCTCGCCTCGCCGCAGCTCGACTTCATCATGGAGGCGCACAACGGCCTCTCGGCCAAGATCGTCGAGGAGACCGGCTTTAAGGGCATCTGGGCCTCGGGCCTGTCGC
>JAJFGI010000344.1 GCA_021776215.1 Kiloniellaceae bacterium | reverse complement strand
CGGGAGATGTTCGAGACCTGGTACAAGATGACCACCATGCTGCAAAGCGGCCTCGACATCACCCCGGTGCTCACGCACGCCTTCGCCATCGACGACTTTCAGCAAGGTTTCGACGTGATGCGCTCCGGCCGCTCCGGCAAGGTCATTCTCGACTGGGACTAGATGGTGCCCTCATAAACGAGAGTTCGGTCAGCGGTGGGGCGCCGATGTCGTCTTTAGTGCCAACTCCGTTCGCAACGCCGCGTATTCGAGCATGTCCGCTTTGTGCCACGAACGGACACTAAGACTGTCCTTCTGGCTTCCTTTACAGCAGCTCCAAACTTAGTCGGCCGCGGCTGGCGTCCGTGCAAGACCCAACCATCGCGCAAGCAGCGAAATCGTAGAGCCCTGCAAAAGCAGCGAGGCGACAACTACGACGAAAACGATGTTGAAGAACTCGACCGTAATTGGTCCTGGCGTGATCACCGGGACGATCGCGAGAAAGATCGCCACCGCTCCCCGAAGACCGACCCAGCCGAGAAAGACCGTCTCTTTGAACCGAAAACCGAACGGAGCCGCACAGACCAATACTGCCAAAGGGCGCGCAATAAACATGAGCGCCGCTGCGATCAGCAGTGCTTGCGGCAAGTTAGCAATGAGCCCGCTGGGTGTGACCAGAATGCCCAACATTAGAAACAGCAGGATTTGACTGAGCCACTGCAACGCTTCGTTGAAGTGCAGGATGCGCTCAATCGGTCGCTCGACACGGTTCGCAAGCATTATACCGCAAAGATAGACCGCCAGGAATCCACTGCCGCCCGAAAGCGCTGTCCCGGAGTACACGACAAAACCGCACACGAGCGAGAGGGGCGGATAAAGGCCGTGCGGCAAGTTCACGCGATCGATCAGAAGGCTCGAAAGCCAGCCTCCAAACACGCCGAACGCAAGACCGAGTCCGATCTGGCTTGCAAAGAGCGGCAATGTCTCGACTAGGCTATCCGAAGAGAGTACGGCCCCGGAATCCACCAGAGCCGTAATCATGATGGTTAAGAAGATCGCCATGGGATCGTTCAGTCCAGATTCCAAAACGAGCGTATTCTTCAACTTATCCGAGATGCCCACGCCACTCTGTTGGATAAGCAGGAATGTCGCGGCAGCGTCGGTGGAGGCCACGACTGCACCAAGCAAAAGGCCCTCCTCGATAGAAACATTGAGCACTCGGGCGGCAATCACGCCGACGATCACGGCCGTGATAACCACACCTATTGTCGCGAGAAGTATGGACGGCACGCGGGCGCCGCGCGTCTTGCGAATTTCCGTCTCCAAGCCGCCTGCAAACAGAATGATCGCGAGGGCCAGGCTTCCGAGATCGTTTGCTGAGGCAAAATCGTCGAACTGGATACCGCCTGGGCCATCCTCGCCGAGCAACATCCCCATTACCAGGACCAGGAGCAGAATGGGCGCCCCGAGGCGCTGGGAAATCGGAACAACCAAGATGCCTAGAAGGACCAATATCCCGACGAAAAATAGTTGCGCTTCCATAAGACTCCTCAGCTTCGAACTCTGACTGGTATAGGATTATGCAACCTGTGAGCGTGCATCGCCACTTGTAACACCAGCTCCACGGCGGCCTCGCCCGCGGCGATGATCTCGTTGGCGCGGTCGAATTCGAACAGGCCCATGTGACCCGGGCGCGAACGGGAAATGCGGTCCTGGACGATACCCAGGGACGACATCATCCCCGCGAACATGCTCGGCTGGGTCGCCTCGCGCCGGAAGACCCGGCGGGCCAGGGCGCTGAGCTTGGACCCTTTCCCGGATCCCTTGGCGTTCTCGATCTCTTGTAGACGGTCGAAACCGGCTCTGCTACCCCACGACAAGCAGGCAAATTGCCTCACTGGCGGTTTTGGGTCACGCTCTAGCCGCCCGAATGCTCCGCATGGAGAATCCTGATCAAATGGAGAACGCACTTTTCGAGTTCGCGCCGAAACACGTGCTGATGGCAGCCGTGGGACTCGCCATACTCCTTGCCTATTGGCTGCCACGGTTCGTGTTTAGGCGCTCGATCACCTCGTCGGCGCTCCTGATGTTTCTGGGCCTCCTCGCTTACAGCGTCATTCCTGGGATGCCCACAGCCCTTGATCCGACAACCGCGCCGGAAATCTGGGAAGCGGTGAGCGAGATCGTGGTCATCGTTGTACTGTTTTCCACCGGTCTCAGGATCGACAAAATTTCCGGATACCGTCTCTGGAGCCCGGCGATTCGTCTTCTGGCGATCGCGATGCCGCTTACCATTGCTGCCGTTGCCCTTCTCGGCTGGGGCTTGGCCGGCATGACGGTTGCCGGTGCGGCGCTGCTAGGAGCCGCGCTCGCGCCGACGGATCCTGTGCTCGCCGGTAACATCCAGGTGGGTCCGCCGCTTGAGGGCGGCGAGCATCCGATCCGTTTTGCCCTGACGGCGGAGGCCGGCCTGAATGACGGGCTGGCATTTCCCTTCGTCTATCTTGGTCTTCTCATCGCCGCGCAAGGAACCGATCCGTCGACGTGGCTTGGCGAATGGTTTCTTCGCGATGTGCTCTATCGAATAGCTGTCGGCCTGGTCATTGGCGGTGTCGTCGGTTGGATGCTTGGAAAAATTCTGTTCGCCGTCCCGACTTTGAACACGCTGGCGCGGACCGGGCCCGGGGTCATCGCGCTCGCCGGCGTGTTGTTCTGTTACGGTCTCGTAGAGCTGGTCGAGGGTTACGGGTTCATCGGGGTATTCATCGCCGGCATCGTCTGTCGGCGGGCTGAAGAGCAGCACGAGTTCCATCGCCGCTTGCATATTTTCAGCGAGTCCATCGAGCATGCGATTACGGCGATTCTGCTTGTTCTCCTGGGCAGCACACTGCCGGCTCTATGGCCCGTGCTGGATTGGCAACACTCGGTCATCGGGTTCGGTCTGATTCTCGTCATACGTCCTCTGGCGGGCTGGCTGTCGCTCATTCGATCCAACCTTGACACCCACGAACGCTGGGTCGTCGCCTTTTTTGGCGTTAGGGGAGTCGGCTCGATCTACTACATGGGTTACGCGGCCGGCCATATAGAGTTCGTAAACGAGAAACAACTCTGGGCCCTCGTTGCCTACACCGTATTCGCTTCCACAGTGATTCACGGCCTCGCCAAATATCTCTTCATAGACCGCCTGTTGGAAAACGACAGCCGCTGAAGCTTGGCAACCCAAGCTTATAGTCTATGGCTTAGGTTCGCCGTCGAAAGGCGTCAGCGTGCCGCCTTCTTTTGCGCGTCGCTCTCACCACGCCCATTTCCCTCGCCGTTGAGCTCGCGGCCGAAGATGGCCAGCGCATCGCGTAAATCGGGCAGGGCGCGCTCCACGGCGGCCTCGCCCTCGGCGATGATCTCATCGGCGCGGTCGAATTCGAACAGACCTACGTGACCCAGGCGCGGCGTGATGTGAACGTCCGGCGGCTCCCCGGCCAGGCGCGAGCGGGAAATGCGGTCCTGGACGATGCCCAGGGACGAAATCATCACGCCGAACATGCTCGGCTGGGTCGGCTCGCGCCGGAAGACCCGGCGGGCCAGGGCGCTGAGCTTGGACCCTTTCCCGGATGCCTTGGCGTTCTCGATCTCTTGCAGAAGGTCGAAACCGGCAATGCTGGGGAACGACGAGCCGATCCGCCGCTGCTTGCCGATGATGTCGGTGTTCACGTTGACCGCAATGGTCATCTGCGCGCCCATGGCCATGCAGGCGGAGACGGGCACCGGGTTGACCAGCGCCCCGTCTACCAGCCAGCGGCGGTCTTTCAGCACAGGCTCGAAGGCGCCCGGCAGCGAAAAGGACGTGCGCATCGCCTCGACCAAGCTGCCGCTGCGCAACCAGACTTCATGGCCGGTGGTCAAATCGGTGGCGATGGCAACGAAGGGGACCGGCAGGTCCTCGATGCGCGTGTCCCCCAGGTGCTTCTGCATGGCCTCGACCAGGTGGCGGCCGCCGATCATGCCGCCGCCGCGCACCCGGAAATCCAGGTAGGAGACGATCTTGACCTTGTTGAGGGCGCGGACCCAGGCTTCGAGGGGGTCGATTCGGCCGGCCAGATAGGTGCCGCCGATCAGGGCGCCGACGGATGTGCCGGCGACGACGTCGGGCTTGAAGCCATAGCGTTCCAGGGCGCGCAGGACGCCGATATGGGCCCAGCCGCGGGCCACGCCGCTGCCGAGCGCCAGGCCGATCTTCGGCCGCCAGGCCGGATCCGAGGTTCCGTGCATGGCTGATTTTCGCGCGCGCGCCATTAAGATTCCGTGCCAGCAGCCTTAACAAAGGGTAACGCATGCCCACCATTGCCGCCAATGCAAGGGAAATAGCCGGCTCTCCCTAAGTCATCCCGGCCGCGGCGTAGCGGAAAGGCGGGATCCATTGCGCCGCAACGCCCGATAGATGGATCCCGGATCTAACATTCGCCAGCCAAGAACCAGGGGGTTCTTGGGCTCATGTAACGTCGGGGATGACCACCGGTGGGATTGGTGTTCCTAAAAGTATCGGGTCAGGCGCAAGGTGATGAAGTCGTCGTTGCGAATGCTGGCCACCGGGTCGCCGGCGGGCACATTCAGGAACAGGCGGGCCTCCAGCTCCAACTTCCAGCTATCGCCCAGGCGCCGCTCGGCTTCGACGGACAGGAGGGTGGCCTGGGTGTCCCGGTCGACGATGACGCCGGCGAGGAGAGCCGTGTCCTGCTCGTCATTCAGGGAGAGGCGGGTGGCGAGAAAGATGTCGTCGTCGGCACTGGTCGGCGGGGCGCTTACCTCGTCCCGACCGTCGTAGAGGTACTCGGCCAGCAGGCCGACGTCGGCGCTGCTGTCGAAGACGCCGAAGAACGTGTGCTCCAAGCCGCCGACGGCGGCGAAAAAACGATCGCCATGGCCGCCGCGGGTAATGGCCTCGAGCTTCCACAGCGTCGCCGCGCCGGTAAGCTGGACGTCCAGGCCGGTCTGATCGATCTGGTCGTAGTGCGGCACCAGGACGCTTTCGCCGTTTCGGCTGCTGGCGATAAGGCGCGGCTCGCGGCTGGTGCCGACGAACTGCGACAGGCCCACGTCCCAGTCGCCGACGGTTTTGCGCCAGCGTGCGGCGAAATCCACATGGTACTCCTCGGCGCCGGAATCGAAGGCCGCATTGTCGTCGTCGATGGGCAGCGGGCCGCCCAGGCGGGCGTCGACGTCGGAGAAGGTCCTCTCGCGAAAGCCGGGAAGGACGAAGAGCCCGAACGTGCCCCACTCGGTGTTCACGTTGCCGTTGACCATGGGCTGGCCAAGCTTGTCCTCCTCATCGATATCCTCCACCTGATCGTTCTGGTTGATGATGTTGACCAGGTGCCGCGATTCGGTGACGCCCCAGTAGACCTTGGCGATGCCGGCGACGAGGTCCCAGTTCTCGCCCAGATGCAGCCAATTGGCCTCGCGCACGTCCACGTGGCTGCGCGCGCCGTCACCGGCGTCCCAGCGCGAGAAGGGGACAAACGTAAATCGGTCGTCACGGTCGTTCCACTCGTAGACCGCTTCAGGCTCGACGGAAACCGACGGCACGACGGCGTCGCCGTTCTGGCGCGGAAACTCCGGCCGGTAGGGAAAGACGCGCACCTCGCCGGCGACCTCGGCGGACCAGCTCAATTCGCCAGCCTGAACCGTGGCCGCGCCGAGGAGCAGCGCCGCCGCGGCAGTGGCCCCGCCGGCTCGCCGTCTGACGCGCGAGATCACCGCACCCGTTTCAGTCGGTCGGGCGTGAACTCGTTGTCGCTGGCGCCGACCTGGAACTTGTAGTCGGCGAAGGTCAACGTGGTCCCCTTGCCGGTCTGGTGGTTGGCCATGACCAGGGAGTGGGCGCGCCAATATTTGCCAAGGTACTGGCGATAGTCCGAGTAGACGAGCGTCTTGAGCAGCGATTCCTTGCGGTCGTAGAAATCGATCTTCTGAATCCGGTATTCGCCGGTATCGATCCACACCACCTGGCGGGTGTATCCCGAGTTCTCATAGACCGGGAAGCGTTCGATGACGGTGCACGGCAGATCGCCGCACGGCTCGTCGCGCAGCCAGCGGTAGGTGTATTTCTCCACCTCCTGGCTGAGCAGGTCTTCGTAGGCGAACTCGCTGCCCATGAACGGCCCCGACTTGTTGGCGGACGAGATGCGCTTCACCCGCTTAAGCGCGGGCAGGTACAGCCACTGGTCGTCCGCCTCGGTGATCTTGGTGTGCGACAGGAAGGCGGTTCCCTCCACGTCGCGCGGCCGGTCGAAGATGGTCAGGCTCTTGTCGCCCAGACCGTCGCCGTTGACCTCCAGGGATTGGAAGCGCAGCTCGCGGGTACTGGTCTCGCCCTGGCTGTTGCTCAGGATCATCTCCAGGGTGGTGGCGCTGTCGCCCCAACCCAGGTCGCGGCGGTCCACCTCCTCGGCGATGGTCCGGCCTTTTTCCTCCGGCGTCTGCGCGCTGGCGGGTAGGGCAGTCAGAACAAGGACTGCCCAGACGAGCATGGGGGCGGCCAGGCCGAAACGGGCGAGCATGGCCTTACTGCGCGGCTTGGGTTGCGGGTCGATCGGCATGGACAGCATCCTTGCGGCTGGAGGTTTGGCGGCGGTCAACGGTCAGGAGCAGAGCGGGCAAGAGCAAGAAGTCGGCGATCAAGGCGACGGCGATGGTGATGGCCGTCAGGATGCCCATGCTCTCGTTCAGCTTGAAGGCGGACATGGCGAGCACGCCAAACCCGGCAATGAGAATCGCCGCCGTGACCAAAAGGGCGACACCCACGGTCGAGAAGGCATAGCGCACCGCGTCCTCGGCGTTCAAATTCTTTTCGCGCCGGGCCCGCTGGTACTTGCTGAGGAAATGCACGGTGGCATCGACGATGATGCCCAGGCTGGTGGCGGTGACGATGGACGAGGCCACATCGACCTGGCCGACCACGATCGCCCAGATGCCGAAGGCCATGATCGCCGGCAGCAGGTTGGGAACCAGACTGATCAGGCCAAGCCGAATATTGCGCAGGGCGATCGTCAGGGACAACGAGATGAGCACGAGGGCGATGGCGGTGCCGGTGAGCATGCCGATCATGTTCCGTTGGGTGATGTAGGCAAACATCATGACCGGCCCGGAGGCGGCGATCCGTTCCGGCGCCATATTGGCCTGCAGCCAGTCGGCGGCACGGGCGTCAATGGCCCGCAACTCGTTGGTCGAAATATTGTCGGCCGTCGCAATCACCCGCATGGCCGACTTGTCGACATTGATCTGGTTGTTCAGATCCAGACCGTAGGGCAGGGACATTTCGAAGAGCAGCAGGTATTGGGCTGCCAGATCCCGTTCCTCGGGCAATTTGTACCAAGCCGCATCGTCCGCGTGCATGTTCTTGTTCAGGCGGCGAAAGATGTCCGTCAATGTCTGCACGTGCACCACGCCAGGCTGCTCGCGCAGCCAATTGTCGAAGGCGTCGATCCGTTGCAGATATTCCGGCTCACTGATACCGCCAGGACCCGCCGCCGGGAGCGACCATTGCAGCTGGTAGATCCCGGACAAGTTTTCCATGGCGAAGTCCGTATCGGTGCGGAACTGTATGGATTCGTCGAAGTACCCGACGAAATCATCGTTCACGGCGGTCCGCGGCACCATGGCGCCAAGGCCCACCGCCAGAGCGATAGTCGCGAAGAGCACCGGCCGGCGGTTACGGATCACAAACTCGGCGAAATGCTCCATGCCGGTGATTTTGCCGTCCGCCGTCGCCTTCATCCGCAGCGGTAAGACAGCCATCAGGGCCGGCAGGAACAGGATCGAATAGGCCCAGGCGGCGGCGACCCCCATTGAGGTGATGTTGCCCAGATGAGCGAACGGCGGCGCGTCGCTGAAATTCAGGCTCGCGAAGCCGATGATCGTGGTCAGGCTGGTCAGGAACACCGGGCCGAAATTGATGCGCATGGCCTCGACGATCGCTTCGCGCTTTGCCATGCCGTGGCGCATGGCCTTGAACATGGACACCAGGATGTGGATCGAATCGGCAATGGCGATGGTCAGGATGACCGTTGGGGCCACCGAGGATGGCGGCGTCAGGCGGATGCCGAACCACCCGGCCAAGCCCATCGCCGTGGCGGCGGACAGGCCGATGACCAGAAGTGTTGCGAACGTGCCCGAGACCGAGCGCAGGAACAGCACCATCATCAGGAGCAGGACGCCGTACATCATCGGCACCAAGGTGCCCATGTCTTTCATGCTGGCCTCGAAGAAGGCTGAATTCAGCGCCACCAGACCGGTCAGCGCCACCCGCGCGCCGGGGTGCTCGGCCTGGAACCTGGCCGCCAAATCCCGGGCATAGGCCATGACGGCGGGAATCTCTTCCACATTCTTCTGCGGCAGGGTGACGGTCACATTGACGTTGGTGGTGGTGCCGTCGGGCGAAATCGTGCGGTCGATCAGCAGCGGCTCGCTCATGGCGACGGCGCGGATTTCGGCGATGGTCGCCGCATCGAGTGTCGCCGACTCGGGGACCAAGTCGCGCACGGTCAGATCATCGCCCTCGGCATAGCTGTGCTGAAAGTTAGTCAGGCTATCCACGCGGGTGGAGAAGGGGATCTTCCAGGCGGCGGCGGTCAGGTCGCGGATGGAAGCCAGCAGCTCCGGCGTGAAGATCTCGCCCTCGGCCGGCTTTATGACGAAGCTGATGTTGTCGTCCTTGGAATAGACCCGCTGCAAGGTCTCGAACGCTTCGAGCTGCGGGTTGGAACTGCTGAAGAACACCCGGTAGTCCGACGCGAAACCGAGAAAACGGCCACCGGCCGCGGCCGCTACCGCGGCAACGATGCAGAAAAAAAGCACCGCCCAGCGCCAGCGGATGACCCACTGGGTGAAGGCCACCGCATGGGCGTCGGAGAACAGGCCTTTGCCGGACGGGCCTGGCGGGGTCGGTCCGCCCGAGCCGTCAGCGGGCTGCATTCTTGAGGCCGGAGTGTTGGAATCTCGCGCCATGGTCGACGTTCCCCTCTATATGCCGGTTATATGCCGGTTGTGTGCCGGTTATATGCCGGGTCTCCTGGTGCGGAAAGTCTTGCAAACCGCGCCGAAAACCATCATTCTATAAGACTATACGGTTCAGTATAGTTGGACTGAACGGTTTAGTACAGACAGGAAATGGGTGAGGTGGACATTTGTCGACTTTGAGTGCCCGAACCGAAAGCGCGGCGGCAACGCCGACCAAGCAGGAGCTGATTGTCGGAGCGGCGTGCAAGCTGTTCCTGACCGCCGGCTACGATGTGGTCAGCATGGACGCGATCGCTGCCGAGGCGGGTGTCTCCAAGGCCACGGTCTACAGCCATTTTCAGAACAAGGAAGCTCTCTTCGCCGGGGTCATGCACAAGATGTGCGAGGAGTCGAGCGGGCCGCAGGTATGCGCCGATCTGGCCGGCCCGCCGGAGGACGTCTTGCGGACCATGGGTCTGGCGATCACGCACAAATTGCTGGAGCCTCAGATCATCTCCCTGTTCCGCACGGTCCTCAGCGGCGTCACCCAGTTTCCGGAGTTGGGCCGCACCTATTGGGAAGAGGGTCCGGGGCGCGCCCGGGAGTTGCTGACGACTTATTTGGCCGATCTGTCCCGGCGCGAAAAACTGACCATGCCCGATCCGGGATTGGCCGCCATGCAATTCATCGGCCTTGTCACCGGTCCTTTCCTTCTGCCGTGCCTCCTCGGCGCCGGCGAGCCGCCCAAGCCGGCGGCCATCGAGCGCACAGTGGAGCGGGCCGTGGCCCTCTTCCTTGCCGGCCTGCGGCGCGAAGTCTAATCGGTGCTGTTGGCATCGCGCCGATTAGTTTGCTTTCTTTGCAGCATCGATCAGCCGAAGTAGATCGTTTATGTAGTGCATGAAGGCGGCAGAACCGCTTTCCGAGAGCTGATAGACAGTATGTGGGCGGCCGCTTAACACCATCTGACTATGCAGATATCCAGCGGAGCTAAACTTGCGAAGATGTGCATCAAGGTTTCCGTCCGTGACGTCCAGCTGCGACTTTAACTGAGAGAAGCTCCGTTCCTTGCTGTTCAACAAGACGGCCAGTCGTGTTCGCACCGATTGATGGAACAACGGATTCGGTTTCGGCAGCTCGGCCATGGACTAGGACTCACTGAGCTTCAACTGCTTGCTGCAAATATCCCACGTCCAAATCGGGCGGCCCGATAGAAGATGGACTCCACCTAGCCATTCGTCGCGTTCGATTAGACCGGCGGCATCGACCTGGCCGGAGAGAACCCGTTCGCCGACGGCAGTTAGGGATAGCCTTTGCGCAATGAATTCTTCCTGGGAGATTGACATACTTGGCGGACGATGGATGGTGTCATATGGCCCGCAGCGAAGCATCGGATGTTGCCCGCCGCACAGGTGTTCAATGCGACTGTATGTGCCCCAATCTCCAATATACATCGCGGTTTCGAGCCCCATGTTATCGAGAAAAATCTTGCCTGGGGCAGAAACGCCATCCGAAACGAGAGACATTATTTGACGCTCGGTTCGGGTCAGACCGTCAGATGTCCATGGGAATTCTTCCAAGTAGCGTGAAAGTGCGGCGCCCAAAAACGGAAGCGGCGACAGCTCGCTTTCCATGAAGGATTCGAGGTCCTTTGGATTTGCGGACCGGAATCCTCGCCAGCCCGCGTTCGCGAGTTGCAACTGCGTCTCTGTGACGGCCTGGCGGCCATCGAATAGAGACGCCATCTGATCGCCA
>JAJFGI010000343.1 GCA_021776215.1 Kiloniellaceae bacterium | reverse complement strand
TCGGCGACGATCAGATCGGGATGGGTGATCAGCGCCCGGGCGATGGCGATCCGCTGGCGCTGGCCGCCGGAAAATTCGTGCGGGTATTTGCCGGCGGCGTCGGCGGGCAAGCCGACGGCGTCGAGAACCTCGGCGACCTTGGCCCGTCGCTCCGGCCGGCTCTTGCCCTGCGCGGTCATGCTCAACGGCTCGGCGACAATGCGGCCGATCCGCTGGCGCGGATCGAGGGACCCATACGGGTCCTGAAAGATGATCTGCAGGTGCCGGCGTAGGGCGCGCAGTTCCCCGGCCTTGAGCGCGAAAATATCCTGGCCCCGCACCCATACGCTGCCGGCGCTGGGTCGTTCCAAGGCGAGCACGGTGCGCGCCAGGGTCGACTTGCCGCACCCCGACTCGCCGACAATGCCGAAGCTGCGCCCGGCCTCGATCCGGAAGCTCACCCCATCGAGGGCGCGCAGGCGCGGCGCGGCCGCGAACAGACGGCGGCGCGGCAGCACATAGTCGCGCACCAAGTCGCGCACCTCCAACAGCGGTTCCGTCATGCGGGCACCTCATCCAGCACCGGGTGGATACAGGCGGCGGTATGGTCCGGTCCTATGGTGACGGGAGGTGGCACGGCGGCCTCGCACGCCGCCGTCCGCCGCGCACAGCGGTCGGCGAACACACAACCCCCCGGCCGGCGAGTCGGATCCGGCACCTGGCCGGGAATGGCGGTCAGGCGCACCCGCCCGGCCGTACCGCCGGCCGACACCGCCACCGCGTGCGGTGAAGCGGCGAACAGGCCGCGCGTGTACGGGTGCGCCATGCGGGCAAAGACTTCGGCGGTCGGGCCTTGCTCGACGATGCGCCCGGCGTACATCACCAGCATGCGCTCGGTCGTCTCGGCGACGATCCCCAGATCGTGGGTGATCATGATCAGGGCCATGCCGGTCTCGGCCGCGACCGAGGCGATGAGATCGAGAATCTGCGCCTGGATGGTCACGTCGAGGGCGGTGGTCGGCTCGTCGGCGATCAGGATATCGGGGCCGCAGGCCAGCGCCATGGCGATCACCACCCGCTGCCGCTGCCCGCCGGAAAGCTGGTGCGGATAGAGCTGCGGCGAAAATCGCGGCGCCGGCAGGCCGACCCGGTCGAGCAGGCGCCGCGCCCGGTCCTCGGCCTCGCCATGGCCAAGTCGGAGGTGCAGCCGCAACCCCTCGGCGATCTGTGCGCCAATGGTCATCACCGGGTTGAGGGCGGTCATCGGCTCCTGAAAGACCATGGCGATACGCCGCCCGCGAATGGCGCACAAGCCGGCCTCGTCCATGCGCAGAAGATCGCGGCCATCGAACCGAATGGCTCCGCGTGTCTGGGCGCTGTCCGGCAACAGGCCCATGATCGCCAACGCGGTCATGGACTTGCCGCAACCGGACTCGCCGACCAGACCGATACTCTCGCCGCGGTCCAGGGCGAAGGAGACGTCGCTGAGGATGTCGGCCATCCCCTCGGCGGTGGGGATGCGCAGGGTGAGGCCGGCGACATCGAGCAAGGGCATGATCAACGCACGCGCCGCAAGCGCGGGTCGAGCAGGTCGCGCAACCCGTCGCCCAGCAGGTTCAGACCAAGGACCGCCAGGGTGATCGCCATGCCGGGGAAGATGGCCAAGCGCGGGGCCAGATAGATGTATGTCTGGGCATCGTTGAGCATCTTGCCCCAACTCGGCTGCGGCGGTTGCGCCCCCAGGCCGAGGTAGGACAGGCCCGCCTCCGCCAGAATTCCCAAGGCGAATTGGATGGTCGCCTGGACGATCAACACACCGGCGATGTTCGGCAGGATATGCTCGATGGCAATCGCCATATCGCCTTTGGCGGCCACCCGCGCGGCCAGGACGAACTCCCGTTTCCACAGGCTGAGCGAGGCGCCCCGTGCCAGACGGGCAAAGACCGGCACGTTGAAAATGCCGATAGCGATGATGGCATTCACCGCCCCGGGCCCGGCGATCGCCGTAATCATCACCGCCGACAACAGGGCCGGAAAAGCAAAGGCAAAATCGTTGAAGCGCATGACCGCTTCGTCCACCCAGCCGCGCCGTGCCGCTGCCCACAAGCCCAGCGGCACGCCCACGCCGGCGCCGATGCCGACGGCAACGAAGGCCACGACAATGGAATTGCGCGCCCCGACCATGATCATGGACAGGACATCCCGGCCGAAATGATCGGTGCCGAAGGGGTGAGCCCACGACGGCACGGCCAGCTTGCCGGCAATATCGAGGGCGGCGACCGGATAGGGCGTCCAGACAAGCGAGACCAGCGCCGTCAACGCCAGGACCAGGGTCACGGCGCCGCCGATCCACAGATTGCGGCTGCGGCCACCGAGGCGGCGCTTCGCCCGAGCCTCGCCGAGAATGTCAAAAGTCATCGCCGCCTCCGCTCAAACGCGGATCGAGCGCCGCATAGGCCAGATCGACGAGGAAGTTGACGACGATGACCGTTATCGCCAGCAGGACGACCAGGTCCTTGACGACAATGAGGTCGCGCTGGGCGATGGCCTGGAAGATCAGACGGCCGATCCCCGGCAGGGTAAAGACGTTCTCGATGATGATCGTCCCCGCCAGAAGAAAGGAGAACTGCAGGCCCATGATGGTCACCACCGGGATCAGCGCGTTGCGCAACGCATGGCGCCACAGTGCCGCCTCCCGTGACAGGCCCTTCGCCCGGGCGGTGCGGATATAATCCTCCGTGAGAGTTTCCAGCACCGACGAGCGCGTCACCCGTGCGAGAATCGCCGCCTGCGGCAGGGCCAGCGCCACCGCTGGCAGGATGAGCGAGCGCACCCCCGCCCAGGCGCCGTTCTCCCATCCGCCGAAGCCGCCGGCGGGCAGCCAAGCCAGCTTCACCGCGAACAGCAGGATCAACAGCAGGCCGAGCCAGAAGTTGGGCACCGCCACGCCGATCTGGCTGAACGCCATGACCGCCGCATCGGCGCCGCGGCCGTGCCGAGCTGCCGCGAAAACGCCCAGCGGTATCGCCATGGCGGTCGAGAGCAGGATGGCGAAAAGTGCCAGGGGCACGCTGACCATCACCCGGTCGCCGATCAGC
>JAJFGI010000342.1 GCA_021776215.1 Kiloniellaceae bacterium | reverse complement strand
GTGCGCACGCACGGCGGCGGCAACACGCGCCTGGCCATCGATCACTGCGATCCGGCAGGCGCCGCGGCCTTGGCCCGGGAAGGGATCGAGATCCACGACGGGCAGGAGGTTCTGGAACAGGCGCGGGTGATCAAATCGCCCGGCGAGCTCGCCCTCATGGGGGCGGCGATCGACGTTTGCGAAAGCGGCATGGCGCGCATGCGCGAGGCCCTGACACCGGGCATGAGCGAGAACGAGCTGTGGTCGATCCTGCACCAGGTCAACATCGCCGCGGGCGGTGAGTGGATCGAGACCCGGCTGCTCAGCTCGGGCGAGCGCACCAACCCGTGGTTCCAGGAATGCGGCGAGCGAATCATCCGCGACGGCGATCTGGTCAGTTTCGATACGGACTTGATCGGGCCCTACGGCTATTGCGTCGATATCTCGCGCACGTTCCTGTGCGGCACCCGCCGGCCGAACGCCGAACAGCAGCGGCTCTACCGCCTGGCCTGGGAGCAGATCGAGTACAACACCGCCCTGCTGCGTCCCGGCCTGACCATGCGCGAACTGGCCGAACGCGCCCTTCCCCTACCGGCCAAATGCGTCCCAAATCGTTATTCCGTGGTGCTGCACGGGGTCGGCCTGTGCGACGAATATCCGCACGCCACTTATGCCGAAGACATGGACACGAGCGGTTACGACGCACGGCTCGAGGCCGGCATGACCCTCTGCGTGGAAAGCTACATGGGCGAGGTCGGCGGCGCCGAGGGGGTGAAGCTGGAACAGCAGGTCTTGATCACCGAGCACGGAGCCGAGCTGCTCTCGACCTTCCCCTTCGAAGACGCGCTTATGCCGCGGCAAATCTAGAGCGCGCTCAGCCCGGCGCCGGAAAAACGACAAGCCGGCGACCGGGATCGAGGGGGGCCAGCACCGGGGCCCAATCCGCCGGACACGGGCGCGCCGCCGCACCCCGCTCACAGGCCGTGCCAAAGCCGACCGCCTTGCGGCCCGCGTCAAGATCGGCGCCGGCGAGCGGCACCCGTTCGGTCGTGAATGGTGGCACCCGGTAGGCGCGCTGCACGATATAGAGCGCGCGCTCACCGGCAACCACCCGATACAGCGAGACACTGCCCGTGCCGCTCTGCTTGTCGCGCGTGCAGGCGATGAGACGCGATCCGGCGGCGTAGCCGTTCACCGCCTCGGTCTGAACCTCGGTGACCATGACCGACTCGCAGCCATCCGTCCATAACGCGGCCAGGTTGTCGAGGAACTGCTCGGGCACCTGCCCGGCCACGTCCGGGATGAGCTGCAGGGTCATGCGGTCGCGCCAGTCTTCCACGGTCTGCCCCGCCGGCATCCAGTCGGCCCGGTAACCGAGCGCATCGCTCGCTTCCGCCTGCTTGCGCCACCCGGCCGGCAGGCCGGCGATATAAACCTCGTCGCCGCCGCCGAACAGCACCGCGCTATCGCCGGTTTGCGCTGTCGCCGGCGCAGCCGTGGCCAGGGCGCCGACCACGGCGGCCAGCACAACCGCCGCGACGCACGCGGTGGGGGTGCGCATTACAGGGCCTGTCCGCGGATGAGGCGCGGCAGATCGCCCACCAGGCCCATGGCGTGCCGCATGAAGAAGCGCTTCAAGGGCGGCAGCCGGTTGACCGCCGCCAGGCCCACATCCCGGGCCAGGCGTAGCGGCGCGGAATCGTTTGAGAACAGCCTGTTGAGGCCGTCCGTGGCGATCATCAGCACGGTATTGTCGAACCGCCGCCACTGCTGATAGCGGGCCAGTACCGCCGCATCCCCCGGGTCGAGGCCCAGGCGGCGGGCCTCGACCACGGTTTCGGCCAGCGCCGCCACATCGCGCAGGCCCAGGTTCAAGCCCTGGCCGGCGATGGGATGGATGACATGCGCCGCGTCGCCGACGAGGGCCAGGCGATGCGCCACGTAACGTTCGGCGTGCATCAGCGACAGGGGATAGCTCCACCGCCGCCCCGCCGGGCGCAGGGCGCCCAAACTATCGCCGAAGCGGCGCTGCAGCTCGGCGCCGAAGGCCTCGTCGTCCAGCGCCAGCATGGCCGGGACCAGGGCCCGCCGCTCGGTCCACACCAGGGAGGAGCGGTGCGTCCCGCCTCCTGTGTTAGTCATGGGCCCATCGGTCATGGGCAGCAGGGCGAAGGGGCCGGCGGGCAGGAAATGCTCGTGCGCCACGCCATGGTGCGGGGCCTCATGCGCCACGGTGCAGACGATGCCGCTTTGCGGATAGTCCCAGGTTGTCACCGGAATCCCCGCGGCGGCCCGCAACGGCGACCCGCGGCCCTCGGCGGCGACCACCAGGCCGGCGCGCAGACACCGCCCGTCGCCGAGCACCGCCTCCGCCGGTGCCGCCCCAGCCCCGCGCTCCGCCTTGGCCAGGCGCGCCGGCGTGATCAGACGCAGCCCCGGCAGGGCCGAAGCCCGGGCGTGCAGGGCAGCGCGCACGACCCGATTTTCCACGATGTAGCCCAGGGGCTCGTCCGTCGCCTCGGCCAGCTCGTCACGGCCGTAATGCAGGAATAAGCGCGACGCGGCCGACCCGATGCGCCCATCGGAAACGCGAATATCCAGAATCGGCGCTGCCGCCGCAGCCATACCCGGCCAGATACCCAGCGCCGCCATAAGCCGCTGGGTCCCCCGCGCGATCGCCGAGGAACGGCCGTCAAAAGCCGCATCCGTGGCCATTGCCGGATCGGTGGGCTCGAGAACGACCACCGCCACCCCGGCCCCGGCCAAGGCAATTCCCAGAGTCAGGCCGACCATGCCGCCGCCGGAAATCAGGACCTCTGTGGTCGCCTTGTCGCTGTCGCGTGCCCTATCGCTGACCGATCCTTGCCCCATGGGGCGCAGAATTGCCGCGCCGCGCCGCCTTGTCCAGCCCCGTGGCGCTGCTTCTATATGCCTATTATTTAGGCGTACAACATGATGTGTCTAATTGTTAGGCATTTTTCATCGTGCCGGACACGGTGGCGGCTGCCGGCGCGGGGCGAAAAACCGCCATATGTAATGGTCTTAGCCGCGCCGGGGCCCCTGGCACGATTCTTGGAATGGTCGAGGACTGTAAGGGGCCCGCGCGGGCCGGAAAGTTCAATGCTGCCCGATAGGAGGCCTGGGGATGAGACGATTGAGGTCCACGCTTATGTTGGCCGGCGCCATCGGCGCCACCGTTGTGATCGGCGCCGGCCCGGCGCGGGCGGAGGTGTCGAGCGAGACGCAGTACGTCTTCAACACCTTTTCCTTTCTGGTCCATGGCTTCCTGGTGATGTGGATGGGCGCCGGCTTCGCCATGCTCGAATCCGGCCTGGTGCGGACCAAGAATACGGCGACCATTTGCCTGAAGAACGTCGCCCTCTATTCGGTCGCCGGCCTGCTCTATTACCTGGTCGGCTACAACCTCATGTACAGCGGCGTGGGCGATTGGATCGGCGACCTCTCGTTCTTCTACAGCGCCTCGGAGGCCGAGCTGGCGCTGATCAACGCCGATGCGGCAACGCCCGAGCTTATCGCCCCGGTGGTCGAGAACGGCTATGCCGTCATGTCCGACTGGTTTTTCCAGATGGTTTTCGTCGCCACCGCCGCCTCCATCGTCTCGGGCACCCTGGCGGAGCGGATCAAGGTGTGGCCATTCCTGCTCTTCGTCGTTGTCTTGACCGGTGTCATCTATCCGATCCAGGGGGCCTGGACTTGGGGCGGCGGCTGGCTGAGCCAGCTTGGCTTCTCCGATTTCGCCGGCTCGACCATCGTCCATTCGGTGGGCGGCTGGGCGGCGCTGACAGGGGCCGTCATCCTCGGCGCCCGGCGCGGCAAGTACGGGGCCGGCGGCCGGGTCACGCCGCTGCCGGGCGCCAATCTGCCGTTGGCGACGCTTGGCACATTCATCCTTTGGTTTGGCTGGTTCGGCTTCAATGGCGGCTCGCAGTTGGCCCTGGGGTCGGCCCTGGACGCCACCGCGATCGCCATCGTCTACGTCAATACCAACTTGGGCGCCGCGGCCGGCCTGCTCGCCGCCATGGTTCTGACCCAGGTGCTCTACAAGAAGATCGACCTGACCATGACCTTGAACGGCGCCATTGCCGGGCTGGTCTCGATCACCGCCGGCCCGGACTTGCAGAACCACGCGTTGGCCATCGTCATCGGCGCCATCGGCGGCGCCATCGTGGTCGTGGCCGTGCCGTTGCTCGACCGCCTGCGCATCGACGACGTGGTCGGCGCCATCTCGGCGCATCTGTTCGCCGGCATCTGGGGCACCCTGGCGGTGGCCATTTTCGGCGGCGGCAGCTTTGTCGTCCAGATTCTCGGGATCGCCGCCATCGGCGGCTTTGTCGTCGTCACCAGCTCGATCCTCTGGCTCATCATCAAGTACACGGTCGGTTTGCGGGTGAACGCCGAGGACGAGGAGATGGGGCTGGACAAGGCCGAGCTGGGCATGGAGGCCTACCCGGAGTTCGGCCACGGATCGCAGACGATCTAGCCGACGGACCCACGAGGGGCCGGCAGCTCGCCAAGCTGCCGGCCCGTTGCCCGTTGTGTCGCAACAGTTGTAGATCCACAACATCTTGTGGTATCAGGGGCTGTATTGCGGCTCATTTTGTGGTGGCCGTGGAATCGCGCGGTGGCGCGAACGGTGCCGCCGCCGCGCATAAAGGGGCCTGGACCATGCGCCCTATCTGGCTCGCTGTCCCTGTCGTGGCGATTGTTGTTGTGTTCCTCCACCCCCGGCCAGTGGCCGCCTTGGGCCCCTGCGAAGCCCGCGATACCTTGGTCGCCGCGCTGGCCGAGCGGTATCGGGAGTTACCCGTCGCGCTTGGAGTGACCAACGCCGGCAGTCTGGTCGAGGTGCTGCAGAATGCCGCGGGCGAAACGTGGACCATCATCGTTACCTCGCCGCAGGGCATCAGTTGCCTGGTGTTTTCCGGCGACGGCTGGCGTGACCAGAAGCAAGCGCCGGCGGACCCTGGGGCCTGAAGCCGGCCCGCTTGCCGGCAAAATCCGGCGACGCTACACTTGTTTATGACCTTCTGTTCCGGCGCCAAGCCGATGCCTTTTCGCGGCCATGGGCGGGGCGAGCCCCGGTGACCGACCGGCGGGATCTGCAAACCTTTCACCCGTTCGCCCGCCTCAACGGCTTGCTCGACGGCGTACCGGCGGGCCGATCGGCAATCGATGTCCCAGGGCTGGCACCGGGGGCGCCGATTCTGCTCTCCGTCGGCGAGCCGCAGAACCAGCCGCCGGCGTTCGTCGCCGAGGAAGTCGCCCGCGCCGCCGCCGGCTGGTCGCGGTATCCGCCGCCGCGCGGCACCGATGCCTATGCCGACGCCTGCTTGGCCTGGCTGACACGCCGCTATGGCTTACCGACCGGCTTGATCGACCCGCAGCGCATGTTCTTGCCCTTGGCCGGAACCCGCGAGGGCCTGTTCTTCGCCGCCCTGGCGACCACCCCGGCGACGCCCGGACCCGGCGAAAAACCGGCTATCCTCTTGCCGAATCCGTTTTATCACGTCTATGCCGGCGCGGCAGCGGCCGCCGGGGCCGAGGCGATCCATGTCCCGGCGACGCGCGAAACCGGGTTTTTGCCGGACTACGGCGCTTTGCCGCCGGAAATTTTGGCGCGCACCACGCTTTGCTACTATTGCTCGCCCGCGAACCCGCAAGGGGCGGTCGCCGACCTGGCGCAGTTGCAGGATCTGATTGTCCTGGCCCGTCGCTACGGCTTCACCATCGCCTTCGATGAGTGCTATGCGGAGATCTACACCGAGACACCGCCGCCCGGCGCCCTGGAGGCGGCTGTGGCGCTCGGCGGGGCATTGGGCGGCGGGGCATTGGACGGTGCGCTCGATAACATGCTGGTTTTCCACTCCCTCTCCAAACGCTCCAGCGCGCCCGGATTGCGCTGCGGCTTCGTCGTCGGCGACCCGCGCCAGGTGCGGGCGATCGAGGGTCTGTTGCGCGTGGGCAGCGCCGGGGTGCCCCTGCCGGTCATCGCTGCCGGCACCCGCCTGTGGCAGGAGGAAAGCCACGCGACGGCCAACCGCGCCCGCTACCAGGCGAATTTCGCGGTCGCCGAGCGAGTCCTCGGCAACCGCTTCGGCTTTCGCAAGCCGGCCGGCGGGTTCTTTCTGTGGCTCGACGTGGGGGATGGCGAGTCCGCGACCCTGGCCCTCTGGCGCGAGGCCGGGATCAAGGTCCTGCCCGGCGCCTATATGTGCGCCGGGGGCACCGGGGGCACCGGGGGCGACAACCCGGGCACGCCCTATGTGCGGATTGCCCTGGTCTACGACGCGGCGCTGACCGAAGCAGCGCTCGCGCGACTCGGCGAGATCCTTTAGACCCCCACCAGGTCTAGACCATTCCGGACGGGAGGAGCATAAGAAGGGCGATGGCCGCACGCACTGGCAGCCGCCGAGCGGGAAGGGCGCCGCGCGAAGGGATGTTCGCGGAGGGCTTCGGCGTGTTTCTGCGCCGCCGTTTCGTCGAGGT
>JAJFGI010000341.1 GCA_021776215.1 Kiloniellaceae bacterium | reverse complement strand
AAGGCGTGGAAGACGAAGGCAAAGGTCACGTCGTAGGGAATATCCGTCAGGCCGCTATCGGCGCTTCGCTGGACCAGCACGTTGCCGACGTCGCGGCCTTCCGAAATGGCGCGGGTGTCGAGGGCCGAGTTCTGTCCGGCCTGCCAGGTGAGCACCAGATCGCCGCTTTCGATGCGTCCCTCCCGGCGCAACAGATCGAGGGACCAGGCCTGATCGCCGACGGCCACCACGCGGGCCATCGGCTCGATTCCCTCGGGGAAACTCCCGGCATACAAGAACGGCATCGAGGTGCCGTCATAGCCCACGTAGGGGTTGGCCCCGTAGCGGCGCATTTCCGGGTTGTTGGGGACGAGCACCTTGCCGTTCGGGTGGCGGCTCTTGAACAACTCCCACGATTCCAAGCGCGCCGGCAGGGCCTCCAGCCGCGTGCCGGTGCGCGCGCCGACGATGGCTTCGCCAAGAAACTGCTGCCACCAGCTTTCGGTTTCCCGGTCGTACATGACGAGATCCGAGTTGCGCAGCTTGCCGGTGGTGCCGAACTCGACGGCGCGGCCCTCGACCCGGCGATCAAAGACGATGGCCGAATTGCACAAGGGGCAGTAGGTAACGACCACGGGAACGCCGCCGACCTCGTCGTTGACGATCTCGTGCCAGGTCAGGATGCGCAGCGGATAGGCGCGGGCATCGCCGTTGATCGATAGTCCGACAACCGGTTCGGTCGGGGACAGATCGGACACGTCGGCAACGGCGACGAACACCGGATCGTCGATGGAGGGGATGCCGTCCTTGGGTGGCCCGCCGCTAATGATCTCGGTGTAATCGACGGACGTCTTCGAAAAGTCCGTCTTCGGCCAGGCGGGTGCCCAGGCCTCGGGATTGGCGTGTGCGGGGGCGGCGAGACTCAGCCACAACGCCCCCACAGCCACGGTGGCGTGCCGCCGCACACCACGCCATGTACGGTGCGCGTGCATGGCCCAAGTATCCCGTCCGCTCGACTCGATGGCGAATCACGATGGGGTGAGTTGTCGGCCCAGTCGTCTCAATTGGCGAGTCGTCTTAATTGGTTCGTGCTAATGCCCCGCCGGATCGTTCCATTGCGGCAGCAGCACAATGCAGTTGGGATTAAGCCCCTGCTTCTTGAATGTATCTATGCTCGCGATCACGGCCTCCTTGTTCAGATCGATGAGGGTCAAGGATCCGTCGCTCATACCGGGCAGGTTCAAAAGGCTGTTCTGAACGATCGCGTACTTGCCGTCGGCCGTGAACGCGACGTGATGCGCTCCCTCGGCGGCCGGCATCGTTTTCAGCAACTTCGGCGCGCCTGGATCGGCACCGAGTTCGAAGACATGCAGCTGTCCCGGCTTCGCGGTGGTCACATAGAGACGATCCACCGTCTTATTGAAGTAAATCTCCAGCGGGACGCCGCTTTCGGTCTCTGCAAAGTCAAAGGCTTGCTGCACGTCGAAGTCCTGCTTTGCGGCGTTCCACGTGGCGGTCCAAAGGGTTCCGCCGAACATGTTGGTCGCATAGGCGACCGGCGGGTTGGAGCCGGGCACGAACACGACCTCGACCGGCGCCTCGCCGGCGGGCGAGGGCTTGCTCGACAGCTTGTGCGACGACATCACCTTGCCGGTGCTCATCTCCAACACCGATATGACTTCGCCGGCATCCCCCAGATCCGTGGCCCGCACCGTATTGGTGACCAGTATGCGGTCTATGCCATCGTGTACGGCGATCCCATGCGGATAGGCCGCGGGCGTGGCAATCACCTTGGTGACTTGGTCGCTGGTCGCGTCACCGACCACGATGTTGTTCGAGCCCATACACGTGAGATACCACTTCGTGTTGTCGGCGGAGAAAACGACGTCCTCGCCCACCTGGCAGTCGGGAACCGCCAGAATTTTGATCGGATAGGGCGTGCGGGTCATGTCCATGATCCGCAGCTCCGGTTTGCCCAGCGCCGTCACGTAAGCCTTGGATGCATCTTTGTTGTAGAAGATATGATGCGCGACCAAGTCGTTCGGCAGCGGCATGTCGACCATTATCTTGCCGAAGTTGGCGGATGCCGGATCCACATCGACGATCGCGATGCCTTCGCGCCGGTTCTCCGGGCCGCCTGGCAGGCCGAGCGCTTTCAGATCGTCGTCGGGCTTGCTCTCGTAGTTGAGCATGGCCAAGATTTCGGCGCCGACGGGTATACTAAGTCCACCCAGCGCGCAGAGCGCACTGAGTGTCGCGACAATCACTTTTTTCATGGATTTGCCTCCGTACGGACTCAACAAACTGGACCGGCGCGTTCTGCGCCGCCGTGCCAGCATCAAGGATCCGCAGGGATCAACACCTTTCGCCCACCGACCCCGAGATGCCAGCATGCGAGCGAAAGAGTAGACTGAATATACGCGCAGCGAGAGCGCCGGACAACAGGAATGGGAACACCGATGAAACCGCGACTTGCTTTTCTCGGCACCGGGATCATGGGCGCGCCGATGGCCGCCAATCTGCTCAAGGCCGGCTATCCGGTGACGGTCTGGAACCGGACGCCGGCCAAGACCGGGCCGTTGGCCGATCTCGGCGCCACCGTCGCCGAAAGCCCCGCCGCGGCGGGCGCGGCGGCGGACATCGCGCTCACCATGCTGGCGGATGGCGCCGCAGTCGAGGACTTGCTGTTCAATCAGGGCGTTGCCGGCGCTCTGCCGCGCGGGGGCCTGGTGATCGATACCAGTTCCATCGAGCCGGCGCGGGCGCGGACCCATACGGCGCGCCTGGCCGACTTGGAGATCGGTCATCTGGATGCGCCTGTCTCCGGTGGGCCTAGCGGCGCGGCGCAGGCCAGCCTGGCCATCATGGTCGGTGGCACGGTCGCCGATTTTTCGCGCGGCGGCGAGGTCCTAGCCCATCTCGGGCGGCCGACCCATGTGGGTCCGGCGGGCGCGGGCCAAGTGGCCAAGCTGGCCAACCAGGTGATTGTCGCCCTGGCCATCGGTGCCGTGGCGGAAGGGTTGCTGCTGGCGTCGCGCGGCGGCGCCGACCCGGCGGCGGTGCGGCAAGCGTTGCTGGGCGGCTTTGCCGACAGCCTGGTTCTGCAAATCCACGGCGAGCGGATGATAGAGCGCCGGTTCCTGCCCGGCGGCCCGGCGCGCATGCACCTCAAGGATCTGAACAACGTCGCGTCCGTGGCCAAGGAAGCCGGATTGACTCTGCCCCTGGCCGAGGGCGTGCGCCACCTGTTCCAGTCCCTGGTCGAGCACGACGGCGCCGATTACGACCACAGCGCCATCCTGCTCGAGATCGAGAGGCTGAATGCCCCGGCCCGCCTCGGCGATCAGGCCGATACCTTGCCCGATTGACGGGCGCGGTCCAGGTGCGGGGCCAGGGCGGTGACGATCTCGTCAAGGACACCGGCTTCGGCGGCGGCAAAGTCGGCGGCGGCGGTGGCCATGGCCTCGCGGGCCGAAGCGTTATCCAGAAGCTCGGCCACGGTCGTGACCAAATCGGCTTCGTCGGTGACCCGGCGCAGGGCATGGGCCTTCGCCATGCCCTCGGCAATGCGGCGGAAGTTGCCCATGTGAGCGCCGCAGATGATGGCGCAGCCCAGCCGCGCCGGCTCGAGGGCGTTCTGGCCGCCCTTCGGTACCAGCGAGCCGCCAACCAGGACGATTTCGCACAACCGGTACCACAGGCCCAACTCGCCGATGGTGTCCGCGATGTAGATGTCGGTTGTTGCGGTCGGAGACTCTCCGGCGGCACGCCGGGC
>JAJFGI010000035.1 GCA_021776215.1 Kiloniellaceae bacterium | reverse complement strand
GGAAAGGCGAGATTGTCGAACCCTTTGAAACTGTTCGCGTCGATCGAACCGGCGACCTGATCCCCGTATCGGTCAGTCTCTCCGGTATATTCGGTGCCAGCGGGGAATTCATTGGGGCCGCCGCGATCGTGCGCGATATCTCTGGGCGAAAGGCGGTGGAGGCTCAGCTGAGCGGGCGCATCCGACAGCTCCAGGCGGTTTCCGGACTTGGCATGCTCGCCCTTGCGAGTGACGATCTCCAATCTCTCTTCGATCAAGCGGTGGGGCACTTGGCGAGGGCATTGGATGTCGAATTCGCCAAGGTTCTGCAGCTTCAGCCGGGTGAAAAGGAACTGCTTTTCCGGGCCGGAGTCGGTTGGCACGAGGATCTGATCGGACAGGCGACCGTAGGGGTTGGTCTCGATTCCCAAGCCGGCTATACGCTTTCGGTTGATCAGCCCGTCATCGTCGAAAACATCGACGCGGAGACCCGGTTCAAGTATTCAAACTTTCTGCGTGACTACGAGATTGTCAGCGGACTGAGCGTCGTTATTCGACGGGCAGGGCAAAAACCTTTCGGGGTGCTAGCAGCTCATGCGAAAGCCGCCCGTAGATTTACCACCCATGACGTTCACTTTATTCAGTCCGTCGCCAACATCCTGGCGACCGCCCTTCAACGCAGGACATACGAAGAACGGCAGGCGATTCTCATCCGCGAGCTTGCGCACCGGGTCAAGAACACCTTGGCCGTCATTCAGGCAATCGCCCGGCAGACAGGCATACAGACGGCGAGTGTCAAAGATTTCATTAGCAGCTTCGAGGGGCGTCTCTTTGCTCTAGCGCATGCCCACGATCTTCTCACGGCAAGCGATTGGGCGGGTGCCAGCCTGAAAAAACTGGTGGGACTTGTCCTGGGAAGTCATGCGGAGAGGGCGCGCCTAGATATTGATCTCGAAGACATCAAGCTCAGCCCCACTGGGACGCAAGCCATGGTCATGGTGTTTCACGAGCTGATGACCAACGCCGCAAAACACGGTGCGCACTCCAACGACAAGGGCAAGGTCGTGGTCGAGGGACGTCGCGAGAAAGATGGCGATAATTCGGTCTATTCTCTGGCGTGGCGGGAAATTGGCGGCCCGCCCGTGACGGAGCCAAGGCGCCGCGGCTTCGGCAGCGAGCTTGTTACCTCGACGGTGCAGACGCAGTGCGGCGGCAAATTGGCGGTGGACTGGCGCCCGGAAGGGCTGGTGGTTGTGTGCACACTTCCCCTATCGTCGATCGCCGAGGTCCCGGACGCTTCCAGCAAGCTGTTGAGTAGCAACTGGTAATTCGGCCGTCTCAGCCTGGCACCACCGCAACGGGGATACTGCTGCCGTTGAGCTGCCTCAGCTTGGCCAGAAGCCCAGCCTTGTGCTCTTTGGCGCGTGGATCCGAGGAATAGGTTGCAAGTGCTTGTGCGATCATGGCCTTCAGCCCTTCCGCACTAAACGGCTTGGCCACCACGAAAGCAGGTTCCAGGCCGGTGCCGGACAAAAGGCGCTCAGGGAAACCGGTTACGAAGACGATCGGGACATCGTATTTTTCGAGAATGGCCTGGGCCGCGGCGAGGCCGGAACCGTCGTCCTGAAGCTGTATATCCGCCAGCACGAGACCCAGTTGGCCGTCTGCGGCCGTCCGCACCGCCTCTTCCTCGCGAGCCACGATATGGGCGACGGTGAGCCCCATTTCCTGCACCAAATGGCGCAGTTCCATGGCAATTAGCGCCTCGTCTTCAATGATCAAAACCGGCAACGACACTTTCTGCTTGAGGCCCTCACGTGCCCGCGCGACCAGCGTCCGAACCGCGTCAACCTCCAGGTCGAGGATCCGGCCAATGTCCTCGTAGGAAAAATTCTCGACCACGGCGAGCAGCAGCACTCGCCGCTCCGTTGGTGCCAGCCCGGCAAGTCCTTGCTCTAGGCGCTGTTCATGGGTCGTCGCCCCGGCGTGAGGTTCATCCGCCCGGTCGACCGCCGAGCAGACCGCATGAAAGGCCCGAAACAATTGAACCCGCAATTCATCCCCTTCAAGACGCCCAGGCTCCGCCGTCAACAGCTCGAGGCAAAGTCGAACGCATTCATCGCCGACCTCTCTCGATCCCGAGAGTAGCCGTGCATAGCGCCGGAGGTAGGGGATAAGCGGAAGAAGAACATTGGGCTCGTGAGCCACGTCTCTCTGCCCTCTCATAAAACCGTCAGTCTCGGGCATCCACAAAGTCGCCGAGCAACGAGAAAAACACCAACCTTTCGATAATTCATAGCCTATAGCGGTCACCTTGCCCAGCGGAATGGCACACCGTGGCGCGATGCCCAGGCAGGAAAACAGACGATTGTGCAAGACGTCCGAACGCACCAGGGCGGCATACCATGGCAATCCGCCGCTTCGATTGTGGATCGACGGGATTGCGACCCTTGGCGCAGCCATTGCCGATAAGAATAATGTCGTAAAACCAACAAATTACGGACCTATTTTGAGAGGGTTATCCGCTGCGGCGGGATTTACCGGGTTTTCGCCGTCGGGCCCGACCGCCTGGGCATCGCGGAATTGCGCGTCTGTTTCACCGGCTGCAGGACGCGCGCAAGTACCACGAAGCTCATTCTCTCGACGCCCGTACAGACAAGCGACAACTCCCCTTGTATGGTATTCGGCGATCGTGCCGCCAATTCCCTTGAAGACCGCCGCGGGTAGCGGCCGACTTCGGTCGGCGCGAGATCACGGATTTCCGGCATGCCTGGCACCGTTCACGCACCCTTGAGAATGCACCTTCGGGACGGCACGCCCGTTCTTATACGCCCCGTCATTCAGGCCGATAAAGCTCTCCTTAAGGAGGGATTTTTTCGTCTGTCGCGGAAATCTCGTCACATGCGGTTCTTTAGCGAAATACACGACCTGTCCGATCGCCAGCTGCGGTACTTTACTCAGATAGACTATTCGGACCATATGGCCTGGATCGCCCTCGATCCGTCGGCGTCCGGGCAACAGGGTCTCGGTGTCGCGCGATACGTGCGCCTCGACCAGAATCCGAGAGTCGCGGAAGCGGCGATCACGGTCGTGGACTCTGTCCAGGGACGAGGGCTGGGCACCTTGCTCCTGGGGGCCTTGAGCCGCTCCGCCGTGGAGAATGGCATCGACACGTTCGTGGCCTATGTGCTGGCTGAAAACGAGCGAATGCTGGAGATCTTCCGGGAACTCGGCGGCCATGCCGAACCAGAACCGGACGGAACCTTCAAGGTCGAGGTGAAGATCCCGAACAATCCCCAGGACTATGCCGATACGCCGGCCGGCCGCGTATTCAAGGCGGTCGCGTTGCAAATGAGCAGGAACGACTGAGCCGGATCCGGACCCTCTCAGCGCGGCAGACGTATTTCCACCCGCAGCCCACCGGTGCGCCGATTGCTCAACGTGATGTCGCCGCCATGGCCACGGACGATGGTGCGCGCGACGGTCAAGCCCAAACCCGTGCCGCCGGTGTCCCGGCTGCGCGATTGTTCAAGCCGTTGAAAGGGCTTGAAAACATCCTCCCGCCGATCGTCCGGAATGCCCGGGCCGTCGTCGTCGATTGTGACCAGGACACTATCCGGCCCTTCCCTTAATGACACATGGGCCCGGCTCCCGTACTTGACGGCATTGTCAATCAGGTTGTTCAGGGCGCGGCGCATGGCCACCGGCCGGCAATCGTAGGGGACGGTATCTTCGTCGGCTTCGAGCGTCACCAAATTCCCGGCGTCGCTGGAGTCGTCGCAGACCCGTTGCAGCAAAGTTCGAAAATCGACTGTCGCCTGCGGTTCCTGACTGGCATCGTCGCGTGCAAATGACAGCGCCGAGAAAACCATTTTCTCCATGTCGTCGAGATCGGCGAGCATTTTTCGCCGTTGCTCGTCGTCGTCAACGAACTCCGCGCGCAGCCGCAGGCGCGTGATCGGTGTGCCCAGATCGTGAGAGATCGCCGCGATCATCTGCGTGCGGTCGTCGACGAACCGGCGAATTCGCTCCTGCATCTCGTTGAAGGCGCGCGTCACCTGGCGGACCTCGGCCGGCCCCCTCTCCGGCAACGGTGGCGCCTTCACGTCGACACCCAGGCGTTGGGCGGCGCGGGCGAAGGTCGCCAACGGCCTGGTCAGATGATGCACGACCAGCGCGGACAACATGGCGACCGCGGCGAGCATCACGGCCATGGAAAGACCGAAGCGGAGCGACCAGAACGGCTCCGGCGTCTCGACCGGGGCGGTGATGTTCAGCCAGGTCTTGTCCGGCAAGGGCAGGGAGACCATCATCGTTTCGACGGCCGCGCCACCCATATGCCCGGGCGCCATCCCCGCCATGTGGCGGAGGCGAAAATCGCGCTCGCCGCTATTTTTCAAATGGGCGACCAACGCGTTGCGCAGGGTGTCGGCTTGCCAGCCGTCCGTCGGTTGTTCATCGACGGCGCTATCGCGTGTTCGTGTGATGCGCAGTCTGGGGTCGTCGGCAAGCTCGATCAGGCGCTGCCGCTCGGCTTCCGGCGCATTCCGTATGAGCCGGTCGATGGTCGCGATGCGCTCGCCGATGTGCTCGCCGCCGCTGAACATCAAGGCGCTGGTTCGGTCGGTGATGTACAGTCCGACGCTGATCGCATGCGAGAGCGTGAGCCCGAGAATCAACACCAGCAGCGTGCGGGTGGCGATGGTGTCAGGTATCCAGCGTTTCATCTTGAGTCACGACTTCCGTTAGAATATAGCCGCCGCCGCGGACGGTTTTGATCAATTTCGGCTGCGTGTGGTCGGCCTCGATCTTGCGGCGAAGACGGCTTATTTGCATGTCGATGCTGCGGTCGAAAGGCGCCTCTGCGCGACCATGAGTGAGGTCCAGGAGCTGGTCTCTATTGAGAACCCGTTCCGGGTGCTCGACAAAAGCCACCAGCAGATCGAACTCGCCGGCGCTCAGATCGACGATCAGGCCCTGTGGAGATTCGAGGCGGCGCAGCCCGATATCCAGCTTCCAGCCGGCGAAATGCAGGACGGTCCGTCGCGCTGTCACGGGAACAGCGGGCGCACACTGGGCGCGCCGCAAGACAGCCTTCATGCGCGCCAGCAGTTCGCGCGGGTTGAATGGCTTGGGAAGATAGTCATCGGCGCCCATCTCCAGGCCGATGATGCGGTCGGTTTCCTCACCCATCATCGTCAGCATGATGACGGGGACCTGCGACTTCGCCCGCAGGTCCCGGCACAACGACAGGCCATCCTCGCCGGGCAGCATCAAGTCCAGTACAACCAGGTCGATACGCCAGTCGGCTATCGCCCGGCGCATTTCCTTGCCGTCTGGCACCGCGGTGACCCGATAGCCGTGCTTGGTCAGAAAACGCCCCAGGAGATCGCGTATCTCGCGGTCGTCGTCCACGACCAGAACGTGACCCAGGCTTTCCATGTTCGGTGTGCTCATAGATCCCAGGGTAACGTCCGCCGCCGGCCGCGGCACCGGAAAACTTTGTAACGGACTGTAACCGCGGCGGCGTTTGTGACGGCCCGTTACCCGATGCCGCCCCGCCGGTGATCGATCCGTTGCATAAGATACCTAGATACATGGTGTTCAAGGAAATCAAACGAAGGGAAGTACCATGAGACAGTTTCGCAAAACGACGGTTGCCGCCTTGGCTGGTTTGGGTACGCTCGCGCTCGCCGTGGCGCCGGGCTTCGCCGCTGGCAGCCATCAGGGCGCCAGGGACATAGGCCCGGGCCAGGGTGCGGCGGCACAAGTCCAGCTCGCGCACATGAGTGGCGGCGGCGGAGCGCAGGGCCAAGGCGGTCCTGGCATGATGAATCGCGGCTACGGTGGCGGTCCAGGCTCCGGCATGGGGCCGGGGATGATGGGTCCGTGCCAGGGCTATGGAGCGGGATCGGGCTATGGCATGGGACCCGGCCAAGGTTACGGCATGGGACCCGGCCAAGGTTACGGCATGGGACCCGG
>JAJFGI010000340.1 GCA_021776215.1 Kiloniellaceae bacterium | reverse complement strand
AAGTGCCAGCAGGCTGCGTTGCGGACCGTGGCCCATGGCGATGTCGCGCAAGATTTCGATGGTGGCGGTCAGGGCCACTTCGCTGGCGACCTGCAGGGTTGAATCGTGCTGATAGTCGCCGGAATGCAGGACGAACCCCCGCCCGGGCTCGACAGGACCGCCGAAATGCACGCGAATCTCGTCGTTTACCCCGGCCGCATCGACGCCAAGTTGCTGCAGCAGATCGGGAAAAGTCACCGAGCCGACCAGGCGATTGGTCACCAATCCCCTGGCGCCATCGGAATTGTGGGCGCACATGTAGATGACCGTCCGGGCAAAACGGGGATCGCGCATGGTCGGCATGGCGATCAGCAACTGCCCCGTTAGATACCCTTCATTGGGCCCGCGCCCGGCGTTCTGGCTCATCGATCTGGCTCGGCTTTTTCGACCGGGCGGTCTCCCGCCGGCCCGGTTGACTGCATCCTATTATGCCCGCACAACATTGTGACCCGAGCATGACGATGCAAGCATACTATATACTATTGTGAAGTCCTGGACTCCCGGTTAACGAAGCGCAGGGGCAGTATGACGCCGCGGGCGAGAAATTGTAATTTTCTGCCGGTTTTTCTGGAATTCATGGCCCTCCTCGGCCTCGCCTTGCTTGTCCCTGTGGCAGGGGCCCGGGCCGCGGCCGGGCCTTGGCTGGACCAGGAGCAAGCCCGCGTGCGCCTGATTGCCGGCGACCGGACCGGCGAGACGGTCAGGGCTGGCCTGCAATTCGAGCTCCAGCCCGGCTGGAAGATCTATTGGCGGGCGCCCGGCGATGCCGGCTATCCGCCGAATGTCGATTGGAGCGGCTCGGACAATTTCGCCGACGCCGAGATGCTGTGGCCGGTGCCGCATCGTTTCTCGTTGTTCGGCCTCGAGACCTTTGGCTATTCCGACGCGGTGGTCCTGCCCATCGACGGGCGCGTGGAGCGCCCCGGCGATGCGGTCCGGATCAGCGCCAATGTGGACTACCTCATCTGTGAGCAGATCTGCATTCCGCGCCAAGCGGTGCTCGACCTGGATCTACCGCCGGGCACGATGGCCCCGTCGCCGGAGGGGGCGCTCCTCGATAGCTACCGCGCCCTGGTGCCCGGTGATGGGACGGCGGTCGGGCTGACTCTTCAGGAGGCGGTGCTGACCGGCGATGTGAGCGAGCCGGTGCTGCGCGTCACGGCCCGTTCCGAATCGCGGTTCCAGACTCCGGACGTGCTGATCGAAGCTCCGCCGGGGTTCAGTTTCGGCAAGCCGACGACGGATGTGCGCGACGGCGGGACCATCGCGGTGATCGAGCTGCCGGTGGTCGGCGCGCCGGCGCAGGCCGTCCTCGAGGGTAAACGCCTGACGTTGACCATTACCGACGGCCTGCGGGGCATGGAACGGGACGTTGTCGCCCGCTTCGCCGACACCGCTGCCGGCGCCAACGGCAACTTGGCCGCCCTGCTCGGCATTCTCGGCTTTGCCTTCCTGGGCGGGTTGATTCTCAATCTCATGCCCTGCGTGCTGCCGGTCTTGTCGCTGAAACTTTTGGCCGTCGCCAAACAGGGCGGCCGCGCCCACGGCGAAATTCGCGCCGGGTTCCTGGCCAGTGCGGCCGGTATTCTGGTTTCCTTCCTGGTGCTTGCTGGGGCGGCGATCGCGCTCAAGGCGCTGGGTCTGCGCGTTGGTTGGGGGATCCAATTCCAGCAGCCCCTGTTCCTGGCGGTGATGGCCCTGGTGGTCACCTTGTTCGCCTACAACCTGTTCGGCTTCTTCGAGATCGGCCTGCCACGCTGGGCGTCGGCGCTCGGCGGCAGCGGTTCCGCCCCGGTCGGGACGGGGAGCACCCGGCGGCGGCTGGGCAACCATTTCCTGACCGGCGCCTTCGCCACTTTGCTGGCAACCCCGTGCTCGGCGCCGTTTCTCGGCACGGCCCTCGGCTTCGCCTTGGCGCGCGGGCCCGTCGAGATCGTGCTTATTTTCGCCACCTTGGGATTGGGCTTGGCATTACCCTATCTGCTGATCGCCGCCAGTCCGCGGCTGGTCGGGTGGCTGCCGCGGCCCGGGGCCTGGATGGTGGTTCTGAAACGTATTCTCGGCCTGGCCCTGGCCGGCACCGCGGTTTGGCTGCTCAGCGTTCTGATGGCCCAGGTGGGCCTCGGTGTCACCGTCGGGGTGGGGGCGCTGTTGCTCGGCCTGGGTCTGGTTCTCTGGCATGGCCATGCCGGGGGCGAGCGGCGCTTCGCCACCCCGGCCCTGGCCGGCATTCTGGCCGTCGCTGCCGTCGCCTTGCCGGCGGCCTTGGCGGAGCGGGCCGAGCAAGCCCGGGCCACCGCCCCGGCGGTGCCCACCCAGGCATCGGTCGCGACCGGGGAGTGGCAACCCTTCGAGCCCGACCGCATCGCCGGCCTGGTGGCGCAGGGCAAGACCGTCTTCGTCGATATTACCGCCGACTGGTGCATCACTTGCCAGGTCAATAAAACCCTGGTTCTCGACAAGGAACAGGTCCGCGATCGGCTCAAGGCGGAAAACGTGATCGCCATGCGCGGCGACTGGACCTTGCCGAGCGACGAGATCTCGCGTTATCTGGAGCGGTTCGGCCGTTACGGCATTCCGTTCGATGCGGTCTATGGACCGGGCGCCCCCGCGGGCATAGCCTTGCCGGAGTTGCTGTCCATCGATGCGGTGCTGCAAACTCTCGACCGCGCCGGCGGCGGCTGATGGCCGGCTGCTTGCGCCAATCTGTTGTATTTTGCCATTCAGGAGAACGTGCATGACGATCAAGGTTGGGGACCGGATTCCAAACGTCACCCTCTATCAGATGACCGAGAACGGCCCGGCGCCGATCTCGACCAACGATGTATTCAAGGGGCGCAAGGTGGTGCTCTTCGCCCTGCCGGGTGCCTACACGCCGACCTGCTCGGCGAAGCATTTGCCGGGTTTCGTCGCCAAGGCCGGCGAGATCAAGGCGAAAGGCGTCGATACCATCGCCTGCCTGTCGGTCAACGATGCCTTCGTCATGGGCGCCTGGGGCAAGGATCAGAAGGTGGGTGACAAGGTGCTGATGCTGGCGGATGGCAGCGGCGAGTTGACCAAGGCGCTTGGCCTGGAGCTCGACCTGACGCCCCGCGGCATGGGCGTGCGCTCCGACCGCTACGCCATGATCGTCGACGACGGCGTGGTCAAGATGCTCAACCGCGAAGCCGCGGGGGCGTTCGAGGTCTCCAGCGCCGAGAAGGTTTTGCAGGCTCTCTAAAGCCACCGCCGACGGCAGGTCGGATCAGCCCCGGCGCGGTATCGCCGCCCGGGCGAGGACGTCGGCGCGCTCGTTCTCCGGGTGCCCGGTGTGGCCGCGCACCCATATCCAGTGGACCTCATGCGATTCCAGCGCCGTTTCCAGCCGCTGCCACAGATCCATGTTCTTTACCGGCTTTTTGTCGGCGGTGCGCCAGCCGCGCAACTTCCAGGCATGAATCCACTTGGTGATGCCGTCCTTGAGATAGGTGCTGTCGGTGTGCAGATGCACGCGCGACGGGCGCCGCAGGGCCTCCAACGCCGCGATGGCCGCCATCATTTCCATCCGATTGTTGGTGGTCTGCGACTCGCCGCCGGACAGCTCTTTCTCCACGCCGTTGTAGCGCAGGATGGCGCCCCAGCCGCCGGGGCCGGGATTGCCGGAACAGGCGCCGTCGGTAAAGATTTCGACCCGGGACTCGGGGGACAATGATTTGCGCATGCCGGCGTTGCTGCCTTCAATCCAGACCGTAGTCGCCGGGGCTGCGGACACCCTGGTGAAAGCGCAGCTTGTTCCAATACTCCAGCGGATCCTTTGGTTCCACCAGCGCGCCTTCCGGATGGTGCAGCCAGTCGTATAGGCGGGTCAGCAGAAACCGCACGGCGCTGCCCCGTGCCAGGATCGGCAGGGCCGTCAACTCGGGACGCGAGAGCGGGCGCACCGACTCATACGCCCTGAGAAGACAGCGCGCCTTGGTGATATTGAACGAGCCGTCCCGCTCGAAGCACCAGGCGTTGAGACAGATGGCCAGGTCATAAGCGAGAAAGTCGTTGCAGGCGAAATAGAAGTCGATAATGCCGGAGAGCCGGCCAGCGAGAAAAAACACATTGTCCGGGAACAGATCGGCATGAATGACGCCGGCGGGCAGATCGCGCGGCCAGTCCGCCTCGAGCCGGTCGATCTCCGCCGTCAGACCATCGGCCAGCCCTGCTTGCACCTCATGGGCCCGGGCGGCGCTGGCCTCGAACAATGGCCGCCAGCCGGCGATCGACAGGTTGTTGGCCCGCGCCATGGCGAAGCTGGCGCCGGCCAGATGCAGGCGTGCCATGGCCTCGCCCAGAAGACGGCAATGCTCCGGCAGGATACGCCGCGCCGAGAGGCCGTCGAGGAACGTAATGATGGCCGCCGGCCGGCCGCACAGCTCGCGCAATGCCACGCCATCGCGGCCGGGGACCGGGACCGGGCAGTCGATGCCCTGCCGCGCCAGGTGCTCCATGAGGGCGACGAAATAAGGCAGATCCTGCCGCCGCACCCGCTTCTCGTAGAGCGTGAGGATGTAGCTGCCGCTGGTCAGGCGGAGCAGATAGTTGGAGTTCTCCACCCCCTCGGCGATGCCCTTGAACGCCAGCGCCTCGCCCAAATCGTACTGGGCAAGAAATTCGGCCAGGGCCTCGTCGGAGACTTCGGTATAGA
>JAJFGI010000339.1 GCA_021776215.1 Kiloniellaceae bacterium | reverse complement strand
CTGGATCCGGATGCCGTCGATGCCAGATCGCGTTTGGCTCCGATTGGGACCGAGGGCCATTTGCTCGGCAGCGACGAACTCGGCCGCGACCTGCTCAGCCGGTTGATTTGGGGCGCGCGGGTGACTCTCCTGGTCTCGCTCTCCGCCACCGCCATCGCCCTTGTCGTGGGGACGTTCTTGGGTTTGATCAGCGGGTATTTTCTCGGCTGGCTCGACAGTGTGATCATGCGGCTTATCGACATCCTGATGGCCTTTCCCTACTTCCTGCTCGCCCTCGCGGTGATCGCCGTTTTGGGACCGGGTCTGTTGAACGGCATGATCGCGGTGGCCCTGGTCAATATTCCGTTTTTCACGCGCATCGTGCGCGGCGTCACCCTGTCGATCCGCGAGTCCGACTATGTGATGGCCGCCCGGGGTATCGGGGCTAGCAACACGAGAATTCTGATCCGGCATGTTCTGCTCAATTGCGTGTCGACGGTCATCGTCGCCGGCACGCTGAATATCGGCTGGATGATTACCGCGGCGGCGGCCTTGAGTTTCCTGGGGCTGGGGGTGCAGCCGCCGACCTCGGACTGGGGCACGATGCTCTCCAGCGGCCGGCAGTTCCTCTCCGCCGCGCCGCATGTCGCCACCCTGCCCGGATTGGCGATTTTCCTGACGGTTCTCGGCTTCAATCTGCTCGGCGACGGTCTGCGCGATGCGCTCGACCCGAGACTGAGGGAGTAATCGCGGCATGTCCCAGCAGGTTGAAGGCGGGGAACTGTCTAAAGCATCCCAAGCCGCGGCCGAGTCCCCGATGCCGGCGGCGGCGGATGCGCCCTTACTCGACGTCGTCGGTCTCAAGACTTACTTCTTCACCTCCGGCGGGGTCGTCAAGGCGGTGGACGGCGTCTCCCTGAGCGTGCGCCGGGGGGAAACCCTGGGCGTGGTCGGCGAATCCGGTTGCGGCAAGAGTGTCACGGCTCTGTCCGTCATGCGCCTCGTTCCGGATCCGCCGGGCCGCATCGTGGCGGGCCGCATCGACTTCGTCGGCAGGGGGGATCTGGCCGGGGCGAACGCCAAGACAATGCGCGAGATTCGCGGCAACGAAATCTCGATGATCTTTCAAGAGCCGATGACCTCGCTCAACCCGGTCTTTAGGGTCGGCACGCAGATCGCGGAAGCCATCCGGCTTCATCGCCAGGTGTCGAAGAAGGAAGCGATGGATCGCGCGATCGAGATGCTGGGGTCGGTCGGGATCCCATCCCCCGCGGGCCGGGCACGGGACTACCCGCACCAACTCAGCGGCGGGATGCGTCAGCGGGTCATGATTGCCATGGCCATGGCCTGCCAACCCCGGCTGTTGCTCGCCGATGAGCCGACGACCGCTCTCGATGTCACGGTCCAGGCCCAGATTCTGGATTTGATGAATCGCATGAAGGAGGTCAGCGGCGCCGCCATCATGCTGATCACCCACGACATGGGCGTGATCGCCGAAATGTGCCAGCGGGTCTCGGTCATGTATGCCGGGGTTGTCGTCGAGCATACGGATGTCCGGACTCTGTTCGCCAATCCGCTGCATCCCTATACGGTGGGGCTACTGGACTCGATCCCCCGGGGCCGGCGGCGGGCCGGGGAAAAGGGCCCGCTGAAGACCATACCGGGTATCGTGCCGAACCTGTTGCGCCTGCCGCAAGGTTGCCGGTTTCAGGATCGCTGCAGCCAGGTTCACGATGCGTGCCGGCAGGCGGAGCCGCCGCTGGCGCCCGCGGCCCCCGGAGAGGATGGCGGGGACGACGGCGGGCACCTTGTACGCTGCTGGCTGCACGTTTCTCCGCCCGAAACTCGAAACGAGGGCCCGGCCATAAGATGAACCCTAAATGCTTTCTCATCCCCGATTCGACGCCGGTGACGCCTTGGCGATCCTGACCCTCAGAAATCTGCGCAAGCATTTCCCGGTCAAGAAGGGCGTGTTGTCGCGGTCGACCGAATGGGTCAAAGCCGTCGACGGCGTGGATCTATCGGTTCGCCAAGGCGAAACCCTGGGCTTGGTCGGAGAAAGCGGCTGCGGCAAGAGCACCTTGGGCAAGCTGATCACCCGATTGGAGGATGCATCGGGCGGCGAGATCGAGTTCGAGGGGCGGGATACCCTGAGTTTGAAAGGTGCGGCGCTGCGCGAATTGCGGCGGCAGATTCAAACGATTTTCCAAGATCCCTACTCGTCGCTCAACCCACGCATGACCGCCTTCGAGATCATCGAGGAACCCCTGCGGGTGCACGGCGTGGCATCGAAAGCGGAGAGGCGAACCCGGGTGTTCGAGCTCCTCGAGACCGTGGGGATACGCCGCGAGTACGGCAGCCGGTATCCCCATGAATTCAGCGGTGGTCAGCGCCAGCGGATCGGCATCGCCAGGGCGATCGCGCTCAACCCGAAGCTCATTGTATGCGACGAGCCGGTGTCGGCGTTGGATGTATCGATCCAGGCACAGATCATCAATCTGCTGGAAAACCTGCAGAAAGAGTTCGGGCTGACCTACCTCTTCATTTCCCACGATCTTAGCGTGGTCGAACACATTAGCGACCGCATCGCGATCATGTACCTTGGGCAGATCGTCGAACTGGCCGAGAGCGCGGCGTTCTATGCCCAGGCCTACCATCCCTACAGCGAGGCGCTTCTGTCCGCCTCGCCCATTCCGGACCCGACGGCCCCCCGGCAGCGGATCATCCTCAAGGGCGACCTGCCGAGCCCGATCGACATCCCGTCGGGGTGCCGGTTTCACATGCGCTGCCCCTATGCGGTGGAGAAATGCCGTGTCGATCCAATGCCGCCGCTGGAAGAAATCGTTCCCGGACGCTGGGTCCGCTGCTGGCGCGCCGCGGAAATTCACGGCCTCTCAAGTGGCGCAGCCGGCACGACCGCACCCGCAAGCAGGTCCTAAGCCAGATCGGAAACAGAGGCGGAAACCATGCTCAGGATCTTGGCGCTCTCGGCGGCTCTTTTGTTTTCGGCATTCGCGCCCGCGCGGGCGGAGGGCAACCTGGCGGTCCGCGCCGAGCGGCTGCCCCCTCTGATGCTCGACGCGGCGGATGGATTTTCGGTCAAGACCTACGAGATCGAAACCGGCCAGTTCTATCGCTGGCGGATCGTCAGCGACGGGCGCGAGGAATACAAGCTCCAGGCCCCGGAGCTGTTCCGCAACGCCTGGATCGACCAGATCGTCATCGAGGACAAGGAAGTGAAACCCTTTGGCGGGGTTTATGCCCTCGAATTCGACGATGCGGGAGAGATCGACGTGTTTTTTCTGGTGATCCGCCCGGGGCGCTATAGCTTCTATATCGAGAGCCTGCGCACCCAGGGCTTCGAGGGCGTCTTCGACGTGAAATAGGCTTTAGGGCAGGTTGCACGCGGACTCCGGTTTATCGATGCCCAGGCTGTCCAGGGTGTTGGTCTGGTGCAGGAAGCCTTCGAGCGGCGCGCGGTCGATCACCGCGTTGTGGATGTGCAGCAGGATCGGCTGACGCAACTGGTTGTCCCAGGGGCGGAAGGAACCGGCCAAGCCCTTGTAGGTGTCGAAGGTCAGGGCGTCGCCGCGCAGAAACGTCCGAAGTTCTCCGACGTCCCGGCTCTTGGTTCGGGTAATCGCTTCGACCACCACCGCGACCGCCGCCCAGGCGGCCCAATCCTCGCTGGTCATGCGGCGGCCGGCGAGCTTGTCGAAGCGCTGGTTCAGTTGCGGCGCGCCGTGCCGCTCCCAGGTCCAATGCCAGGCGGCCGGCGTCAGGCCCTCGCTGCCGACAATCGGCCGCGGATCCTTGGTGTTGTAGGGTAGATAGCGGCCAACTTCGCCCACGCTGTCGGCCAGGAACACCACGTCGTAGTCGACGCCGCTGGTGAGGATCGGCAGATTGGTCTGGTCGCGCTGGCGCGGATCGTTGCTCAGAACGAAGGACCGGACATCGGTCACCTTCAAGCCGAATTTGCGGGCCGCCGCTTGAAAGGCGGTGCTCAGGGTCGTGTCCGCCGGGTCCTGACCCTCGAGAATCAGGACTTTGCGCCAGTTCTTCTTCAGTAGGACCTGTGCCAGGGCATCCATCAGCATGGCCTGGCTGGGCAGGGTGTGGAACAGGACCGGCGCGCATTCGGCGCCGCGCAGGCTGTCGTCGGGATGGCGGATGTTGAACAGCAGCAGATCGCGGTCCGCGAGGGCGCGGGCCGTCTCGGTCACCTCCGCCAAGGGGAGATCCAGCAGGAAAACCTGCACCCCCTCGGCGGAAAGAGCGTCGATTCGCGCCACGGCCGAGACGCCCTCGGGCAAGCTTTCTTCCCTCAGGCCAAAGCGATACCCCAGTGCCCGGCCGATGATCTTACTGTCCCGGATTCCCAGGCGGGCGCCCTCCAGGGGCCGCTGCCGGTCGCGCAAGCTCAGCCCGGTATAGGCGCGGTGTCGGGCATAGGCCGGATCGCCATCGCGCATCAGATAAGCAAAGTCGAAGACCTCGCGCTCGGCCGAAAAAACCGGGCTCGGCAGTGTCGCCAGCAGGCACAGCAGCAGCGCGAGCCTAATGATCATCGATCAGGATTCCGTAGGGCACCAATCCGGCCGGCACCGAGGTGATGACCTTCAGGGACACGGTGTTGATGATCGAAACGTCGTCGGAAAGGCCGTTGGCGACATACAGCTTGCTCTCATCGTTGGTCAGGGCCAGGCCCCAGGCGCGCTTGCCGACCAGGATGTAATCCAGGACCTTGCGCTGCGTCACGTCGACCACGGCGACATGGTTGGCGCGGCCGAGGGCGACATAGGCGCGCGTGCCGTCCTTG
>JAJFGI010000338.1 GCA_021776215.1 Kiloniellaceae bacterium | reverse complement strand
GGGGCGCCGTGCGCCTGGTGCGGGCATTGCCGCCTCGGCCATCAGACCTTCACCCGCGGATCGAGGGCGGCTTGCGCGACGTCCGCCGCCAAGTTGATCAAGACGTAGGAGGCGGCGACGATCAGCACGCCGCCCTGCACCAGCAGGACATCGCGCGTCGAGATGGCGGTCACCAGCATGCGGCCGATGCCCGGCCACTGGAACACGCTTTCGATATAGACCGCGCCGCCGAGCACGAAGCCGGCCTGGATGCCGATGATCGGGATGATGCTCACCAGCGCATTCTTCAAGGCATGGCGATAAATCACGGTCCCTTCCCGCATGCCTTTGGCGCGGGCGGTGCGCACGTAATCCTGACGCAAGACCTCGAGCATGCTCGCGCGGGTCAGGCGCGCCACCACACCCGTCGCCACCACCGCCAGGGACACCGCCGGCAGGAAGAGATGGTGCAGCAGGTCGAGCAGATCGCCATCGCCGAAGAGCGAGTACATGCCCCCGGCCGGGAACCATTTCAAGCGCACGGCAAACCACAGGATCATGACGATGCCGAGGAAGAACGACGGTGTCGAAATGCCGACAAGGACCAGCAGGGTAATGGCCTTGTCCTGCCAACCATACTGTTTCACCGCCGAGACGACCCCGGCGATCACCCCGAACAGGGCGCACAGGGTCAAGGCCGCGCCGGCCAGGATGAGGGTCGGGACGAAGCGCTCCAGCACTTCGGCAATGACCGGCCGGTTGAGGGAATAGGAGCGGCCGAAGTCGCCTTGCAGGATTCCGGCCAGCCAGTTGAGGTATTGCACCGGCAGAGGCTGGTCGAGGCCGAGTGCCTTGTTGAGCCTGGCCACGTTCTCCGGCGTCGCATAGGAGCCGAGAATGGCGGTCGCCGGATCGCCGGGAATGAGCGAGATCACCAGAAAAACGATGATCGAAATCCCGAACAACACCGGGATCGTCAGCAGCAGCCGGCGAACCACGTAACTGAACATGGGACACTCATCTGACGTCGAAGCGGCGGGAGGCCCGCCCATACCCGTTCAGAGCATAGGCGGGCGCTCGCCTGTTCGGCTAGACCTGCGTTCCTAACTCTTGCTCGTGTCGTGGAGCATCAGCAGGAAGGACGGCTGCAGGCCGAAGTTCTTCACCCGGTTGCTGGTCACGGCGTTCTGCTTCCAGTTGGCGATGAACGCCCATGGGGCATCTTCGTAGACGACCTCCTGCATCTTGCGATAGAGATCGGCCCGCTCGCCCTGATCGGTCGAGGTGCGCGCCTTCTCCAGAAGCTCGTCGACCTTCGGGTTGGCGTAGTAGCCGGAGTTGAAGCCGCCGTCATCGGGCCACGCCTTCGAACGCAGCGCCAGATACGGCAACGTATCCGGATCGTTGGTCATCCACGCCATCTCGGCCATGTCGGCCTTACCTTCGAGGCCCGGGTTCACCTTGCCCAGGAAGGTGTTCCACTCGTAGGTCTCGATCTTGGCGGTGATGCCGACCGCGGCCAGATCCGCCTGGATGGCCGTGCCCATGGCAATAGGATCGAGCATGCCCGAGCCGCCCTCGGTTACGTAGAAGGTGATCTCGGCGCCTTCTTGCCCGGCGTCCTTGATCAGAGCCTTGGCCTTCTCCGGATCGTAGGGATAGGGCTTGAGGCTGGTGTTGTAGGCCCAGGCGAAGGCGCTCGGCGTCGGGCCGGTGGCGACCGTCGCGGTGCCTTGCAGTACGTTGTCGACCAGCGCCTGCTTGTTGATCGCATAGTTGATCGCGTGGCGCATGCGCTTGTCGGTGAACGGGCCTTCCTTGAGGTTCAGGATCAGGAACCACAGGTGCGGCCCGGCCTGCTCGTGCAACTCGAAATCGCCGGAGCTGGCAAAGGTCGCCACGTTGTCCGGCGGCACCTCGACCATCAGGTCGATGCCGCCCGAGAGCATCTCGCTCACCCGCGCGTTGGCATCGGTGATCGGGCGAAAGACCACGCCCTTGAGCGACGGCGCGCCGTTCCAGTAGTCGTCGTTGCGCACCACGGCGACCTGTCGGTTGCTTTCCCAGGTCTTGAACTTGAAGGCGCCGGTACCGACCGGGTGGCGGCCGAAGTCGGCCTTGCTCTTCTGCACGGCGGTGGGCGAGACCATCAGGCCGGTCGGATAGGCCAGGTTCGACAGCAGCGGCGCATAGGGCGCATCGAGCTTCATCTGCACCGTCGAGTCATCGAGCACGTTGACTTCCTTGATGGCGCTGAAGAAGAACGACAGCGGGAACGGCCCGGTGTCGGCATCCGGGTGCTTCTCGTCGAGCATGCGGTCGAAGTTGTACTTCACCGCCTCGGCGTTGAAGGGCGTGCCGTCGTGAAACTTCACGCCCTTGCGCAGATTGAATGTATAGACCGTGCCATCGTCGCTGATCTTCCAGGATTCGGCGAGCGACGGCTCGACCTCGAGGCTGCCGTCCTTGTAGCGGGTCAGGCCGTCGTACATGTTGACCAGAATGCGGAAATCGTTCACCGCGGTGACCGTCGCCGGGTCCATCGACTTCGGCTCGGCGATCTGACCGACGACCAGAACGTCGGCCGGGGTCTGCGATTTCGCGGTTTGTCCGGTGAGCGCCACCGGAAGCGCCAGCGCCAATGCGAAAACGGCACGCCGGGTGAGCGTTAGGCCATTCGTCATCCCTTGAACCCTCCTGTTCGGCTTGATGTCTGGCCGTCCGTGCAGCGATTGGCTCGCCGCATTCCGAGAAGGCCGCCAGCGATGATGGTCCACGCTTTCAAGGCGGGAGTCAATATTTATCATAACAAATATGATAAATCGTGCTAGCCTGGACGCTATCGCTCGCCACCGCGCGGGACCGGCGATAGGATGGCGCTTCGCCGGACGACATTCTGATGAGAGGCTTTCGCGGCTTTGCGCAAGGCGGCTTTGCATAAGACCGGGGTACCGACATCCCTGCCGAAGCGATCGGATATGGTCGTCGAGCAGATCAAGTCGTGGATCGCCGACGAGGGCCTGAACCCCGGCGACCGGCTGCCGCAGGAGAAGGAGCTGATGCACCACTTCGGCGTCAGCAAGGGCACCATGCGCGAGGCGTTGAAGTCCCTGGAGGTGCAGGGCCTGATCCGCGTCAGCACCGGGCCCAAGGGCGGCGCCTCGGTGGCCAGCGTCAGCCTGCAGCGGTCCATGCAGCTTCTCGCCAACTACTTCTATTTCCAGGATCTGACGCTGCGGCAGATCTACGCCGTGCGGCGCCTGCTGGAGCCGGAGCTGGCGGCGGCGGCGGCGGAATATCTGACCGAGGCCGAGCTTGACGCCTTGGAGAAGTCCGTGACCCTGTGCTCGCATCCGCCCACCGACCGGGACATGGAGCATCGGCAGCGCCTGGCAGAGTTGGATTTTCACGACATCCTGGCGAATGCCTGCCGCAACGAATATCTCGCCTTCAACTGCCGATTCATGAATTCGCTGCTGAAGAATTGCACGGTGATCAAGAAGATCTACAGCGGCGAAGCGCAGCGCGCCAGCCCGGCGCGGGTGCGCAAGCTGGCCGCCGACGGGTTGCGGGCGCACCTCGCCTTGCTGGCCGCGTTCCGCGCGCGCGATCCCGCCCGTGTGCGGACATTGATGCTTGAGCACATCGTGGAAGCCGAGCGGCATATGGTGGCCCTGGAAGCGGTGGTGGTGGCCCGTTTCATGGATGAGCGGCCGGCGCGGCGCAGCGCCGCGGCAGCCGAATAGCCGGCCCATGAAGGCATCGAATCATCCGCGTATTGCCGCGGAACGGGTCAGCGAGACACGGCTCTGGCAACGGCTCATGGATCTGGCCGTCTGCGGCGCGACCGGCAAAGGCGGGGTCAATCGCCAAGCCCTGTCGCCGGAGGACGCGGCGGCCCGGCGCCTTATGGTGACGTGGGGCGAGGCCATCGGCGTGCAGCTCTTCACCGACGAGATCGGCAATCTCTATCTCCGGCGCGAGGGGACGGAAGCGGCGGCGGCGCCGGTGGTCACGGGCAGCCATCTGGACAGCCAGCCCATGGGCGGCAAGTTCGACGGCGCCTACGGTGTCATGGCCGGCCTCGAGGCGCTCTATGCCATGCACGAGGCGGGCGTCGAAACCAAACGGCCGGTCGAGGTCGTGGCCTGGACCAACGAGGAAGGCAGCCGGTTCCAGCCGGGCACCATGGGCTCGGGCGTCTTCGCCGGAAAGATGGACCTCGCCGAGGTTCTGGCGGTGCGCGACCGCGCCGGCATAACCGTCGCCCAGGCTCTCGAGGCGGTCCTCGCCGCCACGCCTGGTGTCAAGGCGCGCCCCGGCGGCTTCCCGATCGCCGCCTACGTGGAAGCGCACATCGAACAGGGCCCGTTACTGGAGCGGGCCGGCAAGCCGATCGGCGTGGTGCGCGGGGTGCAGGGCTTGCGCTGGTTCGCCATCGAGGTTCTGGGCGAGGCCGCGCATGCGGGCACGACGCCGCTGCGCCATCGCAAGGACGCCCTCAAGGCCGCGACCGCCATGGTCACGGCCTTGGAAGAGGCCATGCACGACGATACCGACACGGTCCGCTTTACGGTCGGCCGGTTCGAGGTCGAGCCCGGCTCGCCAAACACGGTGCCGGCGCGGGTCCTGTTCACCATCGATCTGCGCCACCCGGAAGCGGCGGTCCTCGACCGGCTGAGCGCGGGCATTGCGCCGTTGTGCGACGCCAATGCCCGCGGTTGCGCGGTGACCGTCACGCAAACCACCGAGGCGGCCCCGACCATCTTCGACCCGGCGGTGGTCGAGACCATCGACCGCTGGCGCCGCGACCTCGGCTTCCCCGGCATGGAGATGGTTTCCGGCGCCGGCCACGATGCCGTCTATCTGGCGCGCGTGTGCCCGTCCGGGATGATCTTCGTGCCGTGCGAAAGCGGTATCAGCCACAACGAGATCGAGTCGGCAACACCCAGTGATCTGGCGGCCGGCACCAAGGTCCTGACCGCCGCCCTGGTGGATCTCGCCAATCGCTAGGCCGTTTCGCCGTCGGCGAAGCGCGCCTTAAGGCTTTCAAGACCCGCCGCCACCAGCCCGCTCACCATGCCCGGCAATTCGTCCGCGACCTCGGGATTCGGATCGAAAGTTGCGGACCATTCGATAAACGTCGTATCGCCGTCCGTAACTGGCCGCAAGCGCACGGTACCCTCGTAGTTCTTCATGGGCATGGGCGACTCGGTGATGGCGTAGGAGTAGGTATGCTCGGCATCCGAGCGCGCCGTCTGCGTCTCCAACAGTTGCGCGCCGTCCTCCAGCGTGCACAGCCGGACCGACCCGACTTGGTCGGCGGCGGGCCCGGCTTCGATCTTGGTCGACTTGACCGCCGGATGAAACGCGTAGATGCGGGCGTAGTCGCCCGCCACCTGCCAAACGTCCGCGACGGGCGCGGGAATAACGGCACTCTGATAGATTTTGACCATGGGCATGTTCCTTCGGTTCAGGGTTTGGGAAAATGGTGTGGAACGGACATTCCAAAAATCGGCAAAAAAATTACGCCAATAGGGCCGCGGCTTGCCCGGCCACCGATTTCAAAAGCGCCTTCTCCGGCCGGCTACGCGCCAGCACGCGCAAGCCCGTCATCAAGGCCAACAGGCCGCGCCCCGCCGCCACGGCATCGACGTGCGCGGGGATCTCGCCGGCCGCTTGGCCGGCGCGGATCATGCGGCGGAAGAATTCTTCCGTCTTCGACAAGCCGTGCGCCACGATGTCCGCGACCTCGCCGTCGTGGGCCGACAACTCGACCGATGTGTTGACCAGGAAGCAGCCGTTCTGGCCATTAGCCGCCAAAGACGCGGCCACGGCCGTATCAAAGAGGGTCAATATGGCCCGGCGCGGCGTGCAGTCGCGCTCAAGGTCGGCGAAGAAGTTTGTCCGGCAAACCGTGTCATAGTGGCGCAAGGCGCGCACAAACAAATCATGCTTGTCCCCATAGGTGGCATAGAGGCTGCCTCGGTTGACGCCCATGGCCTCCACCAGATCCTGCATCGACGTCGCTTCGTACCCGCGCGCCCAGAACGCCCGCATGGCGCGCTCCAGACCGTCCTCCACGTCGAACTGCTTTTCCCAGGGCATGGGCCGCCTCTCCCTCCAATGCAATATTGGCCAACGCCATATTGGCAGTTTCGGAATGATCGTTCCAGACAAAAATTTTCTGTCCCGAAGATCAGGCCGCTCGCGAAACCGCCAACGGTGGGCTAAATTGCCCGGCGTATGTACGCCCGGATGCGCCGGCGCGCTCATCCAAAGAGCCCTCGATGGAAATCTACCTGCCGATTGCCGGCGTTTCGGAGAATCTGCTGCTCATCCTGGGCTTGGGCGGGGTCGTCGGCCTGCTCTCGGGCATGTTCGGCGTGGGCGGCGGTTTTCTGCTCACGCCCTTCCTCATGCACATCGGCATTCCCCCGCCGGTTGCCGTCGCCTCGGCCGCCAATCAGGTGGTCGGGGCCAGCGTCTCCGGTTGTCTGGCGCATTGGCAACGCCGCAACGTGGACGTGAAGATGGGGTTCATCCTGCTGATCGGCGGGGTCATCGGCTCGTCGGCCGGCGTCTGGCTGTTCCAGGTCCTGCGCGCGCTCGGGCAAATCGATCTGACGATTTCGCTCTCCTACGTGGTGTTGCTTGGCGCCATGGGCAGCTTGATGCTGGTCGATGGCCTGCGCCTCTACATCAAGCGCCGAGGCGGCGCGGCGCCGCCACGCGGCCGCGGGGCGCACCGGCATACCTGGATTCACCGCCTGCCGTTCAAGACACGCTTCCGCCGCTCCGGCCTCTATATCAGCGCCCTGGTGCCCGCGGGGGTCGGTTTCCTGGTCGGGGTGCTCTCGGCGGTGATGGGGGTGGGCGGCGGATTCGTCATGGTGCCGGCGATGATCTATCTAATCGGCATGCCGACCGCCGTGGTGGTCGGCACCTCCCTGTTCCAGATCATCTTCGTCAGCGCCAATGTCACCTTCCTGCAGGCGGTAACCAATCAAACGGTGGATGCGCCCCTGGCGCTGCTTTTATTGATCGGCGGTACCGTCGGCGCGCAGATCGGCACGCGAATGGGCGCCAAGCTGCGGGTCGACGAGCTGCGCATCTTGCTGGCGGTCATGGTCTTGCTGATGAGCGCCAAGGTCTTTTATGACCTGACCGTCTCGCCGGTGGACGTCTATTCGCTGGGGGCCGATGTCTTCTAGGCCGTTGCCCGAGCACCGCTACTGGAGGGCATCGTCGGTCCCGCCCGCGTGCCGCCAACCCGCCGCGCGCGCCACGTCGACACTGCAGAACAGCCGGCCGGCCGTCGCCGGGTCGATCTCGACGGCCTGATAGCCCGGGTCTGTCGGGACATAGAATATGCGCTGGTCGTCTGCGGTGATGGTCGCCTTGATCGGGCATGAGTCCGAGTCCGCACCGCTCTGATCCGGCAGCCGTTCTCCCGCTCGCCAGTCCACCGGATCGACAAACTGACTGTGCCATAGTCCCAGCCCGGCTCGGGATGCTTCCGCTTCGGCCTCTTTGTACTCGGGGCTGGCGCCGGCGGTCGCCGTCACATAACCGCCAATCAGCAGGGCGTGCGCGATATCCGTTCTGCCCACCATGCAGATGGCGCTCGAAGTCGCGCCTTGGCTCGCGACCGGCGTGCATTTGACCGGCGTCTGCGTGACGCCGATCAGTTTCTTCAGCTCGAAGGCCGCGTCCAGGCCGCAGTGCGACCAGACCCCATCATGCAGGCAGCGCTGGCCCAATTCCGGCGCATCAATGCCGAACAGGCGCACAAGGTGGCCCCCGATCTCAACGGTATCGCCGTCTATGACCCGTATCTCCGAACCCGGAGGGGCCGCCTTGCTGCCCGGCAGCGCGACAAGGCGGACGCCCAGCAGGACTCCGGCCAAGGCCAGACCGATGGCGACGGACGACAGCAGGCGCCGGAGAAACCGCAATATTTCAATCCCGGTCGTTGGGCGGTGGCCACGCGGCCTGACTGTCGGCAACGGGGCCGGGGGAAGATATATTCATACAGGGATATTGTGGCGAATCTGCGGCTAGATATGGAGCGTCGGCCGGGTGCCCATTCGGCCCGGACCGCGACAACCGAGATTTCTGAACCGCTAGTTTTCCCAGGAGAATTTCCATGGTCACCTGCATTCTCAAGTACGTCATCGATGCGGACAAGCTCGCGGAGTTCGAGCACTACGGAAAGCTTTGGATAACCTTGGTCGATAGGCTGGGTGGCCAGCACCACGGCTACCTGCTGCCCAGCGAAGGGGCGAACAACATCGCCTATGCATTCTTCACCTTCCCGTCCCTGGCCGCCTACGAGGAATACCGGGCGAAAAGCTTCAAGGACCCGGACTGTCAAAAGGCGTTCAAGTACGCCCAGGAGACCGGTTGCATCCTGAGTTACGAACGCAGCTTCCTGCGCCCGGTCTTCGCGGGCGCCTGAGGCCAGACGGCGACAGAATCCGGGTCCGATTGGTAAAAAATCCTTAAGAATTAAAGCCTTGACATTAGGCCTGCGGATGGGCATTTAAGCACATAAGAATACTCTTGATCGCGCGATGTGCCTCCAGACCAGCGGTCGCACCTCATCTCGAGACCATTCCCCGAAATATCCGTTTGCTCCAGGTGCGCGTGGAAGGCGGTAACGCGCAGTACGGTGTTCGTGTGCCCAGACGGGCCCGCGCCGCTTGGCGCAGAAGGACTACATTAATCGTGACAAATACAACATTCGCGGACCTCGGCGTCGCCGAGCCGCTGCAGCGTGCCCTGCAGGCTGAGAACTACCATACCCCGACACCGATCCAGGCGCGGGCAATTCCGCTGCTGCTGGACGGCAAGGACCTGCTGGGCATCGCCCAGACCGGCACCGGCAAGACGGCCGCCTTCGCCCTGCCCATCCTGCAACAGCTTGCCGACCGACCCGATCGGGTCGGCCGCGGCGGAGCGCGGGCCTTGATCCTGGCGCCGACGCGCGAGCTGGCAATCCAGATCGGCGAGGCGATCAAGGTCTATGGGCGGCACTACCACCTGCGCCATACGGTCATCGTCGGCGGCATCGGCCAGCAGCCGCAGGTGCGGGCGATGTCCCGCGGCGTCGATATTCTGGTGGCGACGCCGGGGCGCCTGCTCGATCTGATCAACCAGGGCCATGTACGCCTCAAGGCGGCATCGATCCTGGTCCTGGACGAGGCCGACCGCATGCTCGACATGGGCTTCATCCGTGACGTACGCAAGATCGTCGCGGCACTGCCCCGCGAACGGCAGTCGCTGCTGTTCTCCGCCACCATGCCCGCCGACGTGGCGCGCCTGGCCGCCGAGATCCTGCGCGATCCGGTCCGCATCGAGATTTCCCCCAAGACGGTCACCGTCGACAAGGTCGAGCAACACGTCTATTTCGTCGACGCGGCACGCAAGCGCGCGCTTCTGATCGACTTGCTGCGCGATCCGGCGCTGGCCCGGGTGATCGTCTTCACCCGCACCAAGCATGGCGCCAACCGGGTTTCCGAGCAGGTCGACAAGGCCGGCATCTCTACCGAGGCGCTGCACGGCAACAAATCGCAAGGCGCCCGCCAGCGCGCCTTGGCCAGGTTCCGTGCCGGCCAGGCCCGCGTCCTGGTCGCCACCGACATCGCGGCGCGAGGCATCGACGTGGACGGCATCACCCACGTCATCAACTTCGAGCTGCCGAACGAGCCGGAGAGCTATGTGCACCGCATTGGCCGCACCGCCCGCGCCGGGGCCGCCGGCATCGCCCTGTCGTTCTGCGACTCCTCCGAGCGCAGCCACCTGCGCGGTATCGAGCGGCTAACCAAGCGGCCGATGACCGTCGCCGGCGACAAGCGGGCGCAAGATTTGGCACCCTCTGCGGATCGGGCGGCACCCAGGAATGGGCAGCCGCAACGCAAGCGCTTCCGCAACGGCCGCTCGCGCCGCGCCGCGTAACCGCCAACCGCACACCGCGCGGTAAAAATCATACGCCTCCTCAGCCGGTTAACAGGCAAACGCCGGCGCATCGTCTAACCCTATGTGGAAAGAACGTCCGGTCCGCCATTTTGCGGGCCGGCGTTCCCTTGTGCTCCTACCACCCGCCCGTCATCTCCGACGAGCGCGGTCGGTGGCACAGGGTCTGGGGCAAACCGAATGGAGGGCTAAATGCCGACGCTGGAAATCCTTGGCTTCGCGCCGAGCACCTACACCCGCACAGCACGCATGATCTGCTTGGAGAAGGGGGTCTCCCATAGTCTGGAGCCCCTGGAGTTCCGCGCCGAATCGCACCGCGCTTTGCACCCGTTCCTCAAGATGCCCGTTTTACGCCACGGCTCGCTCGTCCTGTTCGAAACCCTGGCGATTGCCGTATATGTGGATACAGCCTTCCCGGGCCCGGCGCTGCAGCCGGCAGACCCGGAAGCCCAGGCCCGTATGTTCGGCTGGATCTCGGCGCAGATCGACTACCTTTACCCGGCGCTGGTGGGCGAACTGGCTAAATCCGAGACACCGGCCGCCGAGGCTCTGGCGGCGGCGCGCGACTGCCTGGCGGTATTCGAGACTGCGCTGACCGCAAATCCCTATGTGGCGGGTGATACATTGAGCTTGGCCGACCTCTATCTCGCGCCCATGATCGCCTTTGCGGAAGCCCACACGTCCTGGCCGGAGGCCCTGCGGGATATGCCCGGCTTGGCCGCCTGGCAGAAACGGATTTGGGACCGGCCGAGCTTCGAGGCGACCAAAGAATGACTGGCACACCGGACGAAGATTTGCTCACGGCGGCGCGGTCGGGGGACCGCGCCGCATTTGATCGCTTGCTGCGCGGTCATGAGCGTAAGTTGCGCGCCGTCATCAGGCGCCTGGTCGGCCATCCCGATGACACGGACGATCTGGTGCAGGAGTCCCTGTTGCGCGCCTGGCGGGCCATGGCGTCGTATCGGGGCGATGCCAACTTCGGCACCTGGTTGTGCGCCATTGGCACACGCGCGGCCATCGATCATCTGCGGCAACAAAGCCCCTGGCGGGTCCGCTCCCAGGTCGCCTACGCCAACGAATGTGCCAAGTCGCCCGAGCTCTGGGGCGATATCGCCGGCGCCTTCGATGCGCCCGATTTCGTCTACGAGGCGCGCGAGCATCTAGCTTTTTGCTTCACCTGCGTCGGGCGATCGCTGGAGCCGGAGGATCACGCGGCCCTGGTACTACGCGACGTGTTGGGCTTCACCAACAGGGAAGCGGCGCGCATGTTGGACGTTTCCGAAGGTACCTTCCGCGGCCGCCTGACCAGGGCGCGGCAGACCATGGAAGAACGCTACGAGGGCCTCTGCGCCCTCGTGAACAAGACCGGCGTCTGCTACCAGTGCAAAGGACTCCGCGACGCGGCACCCGTGGGAAAGAAAGGCGGATCGGTCCCGGTCGTCACATCGTTCGCGGACCGCGTGGCGATCACCCGCGACGCGGACGTGGACGCCGGTTCGAGCCAAAAACTTCACGATGCCTCCTGGCGCCGTACCAAGGAGATCGAAGCAGCGGGCCAAGGCAGCGACGAGCCGGAGACGAATTGCGGGTCCTAGTGTTACCGTTCCGGCGTGTCGCCCGCGCTGGTCAGGGCTATAACGACATGAAAGATCAACGCCGAGTCGGCGGCTTCGCAAACCACTTCATCGAGCTTTACCCCGGCCGCAGCGAGGGACACCGTATCCCAGCACCCGAGCACAGCGGCGTGGCCGTCGCAGCGCACGGTGATGTCTTCGGACAGGCTGACGAGTAGACGACACACGCCCGTTGCCGGCGGCAGGACCAAGGGCCCCGCAACCTCCTGCACAGCGCAGTCGGCTTGGGCCGTCCGGCGGCGAATCATGAGGTTGAGGTCCTGGGATGGCCCGCCTTTTACCGTGCACGAGACCGGCATCCCACCGTCGAAGCAGAAGGGTACGTGGCGCGCGGTTAGGGCATGCGTGCGCCCATCCGCGAAACGCAGCTCGAACCCGTCGCCGTCGAGCAGCGTAATAAACCGGTCATAGCCGGGAAAGCTGGAGAACGCGCCGGAATGACGGACCTCGGCGATGCTCAGGCGGTAATTAAAGTCCGCGGCGCTTTGCGGATGCTTGAGGATTTCTCGGGTCGTCCCCAGGCCATTCTTCCAGGGAACCGACTGGTAGTTCGCCGCCCGGAGAACGCGCATGGGCCTAACCTCGGCTGTGCCGGCGATTTTGAATCACCGTCGCCAGCAGGTCTATCGCCACGGCGAGAAACAGGGCGCCGGCGCCAAGGGCAAACAAAAGCACATAGCCGCCGCCCTGCGCGAATAGGTAGGAATAGCCATAGGCCGCCGCCGCTTGGCCCAAGGCAAACGCTGTCGTGGCATAGCCCCATGCGGTCTTGCGCGCCAGACCGTCCGGCGGCGTCAACTCGATAACCCGGCCAAGCACAATAGGTAAACTTCCCAGGAGGGAGGCGCCTGCCAGCACGCTTGAGGCGATCAAGCCAATGGTGCCGGTCCAAACCGTCAACAGGGCGACGGCGCTGCCTTGCACCACGAACACCAAGCGGACCGCGTGAGCAAAGCCAATGCGATCCGCCAGATAACCGGCAAGCACTGGACCAACGATCGCGCCAAGGCCGAAAAGCACCCAGTACCGCGCACCGACATCCACGCCTTGGCCCAGGCCGCGCGCAATGAAATCGACCAGGAATATCATGTGCGGCACCAGGCCCACGGCGCACAACGCGTATGCCACGTACAAGGCCGTCAGAGCTAGCGATGGGCGTGGCCGTGCGCCGTGTGATGCCGCAGGTCGAGCCGCCGGCCGGATCAGTACCTCGCGCGGCCAGCCGCCCCACGACGCCACGGTCAGCACCAGGGCCAATACCCCTAGGCCCAGCCAGGTTTCGGTTAAGCCCGTCGCAAGCAGCAACGGGACCAACGTGCCGGACGCCACGATACCCAAGCCGACGCCCGTGAAGATCGCGCCGCCGGCCAAGCCCCGGCGCGCGGGCGCCACATACGCCAGGACTGTCGTCGCGGCGAGCACCATGAGGACGCCGCCCGTCAGGCCCGAGGCAAAGCGCCACACGAAGAACAAAAGAAAGGAAATGGGCATGGCGGAGGCGAAGAATGTCGCGGTGGCCAACAGCATCATCGCCCGCAGGACCACCGCCGAGGGCACGCGCGCCGCAATCCAGCCAGCCGACAGGGCGCCAGCCAGATAGCCGGCAAGATTCGCCGCCCCCAGGTAGGCAACCGCCGGGGGATCGAACCACCCGGCCTCGATCAGCGCCGGGATCAATGGCGTATACGCGAATCGCGCCAAGCCAATGCCGATCAGGCTTGCGCATAAGCCGGCAAAGATCGCCCACAGGGGATTCACGGAAGTCGCCTGAAAATTCGCCCCTACCACATGGCCTACCTTCCCGAGCCTACGCGCGGTGCAAACGCTAGTACGCGGGGCACCGAACCAAAAGCGGCAATCGGCGATAGGAGCTATACAGAAGGCACATGCCGAGGCGGAGCGAACGATGCCCCTCTTGCCAGGGATGGCCGGCAACCGCCAGACTGTGGGCGGAAATACGTGGTAAGGAGTCCGAATCATGAGCCAGGCCATCCGCGCGGTCGAACCCGGCGAGGCTGACCTCGAGGTCGTCTGGGAAACCGGTGAGCGCGCCAAGTACCCCTGGCTTTGGTTGCGCGACCATGCCACCGACCCGCAAAGCTACGATTCCCGCAGCGGCCAACGCGAACTGTTCACGGCCGGGCTCGACCCGGCGATCCGTGGCCTCGCGGCACGCCTGGGGGCCGACGGCCGGTCGATTGAAATCGACTGGCCCGATGGACCGCAGAACGTTGCCTACGATGCCGGCTTCTTGTGGCACTTCCGGGCTCCCGCGCCGACCAGCGGCGCGTCCGACCGCCGCCGCCCTTGGGACCGGGCGAAGATCGCCGAGGCCAGGGTCGACTTCCCCTACGCCGACGTGGTGGCGGATGACGCCGGCCTGCGCCGGTTGCTGGAGGCCATCGAAGCCCGGGGCTTCGCGGTCCTAACGCAGACACCCACACAACAGGAGTCGGTGGCCGCCCTGGCCGGTAAGATCGGCTATGTACGCGAAACCATCTTCGGCGGATTGTGGGAGTTCGAGGCCAACGAGGCGCGAGCGGACAGCGCCTACACGCCCAAGACCCTGCGCCCGCATACGGATTCAACCTACAGCCACGACGCGCCGGGCTTGCAGATTCTTCTCTGCCTCGACTACCAGGCCGAAGGCGGTGACAGCCTGCTGGTGGACGGGTTGGAGATCGCCCGCCGCCTAGCCGCCGAGCACCCGGCCGAGTATGCCATTCTCGGTCGTATTGCCATACCGGGGCGATACTTGGGGGACGGGGCGCATCTTGTGGCGGAGCGCCCGGTCTTCCGCCTCGACCGCGACGGCCGCATCCTGCAAGTGTCCTTCAACAACTACGACCGGGCCCCGTTTCGGCTGCCCGAGCCGGAGATGACGACCCTGTACCGGGCCATTGCCGCTTTCGACCGACTCGCCAACGACCCGGCGCTGCAATGGCGTCGCGGCCTGCGGGCCGGTGATTTGCTGATTTTCGACAACTGGCGGGTCCTGCATGGCCGAACCGCCTTCAGCGGCCAGCGCCGCATGGCCGGCTGCTATCTCAACCGCGAGGACTTCGAAAGCCGCCTTCGTCTCGTCGGCGGCAACGACTAGCGAACGTCGGCCTTGCGGTAGTGGTGCTCGATGCGCGACTGAATTGTCTCGAAGACCGCCGAGAGGATCCAGTAGATGAGCGCCGCGGTGATCAGCATCTCCAGATTCTTGAATTCGGCGCGGCCCTGGGTGCGGGCGAGAAACATAAGCTCCCACACACCCATAACCGAGACCAGGGATGAATCCTTCAGCATGGCGATGAACTGGTTGCCCGTCGGCGGGACGATGATCTTGATCGCTTGAGGGAGGATAATCTTGCGCAGGATCAGGCTGGGCTTGAGGCCGAGGGCCGTCCCGGCTTCGCTTTGGCCGCGCGGAACCGCTTGAATGCCGGCGCGGAAAATCTCCGCCATATAGGCCCCGTAGCACAGCGCCAGGGCGGCGATGCCCGATGGCACCGCCGAGACCACGAAACCGAGCTGGGGCAGCCCCAGGTAGATCAGGTAGACCTGGAGCAGAAGCGGCGTCCCGCGAAAGAACGAGATGTAGAACCCGGCAATGGCGTACGCGAAGCCGTTCTTCGACAGGCGGGCCAGGGCACCGAGCAGGGCAATGGCGCTGGCCAGCGCAATGGCCGCCAGCGAGATATAGACCGTGGTGAAGGCGCCCTGGGTAATGAGAAACCCAATGCGTGTCAGGATGAAATCGTAGCTGAGGTCGAAGGACGCAAAGAAGGCCAGGAACAGCAACAAGAGCTGCAGCCACACGACAATCACCTGCGGCCAGAACGGCAGTAGGCGCAAGAGCGCGATATTGCCGGTCAGGATCAGCGCCAGCACCACGGCAACCGCGCCGCGGGCGGCTACGCCGGTCAGGCCCGCCGGCGCCAGGAGCCGGCCGAAGAATCCGGTCCCAATGTCGAGTAGAAAGAAGACCACCGCTGCGGCGAGGAAGAACGCCAGCGCGCGTTTCTGCCCCGCCACAACGGCTTCCGTCGCTGAATCCGACGACGCGCCGGAATACCTCTACTTGACCGTGCTCAGATCGGCGCCGTACCAGGTCTGCGATATCTTGCTCAGGGTGCCGTCGGCATGCATCGCCTTGACGATCTCGGCGATCTTGGCGCTGAATTCCGCATCCCCCTTGTCGACGGCGACCGCCAGCGGCTCGTAGTACACCGGATCGCCCACGACCTTCATGGCATAGCCGTTCTTGATCGCTTCCTGGATCGTCGGCAGGGCGCTCAGGATGGCATCCAGCCGCGTGCCATCGCCCAGACGAAGGTCGTCGAAGGCGTGCGTATCGGTTTCATAGAGCCGCATCTCGCCGGCGGTCACCTGGTAATCGAAGGCGGGCACACCCTCGGCATCGATGACCAAATCCTTCTTGAGATAGGCCTCGTACGTGCAGCCGCCGCACACGCCGATCTTCTTGCCGTTGAGGTCGGCAATCGAGGAAACCTTGGAGTCCTTGTGCACGGCGAACGAGGCCGGCGTGTAATAGTAGACGGCCGGGAAATCGAGCACATTTGCCCGCTCCGTCGTCGGTGTCATGGAGCCGACCGACATGTCCCAGCGCCCGCCCCACTTGCCGGCGGTGATGATTTCCCACGCCGGGGTGATGATCTTCAGCTCGGCGTCCATGCGCTTGGCGATCTCGCGCCCGACGTCCACGTCGAAGCCGGCCATCTCGTTCTTGTCGTTCAGGAACGATTGCGGTGGATACGCCGGATCCGACGACATGGTCAGAACCTTGGTCGACATCACTCGGTCGAGTGTCTCGCCCGCCTGGGCCGCGAACGGCACCAGCAGGGCCGAGGCCAGTAAACCGGTCATAACCTTCATTCGCAGGGTCATAATGCCTCTCCTGTTGGTTATTTTTTTTGAGTTTGTCGGCCCAAGGCTAGGCCGAAGCCTGGTGCAAGGCAAGCCATTGGCCCTACCCGAGGCCCTGTTCCCCGCCCGCCCCCGGATTTACCGTTGTGCGCCCGGGCAAATTAGGAAAAGTTGCGTGCCGCCGACTACGTTCAAGGGGGCACCATGACGACGGACACGCACATCTTAATCACCGGGGCCGCCGGACGCATCGGCCGTGTCTTGCGCGACGGGCTTCGCCGCGACGACCGCATTTTGCGGCTCGTGGACATCGCGGATCTTGGAACGGCCCGCGACAGGGAAGAGCTCGTGCGGCTCGATGCCACCGACCTCGGCGCTTTGGAGGCCGCGACGGAGGGTGTCGACTGCGTCGTTCACCTGGCCGCCATCCCCGAGGAACGGCCCTGGTCGGCGATATTTCCCCTCAATTTCACGCTGACGTACAACGCCTTCGAAGCGGCCCGGCGCCAAGGTGTCCGCCGCGTGGTGTACGCCAGCTCCATTCAAGCGGTGGGCTTTCATCCCCGCCGCCAAACCCTGGATGCCACCGCCCGGCTGCGGCCAACCGGTTACTACGGCGTCTCCAAGGCCTTTGGCGAGGCGATGGCCAGTCTCTATGCGGACAAGCACGGGCTTTCCGTTGCCTGTGTTCGAATCGCATCTTTCGAGCCGAAACCGACCAACCCACGGATGCTCGTCACGTGGTTGAGCCACCCGGACGCCGTGCACCTCTTCGACCGTTGCATTGATGCCGACGACTATCATTTCCTGGCTGTCTATGGCGTCTCGAACAATACACAGCGCAAGGTCAACAATTCACATGTGGCGTGGCTGGGATACGCTCCGCAAGACGACGCGGAATGCTTTCGCACGGAAATCGAGGCACACGGCGCCCCTGAGGATCCCATCGGGGGCCTCACCCACGGTGGCTCGTTCTGCGACATGAATTTCTCGGACGAGGCGAGAAAATTCCTCGACAGCGATTGAAGGCTGGAAAGCTCGCCC